>DTZW01000297.1:20886-37444 GCA_012961165.1 Gammaproteobacteria bacterium | reverse complement strand
GGGATACAGAAGTTAGGTAGACGTCCATCAAAGGAGCCCTCAGCCCTACTCGGCTCAACGTTACAGGGACCTGAAAGAGGCACGCGGGATACAGAAGTTAGGTAGACGTCCATCAATAGCTCAGCCAGGGCGCGGAGGCGCCGAGTTGGCCCGTGATCAATCCGACAGCGACAACGGCGAGTAGTGCCACTGCAAGTAACACTCGGACAGTCAGGTATTTGACGGTTTTACCGGAACTGTCGGTTTGGTCTGTGAGCAGCGCTCTAAGGGCGGCACCAAGCGCCACGATATTTGCGATGAAGAGTATGATGACGATAAATTTAAAAACCATGGTGCTTGCCTTGAAAACTGACAGAGGAGTATACGTTCCGAACACTGGGAATTGTGTACAAATGAAGGAAGTAGTGTGAATCGAGCGTTCAGGTTTAACTGGAGAGTGACGGTTTTTTCGGTTCTGTGCCTCGCTGGCTTTGTGCGCCTGGGTATTTGGCAGCTCGAACGGGAAGTCGAGAAGCGCGAATTACTGGCACAGAAGGCGCATCGAGTGTCTCTTCCGTCCTTAGAGGCCGCAAAGCTACTTGAAGAAGGTGATTTGGAAGGTCTGCCCGTTCGGCTAGTGGGTGAGTATCATGAACCTGTTCTACTCCTGGATAACAAGGTGTTGAAGGGTAAGGTTGGCTTTGAGGCACACCAGTTATTCCGTGACGATACGGGACTGCTCTTCCTGGTTAACCGGGGTTTTGTCCCAATGGGTCGGACCCGCGAGGACCCGCCCAAATTTCCCAAAGTGCACCATGAGCCTGCGGATATTCGGGGTAGAATCTACCAACCTGGCAATCAGATCTTGCTGCTGAACGATCAGAACCCACTGACGACTGAATTTCCGATTATTGTGCAACAAATCGATGTTGAAAAAATGAACGCTGCTGTGGGTAAGCGTATATATCCGTTTGTGATCAGGTTAGAGGCAGGCCAGCTTGGTGCGCTTCCGCGATACTGGCCCGGTACGGTGATGTCCCCGGAGACGCACAGGGGCTACGCGATTCAATGGTTTTCTATGGCACTGGCGGTTTTGATCGCCTGGCTGTTTTTTGGCTTTAGTAAGGACTTATATCGTGAATGAACCTAAGCCGGACTCTTCTTCAGACGCGCCATCGGGAAAATTGATGGCGAGCAGAAAGCGATTCATAGCGTTGTTACTGATCGCATTTGTTCCAATGTTCATCGCCTATGCTATATTTTTCCACTTTCCCGACTGGGCGCCGACTGGGACAACGAATCAGGGTGAGCTGGTCACGCCATCGGTAGATGGCACGACAATGAGTGAAGAACTCGCCACTTTCAGTACCTGGGTATTGATCCAGCCGATAGAAGGTGGTTGTGGCGATCAATGTCGAGAAATGTTGTATCTGTCAAGGCAGGTAGTCACCGGGTTGGGCAAAGATGCAAACCGTGTTCAGCGGGTGGTGTTGATTTCGACCGATACACCGGACCTTATGGAACACCTCGGCGTTGAGCATCCGGACGTTAAGGTGGTCTCTGGCATGACCACCTTCAAGCGCGTTGCTACCGGCGACGGTCCGGTCTTGCTGCTAATGGACCCTAACCACAACGTCATGATGCTTTACAGTCTGGACAAGGCCGGTAAGCCCATGTTGCGGGACTTGAAGCATCTCCTGAAAATCTCCAATATCGGCTGAGAGTAGTTTCTGGTTTTAATGGTCGCGTATCTCGGGCTAGCGCCTGCGGGTTTTTTTCGGGTGCCATTGAGATTGAGCCAAATCGACTTAAGCGCGATTTGGGGTCGCTTTTTCATGCAAATGGGTCGCAATTTCGGTAGAATTCGCGGTCAAATTTGCGACATCCCGACCATGACTGATATCACCCATACAATATTGCGGTCTCCATCCTGGCGAGACTACCTGGAGATGTGTAAACCCCGGGTCGTCCTGCTGATGTTGCTTTGCACGTTGGTCGGAATGTTCCTGGCAACCAATGAAATGGTGCCACTCGATGTGATTGTGTTTGGCAGCCTTGGTGTGGCGCTGGTTGCGAGTTCTGCTGCTGCGCTCAATCATCTTGTTGATGCCAATATCGACGCGAAAATGGCCAGAACCCGGAATCGTCCGCTTGCCCAGGGACGGGTCACCAACATGCAAGGTGCCGTTTTTGTGGGTGTTACCGGTATTGCGGGTATTGGCGTCCTTGCTGTGCTGATTAATCCGCTGACAGCGTGGCTTAACCTTGCTTCGTGGCTCGGTTATGGCGTTGTTTACACCATGTACCTGAAACGCGCGACGCCCCAGAATATTGTTATAGGCGGTCTGTTTGGCGCGGCTCCCCCATTGTTCGGCTGGACAGCTGTGACAGGTAGCGTTGATGGTGGTGGGTTATTGCTGGTTCTGATCATATTTGCCTGGACGCCCCCACATTTCTGGGCTCTGGCGATTGACCGCATGGAAGAATATCGGGATGTTGATATCCCCATGTTGCCGGTAACTCATGGCGCGCACTACACCAAGGTACATATCCTGCTCTATACGATCATCATGGTCATTACGTCGGTGCTCCCGTTTGTTATCGGGATGAGCAATATCCTTTACTTGTTAGCAGCGTTGGCCCTCGGTGCGGGCTTTATGTACTGGGCGCTGGTCATGTTGTTAACGGATGACGAAAAAGCACCGATGGAGACATTCCGGTATTCGATCTTTTACCTGATGGCAATATTTGTTGCACTGCTGGTAGATCATTACCTCTTTCCCGTCACTTATACATCCTAGAACGAGCTACCTAACGATATGGAACCAGGCGTCAGGAACACACTGCTTGGCATAGCTGCCTTTATTTCGGTCATCCTGGGACTCACGCTCGCGAGCGTCATAATCCCAAGACCCATGAGCGCCGAAGACGCCGCAAAGCTTGGCTACTATCGATTTGATGAACCCCGGCTGATCTCCGGGTTCGTCATGACTGACCATCTGGGGCGCCGTGCTGGGTTATCGAATTTGAAAGGAGGTTGGTCTTTACTCTTTTTTGGGTTCACCACTTGCCCTGATGTTTGCCCAACCACTTTAAGCGTACTAAATGACGCCATTAGCGCTCTTGATGATCCTCCAGCCGTTGTGATGGTGAGTGTCGACCCGGACCGCGATACACCGGAGCGGCTCGCGCAATACGTCCCGGCCTTTAACCCCAATTTCATCGGCTATACCGGCACATTTGAAGAAACGGTAAAGCTCGCGGCGCAATTGAATATTGCCTTCGGGAAAGTGCCCGGACTTGTGCCAGGGTCTTATCTTGTTGATCATTCGGCGTCCCTGGTACTGATAGATCCAGACGGACGTTATGCCGGGTTTATTAAAGCGCCGCACAATTCTTCTAACATACAACGAGTCATCGGGGGACTGTCTCTCTAGCTTGCGCCATAATTGATTCGTTGGCGAAATAGCCATTATTTCGCGGTACAGTTTTAAAACCACATGTCCTACAATGGCCGCAATATCTGTGCTGGTGTTCCTATGAGTGCCAATCTGCAATTAGAAAATGAATCCCAGCTGGCGGCACTCTATCTTTCAGTCAGGAATCAGACGATGGCGCTTTGTGCGCCTCTGGAGATTGAGGATTACCAGATTCAGCCCATGGATGACGCTAGTCCTCCCAAGTGGCATCTGGCTCACGTCACCTGGTTTTTTGAAACTTTTTTACTTAAGCCGTTCAGCAATAACTACCGCGTTTTTGATCCATCTTTCGAAATGTTGTTTAACTCTTATTACAACGGTGTTGGTAAACCTTTTAGCCGGCCTAACCGGGGTTTTCTGTCGCGTCCTACCCTTGCGCGTGTGCTTGAGTACCGGCATTACGTTGATGAGAAAATGCTTGAACTGATTCAAGCGTCGATGATTGATGAAATCGGCTTTCGAATTCAGCTGGGGCTAAACCACGAACAGCAACACCAGGAATTAATCCTGACTGATATAAAATACAACCTTGGAAATAACCCGCTTAAACCCGTGTATGTTGACCAGAAAGCTGACGATAGCCTCGAATTCAACGCCCGCTGGGTCGAGTTTGACGGTGGGTTAGTTGAATCAGGTACAGATGCAGGCCAAGAATTTGTCTTCGATAATGAAACGCCCAGGCACCAGGTTTTCCTTCACCCATTTAGGCTATCAACGAACCTTGTCAGTAATGGTGAGTTTGTAGAGTTTATTGAAGATGGTGGTTATGAGAGACCGGAGTTGTGGCTTTCAGATGGTTGGGCCGGATTGCAGGCGCAGCAAGATCAACGGTGGAGCATGCCACTTTACTGGCATAAACAAGGTGACAGTTATTTTGAATACCGCCTGACAGGGGAACAGTTGGCTGATCCGAACCGTCCGGTCTGTCATGTCAGCGCATACGAGGCAGATGCCTATGCCAGATGGAAAGGGTGCAGGTTACCTACTGAGCACGAGTGGGAACATGCAGCAGTAGACGCGCCTGTAGAGGGCAATTTTGTAGAGTCGAAGCTGTTCCATCCTTCAGGTCAAAGCGGTGAGGGAATGCAAAGCCAGTTTGGTAATGTCTGGGAATGGACCCAGTCAGGTTACGGGGCCTACCCTTCCTTCAAACCGTTTGACGGACAGTTGGGCGAGTACAATGGCAAGTTTATGGCGAACCAACTGGTGCTTCGAGGAGGATCGTGCGCGTCACCCCGCTCCCATATCAGGCCGACCTATCGGAATTTCTTTTACCCTCCAGATCGTTGGCAGTTTTCAGGCATTCGACTTGCGCAGGATTTAATCAGCAAGGACAGTTTATGAATGCCCTGTCAACGGTTTACTTCTATGATCAGGGAGTTGAGGCCAGTGATTTCACTGATGAGATCGTGGTGGGTTTGAGCAAGACTCAAAAAACCTTGTCCCCAAAGTTTTTCTATGACGAGAAGGGGTCGCAGTTATTTACTGAGATTACTCGGCAGCCAGAGTACTACCCGACAAGAACAGAAACGCAATTATTGCGTGACCATGCGAGTGAGATTAGCCAGGTGATTGGTGAAGACTTTCTGTTGATCGAATATGGCAGTGGGTCTTCAGAGAAGATAAGAATCCTGTTGGATAGCCTGAGACCAAGTCTTTACGCACCGCTCGATATATCCAGGGATTACCTGGTCCAGGCGGCTGAAGCCCTTGGTCGAGAGTACCCCTGGTTGGAGGTTCATGCGACCTGCGTTGATTTCACGGTTGACTTTGAACTGCCCTTTGAAAGTGAAAAAAGGCATGTGAGCTTCTTCCCGGGTTCCAGTATTGGTAACTTTGAGAGAAGCGATGCGGTGGCATTTATAAGCCGTATCCGCTCACTGGTAGGAGCCGACGGTGGTTTGTTGATAGGCGTCGATATGAAGAAAGATATCAAAGTGCTAAACGAAGCCTATAACGATAAGAGCGGCGTCACTGCAGATTTTAACCTTAATATTCTCGAACACATCAATCGGGAATATGGTGCAAATTTTGACCTCGGCCGGTTTAGACACGAAGCAACATACGATGTGGCACAAGGTTGTATCCAGATGTTTCTGATAAGCACCTGCGATCAATCTGTCAGTGTTGCGGGTCACAACTTTCAATTTGCTGATGGCGAGAAGGTACACACAGAAAACTCCCACAAATATACCGTCGATGAAGTGCTGGGGATGGCGGTGGGCGCTGGTTTTTCGAGAGTAAAAACCTGGCTCGATGAAGACGAGCTATTTGGTGTTTTCTATTTATACAGTGAGTGAGCTCGCAAGACGCAGCATTTCTTCCGGTGGCTTGAGCGGTGGGTCGCCACTTAGAAAACGCGTCAGGGCAAATCGGGCCGCGCTGGTTCGTTGAAGTGGAACCAGTGCCTGGACCTCTTCTTTCTCCAAGGTACGGATCTCTTCATAGCCAGCAATCAATGAAGCGCGAAGCGCTTCTTTAATGGTTCCTGTGGATGTCTGGCACCAATCATTGATAGCGATTGCTATATCCTGGATCAGGATGTCGTGACATGCATGATAAAAATCGATAACACCTTTGAGTTCACCCTGATCGGTGAATAGTGCATTGTCTTTGAACAGGTCTCCATGGATCAGGCCAGTCGGCAGTTCCAGTGCTTCAATGCGCTCGTACTCGCCAAGTAATTTCGTGAGCTGCGTTCTTTCGGGATCGCTCAGCCTGTTTGAAATAGAATTCAGAGTGCTTTGCATCCAGCCAAGATGGTAGGGGTTTTCCCGCGTCGATTTGAGACTGCTTAACGCCCGGTGCGCGCCCCCAAGAAACTCTCCGATTTGAAAACAATGATCTTCGTTGACTGTTACCAGGTGGCTACCTTCAAGTCTCGGTTGCAGGAAAGTGGGTTTACCACAAAAAATGGTAGAGGACATTCCGTCAAGCGTGGAGAGTGGAGCAGCGACCGGCAGGCCTTGATGAAGGAGCTGTGACATAACCTTGTTGAAGAAAGGAGCCTCATCGAAACCGAACTGTTCAATGATGGTCAGCACATACTCGACATCGCCTGAGCCGCTATCCAGGGTGACAAAATAATTAGAGTTCTCTATGCCACCGGCAACAGGCGTGCACGCCTTGAGCTCGCCTTTGCCAAACATCACGAGGTATCTTTCGAGCGCTTCCTCAGTAAATGTCGTAAAAGCTGCCATTGGCTACCATTCCTTGATGACCCATTGGGGGTAGAGCTTTTTCTGGTGATCAAGACCCTCAATCCGCTGGGCGCCGTTTAATGGAACCATGTAGTAGGGTAGGCCCTTTTTTGGAACGACTTTGATCATGGTGAGCATCCCGTTCTGGCGGTACTCATAAATCATTCGATCTTCCCCTTCGATGAGTTCAATCTGGTCTTTGTCGTATTCTTCCGGGGATGGTGCAGCAGATGCTATTTCTGCAAGAAACATTAAGCCAACTAGCAGTGCTAATGGAAAAAGGGTGGTGTTCACAGTATCTTTGCCCTTCATGAGCGAGGTTAAAAATGAAGAATAATTATCAGGTGGTGCTGGTCGACGGGTCATCGTACCTTTTTCGAGCATATCATGCACTGCCACAACTGGTTTCGTCCAAAGGCCAGGCAACCGGTGCTATCAAGGGTGTTATCAGCATGATTCGTAAGCTGATAGCGGAGTATCCCGACAGTCATATTGCAGTCGTGTTTGATGCAAAGGGTAAGTCCTTTCGTAACGAGATTTATAAGGATTACAAAGCCAACAGGCCGCCGATGCCGGACGAGTTGCGCAGCCAGATAGAGCCCATTCATAACATTATCCGATTGATGGGATTGCCCATTCTGGTTGTTGATCACGTAGAGGCGGATGACGTCATTGGGACGCTCGCCACCCAGGCGACGGCAAAGAAAATGGATGTGCTGGTCTCAACAGGAGACAAGGATATGGCGCAGCTGGTGACGCCCCATGTGACCTTGATCAATACCATGACTGATACCCTGATGGATGGACCAGGTGTGGAAGAGAAGTTCGGGGTTCGCGCCGACCAGATTATTGACTACTTAGCGCTGGTGGGTGATACCTCAGATAATATTCCGGGTGTCCCAAAGTGTGGTCCCAAAACCGCGGTGAAGTGGTTGCAGTCGTTCGAGTCGCTCAATGGAGTGATGGCAAACGCGGAATCGGTGAAAGGTAAAGTTGGCGAGTATCTGCGTGATTCGCTGGAATTCCTACCGATGTCCTATGAGCTTGCCACTATCAAAAAAGACCTGGAGCTTGAGTATAGTGTTGATGGGCTTGCGCCCTCAGAGCCAGATTCAGAGGGGCTACTTGCCATATTTACCGAGCTCGAGTTCAGGCCCTGGGTAAATGAGATAAATAGTGATGCGCCCGCCGACACCAACGAGAGCCCACCTACGCCGACCCTTGTGACCGAGTACGAGACTGTATTTGACGAGACTCAGCTGGACATTTGGTTGGAAAAACTGGCAAGGGCTGATGCTTTTGCTTTTGACACTGAAACAACCTCAATCGATTATATGGAAGCGAAACTGGTCGGATTGTCTTTTTGCTGTGAAGCAGGAAAGGCGGCCTACGTGCCGATGGCACACAACTATGAAGGTGCACCAGTACAACTGGCGATGGAGCTGGTGCTATCGAAGATACGACCATTACTCGAGAACCCCGAAAAAACCATTATAGGCCAAAATCTTAAGTACGATATCAGTGTGATGGCTAGGCATGGCGTGAGCATCAAGGCAAAGGTAATCGACACCATGCTGGAATCCTATGTGCTGAATTCTGTCGCGTCCCGCCATAATATGGATGACCTTGCGTTGAACTATCTTGGTCTGTCGACGGTACATTTTGAGGACATCGCCGGCAAGGGCGCCAAGCAGCTGACGTTTAACCAGATTGAGCTCGACAAGGCGGGACACTACGCGGCGGAAGACGCTGACATAACGTTCCGGCTGCACCAGGTCTTATGGCCAAGACTTCAGGCCGAAGGCAGATTGGCCTCGGTCTATCAGGATATTGAAATACCTCTCGTGCCTATTCTGTCGGATGTGGAGCGCGGTGGTGTACTACTGGACGAGGAACAGTTAAAGCTGCAAAGCAGGGAATTGGAAAAACGCCTTCATGAGCTTGAACAGGAAGCCTATGGCCTGGCAGGGGAAGAATTCAACCTCGGTTCTCCAAAACAATTACAGCAGATATTTTTTGAAAAACTGGGTTTGCCGGTCATCAAAAAGACGCCCAAGGGCCAACCTTCAACTGCGGAACCAGTGTTACAGGAATTGGCGCTCGACTACCCTTTGCCCAGAGTGATTATGGAGTATCGCGGGCTGTCCAAGCTCAAATCTACCTATACCGATCAGCTGCCTAAACAGATAGCGCAAAGCACGGGCAGGATACATACCTCTTATCATCAGGCAGTGACGGCGACCGGGCGACTTTCAAGCTCGGACCCAAACCTGCAGAACATTCCCATCAGGACGCAAGAAGGTCGGCGCGTAAGGCGGGCATTTATTGCGCCAGACGGGTACAAGATCATGGCGGCTGATTATTCCCAGATTGAGTTGCGAATTATGGCCCACCTTTCGCAGGACAAGGGCCTGATACATGCCTTTAAAAATGGGCTCGATATTCATAAGGCAACAGCGGCTGAAGTGTTTGGGGGGGCGGTATCAGATGTATCTGATGATCACAGGAGGAGTGCTAAAGCGATTAACTTTGGCTTGATCTACGGTATGTCTGCATTTGGATTGTCGAGACAGCTGAATATTTCTCGCGGTGCCGCGCAGGATTATATCGACCTTTACTTTAATCGTTACCCCGGTGTGAAGGACTACATGGATCGAACGCGTGCACTAGCTGCCGAGCAAGGCTATGTGGAAACTATTTTCGGACGAAGGCTATACCTGCCTGAAATCAGGGCTAGTAACTTTCAGCGTAGGCAGGCTGCGGAGCGGACGGCGATTAATGCACCGATGCAGGGAACAGCTGCGGATATTATCAAGAAGGCCATGATTACTGTACATGGTTGGCTGGCATCATCGAACCTTGATACGCGTATGACGATGCAGGTTCACGATGAACTGGTCCTGGAAGTGCCTGAAGGAAATGTCCAGGAGGTAGCAAGCGGTGTTGAAAAGTTGATGTCCGGTGCTGTCGAGCTGTGTATTCCTTTAGTTGTTGAGGCTGGGGTTGGGGACAATTGGGATGAGGCTCATTAGAGCGAGCTTTGACGGGCACTCCAGTTTTACTGGCTTTCCCCAAAAAGTGGAGTAACCTCCACTTTTGTTGTTGAACTTTACTGTGATCAGCAGGTCATAATGTACGCAAGCAATAACTTCGGTAATTTTCCCCCCAAAAGAACCGAAGTGCGGGCCCTGGTCACACTCTCCCCTAGCGTTGACCAGGGCCTTTTTTACTTAAGATTCCAGACTTAAGATTCCAGCCACTCCGTTAGACTTTTTTCAAGTTCTTTAATGCCCAGCTTTTTGGTTGCAGAGAATACCTGGGCCGTTATTTCGGGTGGCAGATGCTTCCGTAGACCCAGCAGGCCGTTCTGTTGGCCGCCTCGTTTCAGCTTGTCGGCCTTGGTTAAAAGGATGTGTAAGGGCAAACCACTGTCGATCGACCATTCAATCATCATTTCGTCGAATTCCTTCAACGGGTGCCGGATATCCATTAGAAGCACCATACCGCGGAGGCTTTTCCGATCACGCAGATACTCATCCAGATGACGATGCCAGTGCTCTTTGATCGAAATAGGTACTTTCGCGTAACCGTATCCAGGCAAATCTACCAGTTTGGTCTCGTCATCGAGCGTAAAAAAGTTGATTAACTGCGTTCGACCCGGCGTCTTACTGGTCCTCGCCAGCCCTTTCTGGTCGGTCAACGCATTGATAGCGCTGGATTTACCCGCGTTGGAGCGCCCGCAAAAAGCGATCTCGGCTCCCTCATCTGTGGGACACTGAGACAGCGTTGCGGCGCTGGTGACAAATTTTGCTGTTTTGAACTTAAAAGACATTTTTGACCGTATTATCCCAACTGCAGGTGCTTTGTTATACAATGCGTCCCGCATTCTAGCACCCTCTTCAAATTAGGGCGTGCCTGTTAACCCCAACTGTTGCCTTCGCACAGAAAAGTGGACTTAAGAAGTGACGCTATGAAAAAGATTATAATGTTTGCAGTACTCGCCTTTGTGGCGCCGATGACTTACGCAGAAGGTAACGCCGTAAAAGGCAAGGATCTCGCCGGTACCTGCCTTGCCTGCCACGGAGAAATCGGGAACAGCCCTGCGTCAATGTTCCCGAATATTGCGGGACAAAACGCTCAGTACCTTCTCAAGCAGTTACTCGAAATTCAAAGCGGTCAAAGGGAAGTGCTCACCATGACGGGCATTCTGGACAATCTGTCCGAAAGCGATCTGTCAGATATCGCCGCCTACTACGAGAGCCAGTCCCGGAACCAGGGTACGGCGAAGCAAGATCTTGTAGAGTTGGGTGAATCGATCTATCGCGCCGGTATAGCGCGCAAAAATATCGCAGCATGTACCGCCTGCCACTCGCCAACCGGCAACGGTAACGGTCCAGCGGTATTTCCTGCGCTCGCAGGTCAGTGGCCTGAATATACAGTTACTCAGCTAAAAAGCTTTCAGTCAGGGGAACGGCACAATGATGGAGATTCCCAGATGATGCGGACCACAGCGATGGACATGAACGAAAAGGAAATGACGGCTGTTGCCTCGTACCTTTTCGGACTGAGGTAGTTCCTGAACCTTCGATGAAGGGCGGTATTTTCCGCCCTTTTTTTTTCTCTTCCAGAATGGCAGGATTCGCAGGTAAGAACGAACCGGGTAAAATTCTACGGGCCAATTCGTCACAGAAAGAGTACCTAACGTAATAATAGGAAAGAGGTTAAATATGGTTCGTAAACTGATGACGAATGTTCTGGTGCTGCTGGTTTTGCTGCTATCTTCGTTAGCCTCGGCAGAAGGCTTTCAATATGAAGAAGGTACCCACTATGCGCGACTCGACGTACCCGTAAAAACGCGTAATAAGAACGTTGTCGAGGTTACGGAATATTTTTCCTATGGCTGCCCGCATTGTTATCGCTTTGAGCCTCTGGTCCAGCAATGGAAGAATGACCTTCCCGCAGACGTCGCGTTCAATCGCACCCCGGCTATCTGGAGTGTTACCGGTTATGAATTGTATGCCCGAACCTACTATACGGCGCAGGCGCTGGGTGTACTCGATAAAGTGCATTACCCGTTGTTTCAGGCAATACATGGAGACAGGCGATCCCTACTTGACCTGAAATCGATGACAATCTTCATGGCGGAACATGGCGTTGAACCGGAAATTTTTGTAAAAACATTTACTGATTCCTTCGGGGTGAAGGCAATGTACCAGCAGGCGATTGCGCGGCAGCGAATCTATCAATCAAACGGCGTTCCCGCGGTTATCGTGAATGGCAAATACCGTGTTGAAGCCGGGATGGTAGGTAACAGCAATGCAGGTATGCTGCAGGTTGTTAACTACCTTATTGCAAAGGAACGCGAACTTATTAGTGCTGGAGCGGATTCAGGGGGAGAGTAAAGGGTTTCTCTGGATTTCGGCTGATGCTGATGATTCGGGGTTATTACTTTCATCGGCGCGAGACGCATCCACGCGTTTCCGCAATTCTTTCCCAGGTTTGAAGTGTGGCACGAACTTGCCAGGTTTATGGATACCGACTTCGCCGGTTTTCGGATTACGAACAGTTCGAGGCTTACGAAAATGATTCGAGAAAGTACCGAATCCACGGATTTCTATGCGCCCACCCGACGCAAGGCTGTCAGACATAATTTCAATCAGTGTGTGAACTGCCAGGTCAACGTCCCTGTTGCTTAACTGATCGAGTTTGTCTGACATCCGTTTGATGAGTTCTGACTTGTTCATTTGGGTCACCATAACGGCCATATCTATCATCTTACTAAAATATTTATACGTTTCAATATGTTATGGCAATTTACTAAAGTGATAAATTAAAAACCACTTGTTTCTTGCAGATTTAATATTCGAAAAGAAGCGTTATTGCGCTCTACGGCGTTGAATCATGTGCGGTGATCAATTAGAATTCGCCATGGCGCACTACTATCTCCTCTGGGCTAATGGCCTTGCTTATACAGTAAGTGATTACTTACATACTTGCCTGCAAAAAATCCTGTGCCGACTCCTAAACTATCCCTATCTGACGTCGAATTATCGTTCGCCGTCTCAACTTTGTTGTGTCCGTACGGAGAGCTGAATGGCAACGATTTTAGAAGGTGTATCACGTACTTTTGCTGAATTCCTGCTAATTCCCAGGTTAACCAGAAAAGACCAGAAACCAGACCAGGTTGATTTATCGACGCCGCTCTCGGCGATCGAACCCAACAAATTGGCGCGATTCAAGATTAATACGCCGGTCGTCTCTGCAGCGATGCAGTCTGTATCCGGGTCGCGCCTGGCGATTGCTCTCGCGCGACAAGGTGGCCTTGGCTTTGTTTTTTGCTCGCAGGATATTGCCAGCCAGGCTGAAATGGTCCATCAGGTTAAAGCCCATAAAGCGGGGTTTGTGTCGAGTGACTCAAATACGAAGACCGACACCACGTTACTTGAGGTCATAGAACTGATGAAACAAACAGGACATTCCACCGTCCCTGTCACCGACGACGGTACCGGTAGCGGAAAACTGCTTGGCCTGATTACAGACCAGGATTTCTGGGTATACGAGGACGACCTGTCGAATACGGTCGGTCAGCACATGACCGCCATCGAGAAAGTGATTTTTGGTGCGGAAGGCCTTACTCTAAATGAGGCGAATCGACTACTTCACCAGCACAAGAAAAATTGTCTGCCAATATTGGATGATGATGGTCACCTGACATCACTCGTGTTCAAGAAAGACTATGAAGATCACATGCGACATCCACATGAACTGCTGGATGGCTCGAAACGATTGTGCGTCGGTGCTGCTATTAATACGCATGATTACAGGGAAAGGGTCCCCGCGATGATTGAGGCAGGCGCCGATGCGCTGTGTTTTGATTCGTCAGATGGGTTCACGGAATTCCAGAAGGAAGGCATCGAATGGATTAGGCACCATTACGGTCAGAATATTGTTATTGGTGGCGGTAATGTCGTTTCCGCTGAAGGTTTTGACTATCTCGTTGAAGACGGTGGTGTGGACTTCGTCAAAGTAGGTATGGGCGGAGGATCTATTTGCATCACTCGGGAGCAAAAAGGTGTAGGCCGAGGGCAGGCGTCAGCTCTGATGGATGTCGTCCGTCGTCGTGATGAATATCTGGCTGAGACGGGACGCTATATCCCAATCTGTTCTGATGGAGGCCTGGCTAACGATACACAGATAGTCATTGCGCTGGCGATGGGCGCAGATTTCGTCATGATGGGGCGGTATTTCGCTATGACAGAAGAGAGCCCAACCCCAAAGACCTCTATCAATGGTCAGATGTACAAACCGTACTGGGGAGAAGGGACGAATCGCGCGCAGAACTGGCAGCGATATGCTGAAGATATGTCCACTCGCGAAATGGTCTTCGAAGAGGGGGTTGATGCCTATGTGCCGCTGGTTGGCAGTGTGGCTGAAGTGCTGAAAACAACGCTCTATAAGCTGCGATCCACTATGGTCAATGTCGGCGCCGATGGTCTCTCCGAATTCAGGGAGCGTTCGATACTAACGCTGGTATCCGAACAATCCGTCATAGAGGCGGGTACCTCCAGTGTGTTCCAGTTTAGCGCGACCAGAGATATCGAAGAGTCAAACTGGGGTGGTAAGAGCTAACAGGGCCTGTAATTGTTCAGGTAGTCAACGGCCGCCGGTTCGGTATAATGACGTCCGGATTGATAGCGAGTATATGTAGTGAGTAAGTGTAAAATTCTGGTATCCCTGGTGAGTATCATGATCGCCGGACTGGCTTTTGCCAGTACTGATGACATTGCTGAAAGAATCAAGAGAGTTGGTGATGTCTGCGTAGAAGGTGCCGAGTGTCCCTCCGAGACAGTCGCGCCAATGGTTGTTGCGCCAATGGTTGTTGCCGCCGGTGGCGCCAGCGTTGAATCGAATTTCAACAAAAGCTGCGCGACTTGTCACAACGCAGGTGTAGCGGGCGCTCCCAAGTTTGCCGATGCTACGGCCTGGGCGCCGAGGGTAGAAAAGGGCATGGATGCGCTGTATGCCAGTACAATCAATGGACTGCCACCTGCAATGCCGCAGAAAGGTATGTGCTTTAGCTGTAGTGATGATGAACTAAGGGCGTTGGTTGATTATATGGTCGATGCGGCCAAGTAGGACATCACCTGATCGCGCCCATCAGGGCGACCGGTCCAACTTCCGATATCCAATTGCCTCAACTAAATGAGGTGTCTCTATGCGGTTTATTCCTGATAAATCCGCAATAGTGCGTGCCACTTTTAGGATCTTGAAGTAACCCCGGGCGGATATTCCAAGTTGGTTTACGGAGTCATCAAGGATTCGAGTATCGCCTCGTGACAGCGGACAGTGCCTGGCGATCTGCTGGTTATCCAGTTTGCTGTTCAGCATCCCCTGTCGCTCCAGCATCAACGTTCTTGTATTCGCTATGGTTGACTTCAACTCACAGGTTTTTGGCTCAACCGTGGTCTTATCGCTCAGGGTGCCGGCTGGCAAGGGTGGCACCTCGATGTGCAGGTCAATCCGATCCAGCAGTGGCCCGGATAGACGAGACCTGTAGCGATGTATCTGCTGCGCGGAACAGTCGCATTGCCTCGTATCATCGCCGAAGTAACCACATGGACAGGGGTTCATTGCCGCAATCAACTGAAAATGTGCTGGATACCTGACCTGCTGTGCGGCTCGGCTGATCCAGATCTCGCCTGATTCCAGAGGTTCTCGCAGCACTTCGAGCACTTGCCGGGAATACTCAGGAACTTCATCGAGAAACAGTACGCCATTATGGGCAAGAGAGATCTCGCCCGGTTTCGGTGGATTGCTACCGCCAACCATGGCTACCGCACTTGCTGTGTGATGGGGCCTGCGAAATGGCCGCTGACGCCATTTTTTGTACTCGAATAGTTGTCGTGAAACGGATGCAATGGACGCGACCTGCAAGGATTCTTCCAGGGTCATCTGAGGAATCAGCGAGGGAAGCCTGCTGGCGAGCATAGTCTTCCCGGTACCGGGAGGGCCAACCATCAGCAGATTGTGACCACCAGTGGCGGCAATGGTAAGTGCTCGCTTCGCCGAAGCCTGGCCCTTCACATCTGCCAATGAGGCGGTCTCACTATCCTCTGGATCAGGCTGCCATTGCCTGGGCCTTGCAAGTGGCTGGCCCGTGGCCAGATGCGCCAGCACCTCATGAAGGCTTGAAGCAAGGTAAAGATCCTCTGATTCAGCCAGGGCAGCCTCAAGCTCGCAAACTTTCGGTACTACAAGCCGTCGTCTCTGGCCTTTATTGCGAAGCGCGGTGGGCAATATCCCACGGACTGCGCGAAGTGCTCCTGTCAGCGATAGTTCCCCGAGGAACTCATAAGAGTCTATGCATTCCAGTGGGATCTGGTTCGACGCAGCGAGAATTGATACCGCGATCGCAAGGTCATATCGACCGGTGGACTTGGGTAGGTCTGCAGGCGCAAGATTTACAGTTATCCTTCTTGAGGGGTATTCGAAGCCGCTGGTCGTGATTGCAGCCTTTACCCGATCTTTGCTTTCCCTCACCGCGGTTTCGGCGAGTCCAACAATAAGCATTTTGGGTAAACCGGAAGACACATCTGCTTCAACGGTAACCAGTGGTGCATCAATGCCTAGTTCTGCGCTAGAGAAAGTGGTCGCGACTGTCATCAATCAATTGTACCCACGCGCTTCTGCCCAGCACTGAGCCATATACTGCTAGTACTGTAGGAAGATGGCCATTAATGCCGCACGAACTTGGTGCAGAGCCCGGCATCAATGGTCGCCCTCTTGCACCACGCTAGTGCGGGCGCTATGCCGGAACTGTCCCAAAACTCTCTAACCCGTTGTTTATTAAACTTTTTATATAAGTTGGCACAGTCAGTGCTCTGTATACATCGGCACCAT
>DTZW01000297.1:0-20837 GCA_012961165.1 Gammaproteobacteria bacterium | reverse complement strand
GGTAATACTGGGAGTGACTAACGCCGACCTGGTGCGATCTAAGTTAATGACACGGAGTGACGTATGTACGACCATTCGCAAGATTTGAAAGGCTTCCGAGCCATGAATGGGACTATCATCGGCTCTGGAAATTCGGTACATTGCCTAAGTTTTAGGTGAAGCCGTGCAAGGAGAAAATTAATGAAACTAGTCTCTGCAATTATTAAGCCCTTCAAACTTGATGACGTTCGTGAGGCGCTGTCAGAAATTTCTGTGCAGGGCATGACAGTGACAGAAGTTAAAGGTTTTGGCAGACAAAAAGGCCATACGGAGCTCTACCGAGGGGCGGAGTATGTTGTCGACTTTTTACCCAAAGTAAAGATCGAAGTCGCTATCGCTGATGACAGCCTTGATGCGGTCATTGAGGCCATTTCAGGTGCTGCCAATACCGGTAAAGTTGGTGATGGAAAGATCTTTATCAGTATGCTGGATGACGTTATCAGAATCAGGACCGGTGAAACCGGCTCAGAGGCGATCTAACGCGTTAGTTTGAAGTTTTATGGGGGCGGTTTATACCCTCCTCCATAATCCCTTTGTTAGTCGGGTCCCCGAAAGGCAAAATTTCTCTATAATGCTCACTTTTAGCATGACCCCATGGAGTCGGTATGCGATACGTGAGTACACGTGGTGGAGTTCAAGGCCTATCCTTTTGTGATGCTGTGATGATGGGCCTGGCTGATGATGGCGGATTGCTTGTACCAGAGACGATTCCAGATGTCAGTAAAGATTTGCCGCAGCTCGCCGGTAAGGGTTATGTGGATCTGGCCGCTTATGTCATGGGACACTTCATTGATGACATTCCAGCGGCCGAACTTCGTTCAATCATTGAGCGTAGCTATGAGACTTTTGATGATTCAGCGGTGACGCCCCTCGTCGAAGTTGGCGATATTCATGTCCTTGAGTTGTTTCATGGCCCGACGCTGGCTTTCAAGGATGTGGCGCTGCAGTTTCTGGGCAATGTCTTTGAATATGTGCTGAATAAACGCGGCGGCCGGTTAAATATCCTGGGCGCCACTAGCGGAGACACTGGCAGCGCCGCGATTGCGGGCGTCCGCGGTAAGCAAAATATTAATATTTTCATCATGTTCCCGGAAGGCAGGACAAGCGCACTCCAGGAAAAACAGATGACGACTGTTTTGGACGACAATGTGCAGAACCTGGCGATTGAGGGAAGCTTTGATGACTGCCAGTCGATCTTGAAGACCATTTTCAACGACCTGGCATTCAAGGATGCCTACGACCTTGGTGCGGTCAATTCAGTTAACTGGGCTCGAATTCTTGCCCAGGTTGTTTACTATTTTTCAGCTTATGTGCAGCTCGGATTGCCTGAGCGATTCCAGGTTGCCGTGCCAACGGGTAACTTTGGAAATATATTTGCGGGCTACATTGCCCGCCGCATGGGGTTGCCGATCGATACACTGATTCTGGCGACCAACCAGAATGACATACTGCATCGTTTTTTTACCACTGGTCGATATGAGAGGGGCGAGGTCTACTTCTCCCATAGTCCGGCGATGGACATCCAGGTTGCCAGTAATTTTGAACGGTACCTCTATTTTGAATTTGGCCAGGCACCGGAAAAGGTCAAAGAATTCATGAAGGATTTTTCGAGTACAGGGCTCGCTACAATTACCTTCAACACATTGAATTTCGACGCTGCTTTTACGTCAGGAAGGGTATCCGACGAAGATACGGTGGCGACAATCGCCAGGATCTTTGAGGAGACCGAGTACCTTCTCGACCCCCATACCGCAGTTGGGGTTGAAATTGGCCTGGTCAAACGGCGACCGGAAGTTCCGCTCGTCTGCCTGGCGACCGCGCACCCGTCTAAGTTTGATGAAGTTATTCGGCAGGTAATCCCCGATATTGAAGTAAGTCACCCAACGCTGGAGTTACTAAAAGACCTGCCAGAGCGAAAGTCTTTGCTCGAGGGAAAGGTCGGTGTAGTGAAAGACTTTATTTCGACTTTTAACGATCAACTAACTTCCTGATCGCATCAGGAAGTGCCCTTATATCGTCTATAGTCTCGTCAGGGTTCGATTCACCTTCGATAAGTTTACCTTTTGATCTCATCCAGATGGTGTGCAGACCTACTTCATTGGCTGCATCGACGTCTTTGATGGGGTCGTCACCCACATAAACCATCTGTGCTGGTTCACAGCCCGTGTGCGCCAGCGCTGCGTGGAACAGATCTGGTGCCGGTTTTGGGGCGCCGACCTGCTCCGCGGAAAAAGCAAAGCTAAAACAGTCATTTAACCCTAGCCTGTAAATGTCCGCGTTACCATTTGTAATCGCCCCCAGTTGAAAAGATCGAGCAATGTCCCTGAGTGTATCCAGGGCACCTTCAAAAAACTCCACTTCGTTTCGTGCTGCCAAAAAGATTTCCATAGCGCCTTCTGCATGAGAGGCAGCACTTTGTTCGTCAAGATGGGATATGAGGGATGTTTTAATGAGTTGTTGCCTGAAGGCTGTGAGTCTGTGGCCCAGCGAGGGATCTTCGCTAAGCAGCGTCTCGCGAATCGGCATTAGCCTGGACGGTTCGTAGCTGTATCCGGGTACTGCTTTTTCAAGCCAGTCAGCCAGGATTGACTCTGCCCGCTTAATAACAGGACCAACGTCCCAGAGCGTGTCGTCCAGATCGAAGGCGATGACTCGGATCATTTATCGGTTACCTTTTGAGACCTGGGATGAGCTTTATCGTAGACATCAGCCAGGTGTTGGAAGTCGAGGTGTGTATAAATCTGGGTGGTTGAGATGTCAGCATGACCAAGTAACTCCTGGACTGCACGAAGATCCTGACTTGATTCCAGAAGATGGCTGGCAAAGGAATGTCTGAGTGTGTGTGGGTGAATACGACCAGAGATACCCAGGCGAACGCACCACTTTTTGACTCTCTCCTGAACGTTTCGGGGGCTTATTCGTTTTCCTCGCTCGCTAAGGAAGAGCGCTGATTCATCTTCAAGCTTGCCTTTTGGCAGCTGTTCACGAATCTTCAACCAGGTGTTGATAGCGGCAATTGCTTTTGAGCCAACGGGTAGTACTCTCTCCTTGCTTCCCTTACCTCGCACCTTCATTGAATTGTCATCAAAGGAGATGTCACCCGTATTGCTTCCGACCAGTTCAGCAAGACGTAACCCGGACGAATAAAATAGCTCCAACATCGCCCTGTCCCGCAGCGCGTGCCAGTCGGTTGTATCGATCTCAAGCAGTCGGCTCACCTGGTCGGTATCTATGGTGACAGGCAAGCGTGAGTCTGATCTTGGCGCGGAAAATTCCTTCGCCGGGTTTGTCGAGCAGATGCCTTCCCGCGCCAGGTAGTTAAAAAAGGTTCGAGTCGCGGAAAGGCGTCTTTGTAAGGTCTTCCCCGAACGCCCCTGCCTTTTCCCCGCGCCGATATAAGTGCGGAGGTGATGTGCGCTTACGTCACGCCAGTCCGCTATATCCTGGTCGGCAAGATCTTTTTTCAGTGCCGTTAGGTCTCTCTTATAACCATCAACGGTATGTGGGGATAATTGGCGCTCATTCGAAAGATGAGCGATGAATGCTGAGATTAGCGGTTGCAGTTGAATATCCGCGTTCATCAGTTATAGGGGCAAGTGTTGCGGTAAGAGCTTTCCCAGAGTCTCGGCAATGAAGTTAATAAAGAGGGCGTCCATGTCTGGCGTGAAGTATTCGGTGTCACTGCTACCGATCGCCAGCATACCAAGATATTTGTTCTTGTCACGGATGGTAAGAACAGCGGCGGATTTAACTTTTTCACTCTGGTTCCGAAACAGGAAATCCTGTTCTCTGGGTCGGAGCGTTCCAAGGGTTGGCACTTTGCTCTGCATCAGCGCACCAACATATTTTCTTGCGGATTCAGCAGGAATTCGTGAAGTGAAATGATTAATCTGCTTAGGTTTTCCAAAAACCACCAGCGAATTTGCCTTGCACCCAAAATCGCGTTTGAGTCCCTTTTCGAGTGCTGCGAAGAATTCGGAACTTCGTTTCGCAGCCATCATGCTGAGAATTAGCTTGCGGCTTTTATCAAATATTTCCTTGTTGCGTTCTGCATTCTTAACGAACTCCCTGAGTTGCCTCCTGGTTTTCTTTTGCCGATCTCGGATGACATCCAGCTGTTTCTCCACCAGGGAGATGGTGCCTTTGCTTTTATGAGGAACCTGGATCTTTAGTAACAGTCGATCCCTGTCGACAAAAAAATCGGGATTTGCCAGCAGATAGGCGGCGACGTCCTTATCGATCAGTTCTTTGCTCATAGAATACCGGTACTCATATTTGTAATCGGCCTTCATAAACTCTGCATGCGGGGCCGGTCATCTTGATGGTGTCATTGTCGCCACCCCAGCTGATGCTCAGATGGCCGCCTGTCTGCTCCACGTCCACAGTATCGTCCAGTACACCCTGTAGTCTTCCGGCTACAACAGCTGCGCAGGCACCGGAACCGCAAGCCTTGGTTTCTCCAACGCCTCGTTCAAACACCCGAAGCCTTATCTTCTTTCTGGAAACGACTTCCATAAAGCCTACGTTAACACCTTCTGGAAATCGTGGGTGGCACTCAATAAGCGGACCTACTTCCAGGACCGGCGCGCTGTCCACAGCAGGTACGGTGATGACGGCGTGGGGGTTACCCACATTCAGTGCCGATATCGAAAATGTATCAGCGTATTCCGGCCCAAGAGACAGTTGGTAGTTGATCTGTGGGCTGTCTGCAACGAAGGGAACCTTGCCGGGTTGCAGTACCGGTTTGCCTATATCCACAGTGACGTTGCCATCTTTCCCCAGCTTGCACGTTATATTGCCGTTGCTGGTTTCCAGCCTGATAGTAGATTTAGTTGTAAGACCTTCGTCTCTGACGAAGCGCAGAAAACATCGCGCGCCGTTCCCGCATTGTTCTGCCTCGCTGCCATCCGCGTTATAAATGGTATAGCGGAAATCGCTGTCTGGCCTGGCGGGTGGTCGAACAGTCAGTAACTGGTCGAACCCGATGCCGAACCGGCGATCGGACAGCTCCTTGATCAACTCAGGATTAAGCGTGACGGGCTGGGAGATGAGATCGACCATCATGAAGTCATTCCCAAGTCCGTGCATTTTGGTGAATCGTAGTAGCATTTTTTCTAATTTACTCTGGCAAACCGGCAATGCAACTTAAGAGACGGGCTTCATGGACTCCAGGGCGAACAGGTCTTCAATCGTTTCCCGCTTGCGAACGCAGTAGTGCTCTTGACCCGAAACCAGAACTTCAGCGGACCTGGGCCGGGAATTGTAGTTGGAACTCATGACAAACCCATAGGCACCGGCTGACAATATGGCCAATAGGTCATCTTCTTCCAGCGAAAGCATCCGGTCTTTGGCCAGGAAATCTCCTGTCTCACAGACCGGACCGACGATATCCCAGTGTCTTTCTGGGCTAGCACCGTCATCTTTGAGCGTAACCGGTGTTACCTCCTGCCAGGCGCTGTAGAGCGCAGGGCGAATCAAATCGTTCATCGCGGCATCGACTACCGCGAAGTTTTTCTCGTCGTTACTTTTCAGTGTATTCACTGTGGTCAGCAACACGCCGGCATTGGCGACGATCATGCGTCCGGGCTCAAACATCAGAGACTGCGGCCGACCGCTCATGGCGTGCGCAATCGCACTGGCGAAATCACCGATTTCTATAGGGACTTCGTCTCGGTACTGAACGCCGATGCCACCACCCAGATCGATGTGTTCCAATGTGATGGCCTGCGCTTCAAGCTCATCGACCAGCGAAAGTACCCGTGTTAGTGCATCAAGAAAGGGGCTTAACTCCGTGATTTGAGAGCCAATGTGACAGTCGACACCAACAATCTTTAGTGAGTCCAGCCTTGTTGCTTCCTGGTATAGCGTCATCGCATCTTCAACAGAGACGCCAAATTTGTTTTCTTTTAAACCGGTGGAAATATAGGGGTGAGTATTGGGATCGACGTCGGGATTGACCCGGATTGAAATCGGCGCAATAGCGTCTGTCGCAGCAGCGAGCCGAGCAATTCTGCGCAGCTCTGAAGCGGACTCCACGTTGAAGCAGCTAATAGGTTGTTCCAGGGCAAATAGAATTTCCCAGTCTTGCTTGCCAACGCCTGAAAAAACGACTGAACGTGGATCACCACCAGCTCTCAGGACTCGCGCGAGTTCTCCGCCGGAAACTATGTCGAAACCGGACCCGAGAGCAGCTAAAGTCTGAAGAATGGCGAGGTTCGAATTGGCTTTAACGGCGTAGCAGATTCGGTGTGGATGCATGGAGAACGCATCGTGGAAGGCTTGATAGGCAGCCGTAATGGCACCTTCTGAGTAAACGAAACAGGGTGTGTCATGGGTTTCGGCGATCTCTCGAAGCGACACTTGCTCCATGTGAAGATCGCCTTCGATGCGGTGTAACACGACTATTTTTCCTGTTGGGTTAAGGGTTGGTTCGAATTATCCGCTACTTGGAGATCATTGCTTGCTTGCACCCTGGATGAAACCTCAGGCGCTTTATCCTGTGGTAGGTAAAGTGGTGCTTTCTGGCCGCAAGCCGGCAGCAGAACGAGAACTATCATCAGCGTCGTAATACGCATGTCGTGTCAATCAAACCTTCGGAGGGTGCAGTATACTTGAGCCCGGCGGAATCGAGAACTATCCGAATTAGCCGTACTAAACCCGTACTACAGATGGAGGAAGCTTTCCCTTGGATGACAGTGAGTTTCAGGAAATCGTGGATGACGAATTCGTCCGAATTGAAGATCGTGTGGATGAACTCGAACTTGACGTCGATATCGATGCTTCGGGTGGTGTGCTGACATTCACGCTGGACAGTGGTTCCAGCATTATCCTGAGCCGACAGATTGCGAACCATGAAATCTGGGTCGCGGCAAAGTCAGGGGGTTTTCACCTGAAAAGAGCAGACGGCGGCTGGCACTGCGACAATACACACGAGAGTCTGGAACAGCTATTAAACAGGGTGTTTATGGAGCAGGCAGGCGCATCGCTGTTTTAGGGAACATCTGATTAAAGTCGGAGTGCCGCATTACTTTTTTCGCGATGGCTGCGTTGAATCCACACTCGAAACCCAACTTTCTGCGTGCGGGTTCGCCTTACCCTCATAGGAAACCCTCACAAAAAAATGCAATTAAACGGGGGTTCCTTAGAAGGGTCAGCCTAGTCTTGATCGTGCCTGCTCGATTGCCAACTTAACCTGCGCTGGTGCGGTGCCACCATGATGGTTTCTGGCCGCAAGAGAACCTTCGAGCGTCAATACGTCGAACACATCTTCTTCGATCAGGCTCGACATTGATGTGAATTGCTCGAGAGACAACTCGGACAGGTCCAGGTCTTGTTCCAGCCCAACGGCAACCAGTCGACCAACAACATCGTGAGCGTCTCTGAAAGGCAGCCCCTTTTTGACCAGGTAATCAGCAAGGTCAGTTGCGGTCGCAAAACCTTTCAGTGTCGCAAGACGCATTTGTTCGCGCTGTGGCTCTATCGCAGGAATCATGTCAGAGAATGCTGTCAGGCAGTCCAGTACAGTATTGACCGTGTCGAACAGGGGCTCCTTATCCTCCTGGTTGTCCTTGTTATAAGCGAGAGGCTGGCCTTTCATCACAGTGAGCAGGGATATGAGCGAGCCAAATACTCGTCCCGTCTTTCCTCTGACAAGTTCAGGCACATCGGGGTTCTTCTTCTGAGGCATGATCGATGAGCCAGTGCAAAATCGATCCGGCAGAGAAATAAATCCAAACTGCGGGGAAGTCCAAAGGATCATCTCTTCTGCCCATCGCGACAGGTGCATTAACAAAATGCTTGAGGCAGCGCAGAACTCTATCGCGAAATCCCGGTCGCTAACGGCATCCAGGGAGTTGCCTGCGATTTGGTCGAACCCAAGCAGTTTTGCTGTCATGGTTCTATCAATGGGATAAGTTGTTCCGGCGAGCGCGGCGGAACCGAGCGGCATGGAGTTTACGCGTTTCCGGCAGTCCTGCATGCGTTCGATATCGCGATCGACCATCTCGAACCACGCCATCAGGTGATGGGCAAATGAGATCGGCTGGGCAATCTGGAGATGGGTCAGACCTGGCATGATCGTTTCCGTCTCACTGGTGGCCAGGTCAAGAATCCCGTGTTGCAGGTCCCGGGTCTTATGCAGAATGTTGTCGATAGCGCCACGCAGGTACAGCCTGATATCTGTTGCAACCTGGTCATTTCTGGAGCGACCGGTGTGCAGTTTCTTCCCAACCTCGCCAATCCTGTCGGTCAGGGTGCTTTCAATGTTCATATGGACATCTTCAAGACTAATAGACCATTCCATCGTGCCCTGTTTGATGTCCTCTGCGATGCCATTGAGTCCTTCGACCATGGTGCCTAACTCGTTGTTAGTAATGATGCCAACAGACTGCAACATGGTTGCGTGGGCAATTGAGCCCTCTATGTCATAAAGTGCCAACACATGATCAAATTCGATAGAGGCAGTAAACGATTCCACGAAGGCATCCGTAGCCTCGGTAAACCTGCCATCCCAGAGTTTTGTATTTTTATCAGTCAACGAGCCGACCCGATCGGTTGAGAGCGGCGATTATAGCAGTAAGGTTCCAACTACAGGCATAATTACAGCCATGAGCGTTACTTGGCAGTAAACAGCCATGAGCGGTAAACAGCCATGAGCGTTACTTGGCAGTACCAAACTGGGACCTGCTCAGGGTGAGCGGGATAGGAGCGTGAAGTAGGCGTCCATTAACAGCCATGAGCGTTACTTGGCAATTAACAGCCATGAGCGGTAAACAGCCGTGAGCGGTAAACAGAAATGAGTGGTAAACAGAAATGAGCGCAAACAATGATTCGACGGCATCGAACCCGGAGACGGATTTCTTTCTGCCTGACCTGTGCCAGGCTCAAAGCATTCTCTTTCTGGTGCTGGTGTCTGAACTGCTTGTCTTTGTTCAGATACTTTTCTCTTCCAGCTTCTTTGATTTTGATTGGCTCGCACTTGGACTTGCCTCGTTGTTTATTCAATGGGTTGTACTGGTTTCCGCGGCACTCCTTTGTAACATTCGACCATGGTTAATGGGGATGTCAGTTCCGAAGGCAACCAGTATTGCCTACGGTCTGATTTTGTTACTGACATTGTTATTTAGCCTGGGCGCTGAGATGGTGCTTGAAGGTATGGGTTCGGTGACAGAATCGGGATGGGGACGAATTGTGCGCAACCTCCTGATCGCCATGATCATGACCGGGATGGCCTTCAGGTACTTTTTCCTGTCCCATCAATTGAGGTCAAGAGAACAGGCCGAACTGGCTTCTCGCATCCAGTCCCTGCAATCCAGAATCAGGCCGCACTTTTTGTTTAACAGCATGAATATTGTTGCCAGCCTGATCAGTATTGACCCAGACCTTGCTGAAGAAGTTGTAGAAGATCTGTCGAGTCTGTTTCGGGCAAGTCTCAATGACTCGACAAGTGAGCCGGTTACCCTGGCGCAAGAACTGGACCTTTGTGAAAAATATGTTCATATCGAGAGCCTGCGCCTCGACGATCGCCTTACGGTGCAATGGGATGTAAACGTTGATACCGGTGCAATAAGGATTCCTCTACTGACTTTGCAGCCGTTGCTGGAAAATTCAATCTATCACGGCATCCAACCTTTACCCAAAGGAGGGACTATCACCGTCTCGGTTGAACTGGCTGGACCTCAAGTCCAGATTGAAATTACCAATCCGATGCCAGATACGCCTTATGAGCATGAACAGGGCAACAGGATGGCCATCGACAACATTCGCAACCGAATGACCGCACTCTATGGGCCGGAAGCGCTGCTGACGACTGACGTATCTGAGGGTTTTTTTACAGCTCGCCTGATTTACCCGGTCAAAAGCTGAAAATAACGACTTTTATCTCCAAAATGTGCGCTACTTGGCATTTTTGTTGCTGGAAAGGATGTAGTTTGGTCCTCATGACAGGGTATCGCACTGCAATTTGAAGTATCTGTCCTAAATACAGCCCTAAATGCCGGCTGCAATGTCGGTAAATTACCATAAAGAGGTCATGGCCCATGAAAGTATTGGTGGTTGACGATGAGAAGCTAGCCAGAGAAAGGTTGGTGAGAATGGTAGAAATTCTTGACGACCATGAGGTCTCAGGGATTGCAGAATCCGGGGACGATGCGGTCAGGCAGGCGATCAAACTGGAACCGGATATTGTGTTGCTGGATATCCGTATGCCGGGCATGGACGGAATGGAAGCCGGCAAACAGCTTGCAACGCTGGCGATGCCGCCGGCGGTGATATTTTGTACCGCTTTTGATGAACATGCGATAGAAGCGTTTAACGTCAATGCTTCAGGGTACCTGATGAAACCCGTTCGTCGTGAAGCGCTTACCGAGGCGCTGGGCAAGGTGTCTGCCATTAACAAGGTCCAGAGGGAAGCGATCATAGGGAAAGACGAAACACCCCATGCCCGCTCGAGAACGCATATCAGTGCCAGGACGTGGCGGGGCATCGAATTAGTTCCGCTGTCGGATGTGAAGTTCTTCCAGGCAGATCATAAATACGTAACAGTGCGCTATGGAGGTGGAGAGGTCCTGATCGATGATACCCTTCGCGACCTTGAAGAAGAGTTTGGTGATCGGGTAGTCCGGATTCACCGGAATGCGCTGGTGATGATGGATCATCTTGAGGGGTTGGAGAGAGAGCCTGGCGGACGCTACCAGGTGAGGATGCGCGGTGTTGAAGAGCGATTGGATGTCAGCAGAAGGCATGTTTCCGGCCTACGCAGGCTGATACAGACATTGTAATACACCAACCAAATCAGCAGGCCCAGCTGTTGCTGACACCTAACGAAAGACCCAGTAACAGCCATCTCAACAACCACCTCAACGACCAGTCAGGGGTTTTTTGTTTGGCGCTTCGCCAGGGGCCAAAGCTGGTTAATTTCACTGGTACCAAACCTGGCTTCTGGATCAATGCTCATGTTAGTAACGCAATCAGCAAATGCCTGGCAGATCGTGCCCAGGGTTGAGCGACTAAGGGGCATACTGATTAAGGGGCATACTGCTGGCTGTTTTAGATATAGATATCTAAACTTTGCCTTAGGTGTGGCCAGTGCTGGCAACTCTGTAAGTGGACGACTGAATAGAAAAAATAAAACCGTCAACAAGGGAAACCTGAAGAATGACAGAGGGCCCGGCTGATTTATTTGTTACTGGCTCGGGACTCATGGCGTTATTGATTGTGGCTTTGTATGTAATCAAGTTTTTCAGGAAGCCAGGCAAGCGATAACGCTATAGGAAGCATCTATGGCCGATGGGTTTAGCTTCTCTTTTGAAGCTCGTCTCTCCTGCCAGTCACACCACTTAAACTCGATGAGGGCAGGTGTCGTTTGGGGGCGATATCCGCCTCAACCGGGTGAAAGCCCGTATACCTTTAATCCCTCTCGCACATTAGCTTCCTTGGATGATCGAGCCTATCGGCCTGTCCGGTCGTGACTGCTAGCAACATAAGTATCGCAAGTCTTTTCGGCCACTAGCCTTGCTTCGGCGGGGCTTTTTAATGCCTGTTGCGTGGTGACTGGTCTTGGCCACACCCCTGCCAGCCCCGTGTTTACTCTCTACACCACAGTTGATAAGTCTCAACGATGGAGCTTCGACCCTGTAACGTCAACCCTGTAACGACAGTCACTGTTGCCGCCATGAAGTGGCCGGGCCAATTATCCTCGTGGCGACCGCGGCGGCATTAGTTGGTGTGACCGTACTGTCGATAGGCGGCCTGTTATGAAACAGCGACGCCTAAAGGGTTAAGTCACAAAAATGGACATACAAAATATATTTGCTAGACAAAGGGACCATAGGATGAGTGCTCACAACTACCCTGGAAGGTAAGTGATTTGAACATCAAAACGATAGCGGCAGTGGTCTTAGCCGCATCCCTGGTGTCGCCACCAGGGGACTGATCAGATGAAGCTAGTACCCAAGACATAAGGTTACTCCATTATCTGGCCATATTACCTGTGGGTAATCGCGCTACGAGCGCGAGAACTGCCAGCGATATGAAACCCAACTGATAACGTTAAAGGAAATGTATGAACGAAGAACAAGAAATGATCCCTCAAACGACAAGCTGGTCAGGTGCCATGGAAATCATGATCGAGCTACTCGAATGCGGTACACCCACGGGTAAGGCGCAAGCGAAAACGGAACTCCGCAGAATAGCAAAGACCCTTGATGAGCCGATCGGATCTGTGGGGGCACTGTGAGAAAAAACAAAGTCACGGTATGGGTTGAAGCGCTCTCCGCTATTATGCAGATAATTAACCAATTAGGGTTACGTAGGCGCATGAAAACACCATATGCCAATTTAGTGGTTGAACGTGCTTTTGGTTCGCGCGTAATTCGAGTTTACTCGGAGGCAGAATATAACAGGGTCACGCTTGAAGTTGGCGCAATGGGTTTCCCCGTCCTCGCGGATTCGCGTGACAGGATCTGTCAGTCCTTTGGTAAATAACTCGGCTCTTACGTCGCCTGCAATGGGGAGGGGTGGCCCTGCTAGAAAATTAGTTAGCGGACCTGACAACCCTCTAAAATCCCTGTTCGGTAGTAACGCTTGAATCGAAGCATGAGTCGTCGGGAAATTGTTGGGATACTCTCCGATGGAGCGATTCTTTAGAAGTCTAAAAACAGTTTGAAGGGCTCAACTTTACCTTTGGTTTTGGCCCGATACGGCGGACATAATTTTGGTGTGAACTGAAGTGCTTTGCCAGACCCCATAGTCCAGGGTGGAATCGGTGGAGACCTTCGCCATAGACATCTCGGCCCAGGACAACGGTCTTCATGTTGTCGTACAAGGATTGCTCGGGGACACCACCGAAATACTCGAAGGAATTGTTGTGGCCGCCGCTGTTATCTAAGTCACCACCGTTCGGAGAAGCGGTTGCTGCGGAGAGAGAGCAGTAAGAAAGTAAGTTTTAGCATCTGGTTATGCTAATTGGTCCCGCCTGGAGGTCACCTGGCTTAAACGATGGAGGTTTTTAATGACCAGCCTTTGGCGGCTAATGACTAGTTTCCTGGTCTGGCCAGGTCAATATCGCAACTCACTTAGTGAGCATAGAGAAACACCATGAAAATATTCATCGTTGTCCTTATCGCAGCAACAGTAATTGGTGGTTTTGTTGGTGCTGAACTGACGTACACCAACTTTCCAATTACAGGCGAGATAATTGGCGGCGTCGGAACATTTTCGATCTTAATGGGGTTAGGCGCATTTTTTTCTGCTCAGGGTCGAAAAAAATCAGAGAAAGGGTTGCCGCAAAAAATGCGCGAAGTTTTTGATCGCATGTTCGGGCAAAGTTCAGTTCAATCCCAACCTGCAGCAAAACCGCGAAAGCCCGAACCAGGAGCGGAATCAAGGGCAAGCGTCCAGTTCCAATTTTTATCTGCGGCAGGAACGCTCCTTTCCATACAGCTTCTTCCGCGCTATGCGCAAGCGCGCAAGGCATTCCCTGCAATCATGACGAATAAAATTGCATCTGGTTACGTTTTTGGGTTCCACGATGCATTGTTGGAGCGTCTTGGTTTATACACACCCGCAAACAAGGAATCCGCCCAGGCGTTAATAGAAAAGAGTTATAAGCATCTCTTCGGCCAGCAGGCAGGCTGCTCACTATTTTCCATGTCGCTTAACTCGCAAGAGAACGCGGAATTTCAAAAAGGGCGAATGAATGGCGGCAATGAAGTTATTGCTTACCTCGAAGGAAAAATACCGCCTCTGGGTCTGGGCCGGATAGTCAATATGGGACTAGAGGCCTAGCAATGCCGTGGAAAGCGACACATTTCCCGCTATGAGCTTTGCGCTACGCTCGGAATCCGCTTTAGTGACGAGGCTACATTCTCAACGCTGGCGAATACCAACTAGCGGAATTTCCTATCGTATTTCTACGATCCAGTCGGTAATGACACTCCCTGTCAACGTGATGACAGGGAAGTAATCAACGTTGGGGAAGTCATTGAGATTGTGATTACCCTAATTTTGCTGGTAGCTGGACCCTTGTTCAGGCGGAGCAGGTGGAACGGGCATTGGTAAAATCAGGATAAAAGGGAATGGCACGATGCACGGGCTAACTCGTTGTATAGACAGTGATTTCAACTAGCGATGCGGGCTCAATGATGCATTCCCGCCCAGCTACAAAAAAGGCGAGCTGATGAGTTCTGCCGCTTGGGCTCTGACTGTAAGTAGCGGCCCATGCGAAATAGCCTTAATGCCGAAGTTTGAAGAATGCCACGTTCACTAAAATGAATGAAAGGGAACTGGGCCGGCGAAATATTTCCGCAGTTTACTAATGCATGCAGCAGGGTCACCCTGCGATCACGTCTGATGATGTGTTCATCAGAACATAAGCGCCCACGTAAATTAGAATGAACGGTGTGAAGTAAGGCGCATATTTATCGAGCCGTTGACCGAGAACGCGGTTGTCGGTTGCAAAGGATGCCAATAGCGCAAAAAGAACTGCTGTGGTGAATAAAGTAGCGGTGATAAGCCAGTCTATCGATGACCGCGTGTCTGCGTAGATAATACTGAAAGTGATCATTGAATCACTGCTGTTGCTGAATTGGGACAGAGCAACAATCGGTACGATTAGTCTGTGGTCAGAGCGGTGGTGCGCAATAGCGTCGAGTTCTTGGTTCAAGAACAGTTGCCACAGCCCGTACAGGCCTAGAAGAAGCGGTATTGATCCTAGATAGCCGAGATACTCTAAAGGTAATTCATCTATCAGTGTCCCTGCGGCATAAGAGCCACCAATGGCGATACTAATCGCCAGGATGTAACCGGTATAGACGAGGGGGGTTTTTTCCTTGTAGCGGTTAAGGAAAGTCGTCAGAAGAATCAGGTTGTCCAGGTTTGTAGCAAAGAAGGCAGCAGATGCCAGCATGATGATCGCCAGGATGTCCATGATTAACGCTCGGTTTTGAACATAACTACCACTGTGTATAGCCGAAATCTTGAAAGCATTGCGAAGTCTGAATCAGTGATGATGGTTACTGCGTTGTAATCGCTGCGCCGCCCTTTTTGACCAGATCAGCCTTTCCAGGTGAGGGTGGTACATTGCAGCCTCGTTGAATGCCGGGCTTGGATGCCATCAAAGCCATCCAGCGTTGTAAATGATCCAGTCCATCCACGCTCACACGAGCCCATTTATGACTTCGCAGCCAAGAGTAGTTTGCAATATCGGCGATGCTGTAACGATCAGCGAGGTATTCCTTGTTGGACAACTGCTGATCTAGAACTTCGTAGAGCCGCCGAGTCTCGTTGGTGTAGCGACTAATCGCCTGCGGGACTTCTTCTGGGAAATATCGAATAAATGCAACCGCTTGTCCCTGCATTGGGCCTATACCAGCCATTTGGAACATCAGCCACTGCATCACTTCATAGCGGCCAGGGGTATCGACAGGCATGAGCTTTCCCGATTTTTCCGCCAGGTAAAGCAGAATGGCACCGGACTCAAAAATACTGATATCGGTATCTTGATCATGAATTGCGGGGATTCTGCCGTTGGGGCTAAGTTTCAAAAAATCAGGGTGGTGTTGTTCGCCCTTACCCAGATCGATAAGCAGTAACTTATATTCAATCTCCATTTCTTCTAACGCCATGGAAACTTTCCAGCCGTTTGGAGTTGGTGCACTATAGAAATCAATCACTTGAGGCTTTCCTGTATCGCTGAGAGGCTCGATACACGCATGACGTATATCACCCGGTTAAGCGGCGAGCCGCGTTTATTAGTTAATAATTAAAACGCCGGCTACTTGTATCACTGTTTTTGCATTTGCTCGCTCGATAACCTTTAGCAGTGTGGTTTGAATGGTTTCGTCTTTTCTGGCATCACCCTTGCTGGAAAACCTTTGTTCTTGCGCCTCGGCACCTTCTTCCGAAATATAGCCAACGATAACCCCGGTCGCGCAGGCATCTGATTCACCAAAATAAGCCAGTGAAATTTGAGGGTACCCCTGAAAGCCCTTACCGACCCTTTTTGCTATGCGTTTTGTCGATTTAGCCAAATTCATAATATGAACCGTCCCCCAGTTCTGTAGACGGTACCATATTCAACAGCAGACGCTTCATCAGTCTCTTAATTCATAGGAGTTCTCGTAGCAGAACTATGGAACAGCAGACAGATCTGAAGCCATCAAAGCCCGATGACTGGAAGTTTGAACAACTGGATACCATCAGCGACCGTGGCGTTCGCGTTCAGTTTTGGTTTATGTTCCCCCAATAGCATGATTGATTTAGCCCTGTTCTGGTGGCATCTCACGGCGCAGATACAGCATGATCGCGCCCGTGAGGCTGCCGAAGGCAGCGCCATAAAGGTTTGCATCAATCACTACCGGGTAGCCAAGCAGGCGCTCTGATGCGGGCGCCGCACCAAAGGTCTGTTCCAATAGCAGTTTTGCCAGCAGGCCAACGACCAGCACCGGGCCAATATGTCGTCGCGCGTGCAGGTCAGCGGTCACGCCCCAGGCAAACAGCCCATGCAGCAGACCCGACAAGCCCGCATACCAGCTAACGCTGCTATCCAGATAGTAAAGGCAGGCTGACACGCCAACCGCCGAAGTCATGGCAGCGGTTAGATAGTCCCTCGCAGTGTAGTCATCACCTTGCAGAAGCCAGAGGGCCAGAACGCCTGCCAGACTCATCGCTAGGTGTGAATCATTAGTGTGAACGAGATGGCCGGAGAGTAGCCGCCAGTACTCGTCACTCTGGATTGCCACGCGGTCGAAGTTAAGCCCGGCAAGCCCGATGAATTGCGCAGCGATTGCCAGACCCGCGATGACCAGAGGACCCGCAATTTGGTCGGGTTTTAGTGCGAGATGATCTTTCAGCATGTTAGTTGAGACTCAAGTTATACAAGCGGCATTACCTTTGCTGGTGAGAGATTAGAAGTAAAGAGACGGCCCGGTTGGACCGCTGCTGCGCTGATACAATAAATGAGACAGCGGGTCGGGCGATTCGCAACAGCAACCTAACTATTTCTAGTTGCCTTGCCGTGGGAAACAGTCAGTAAACATCCGCCAGGCAGGGTGCTTCACCAACCACGGTAACCCGGAAGCCCAGCCTGACCTCGGGGTGATAATCAAAAGCTGCGTGGTGCTGGACGACCCGGTTGTCCCAGAAAACGACGCTATTCGGTGCCCACTGAACCCGACATTGAATGCTGACAGAGTAGGCTACGTGGTCGTATAACATTGCCAGCAGGGTCTCGCTCTCACGCGAATTAAGTTCGACAATTTTTGCAACAAACGCAGCGTTAACGTATAGCGCATTGCGTCCGGTTAGCGGGTGCGTGCGGACTACCGGGTGAACCGTGGAAGGCAGTTCTTCAAGCTTCTTTGCACCGCTTAGGTAAAGGTAATGCCCCCTGGGTTCATGTAGCGCGTGCAGTTGCTTTAGAAAGGTCTGCATAGAAGGCGAAAGCGTTTCGAAGGCCTGATACATATCTGCAAACAAGGTGTCTCCACCACTAGGCGGAACCACTTCCATTCGCAGCATAGACAGCCCCGGCGTTACGGCTTCACTGGATACGTCGGAATGCCATCCCTGGCCAGCGACGGCTTTGGATTTAGGGCCTGCGCGGATGACAATCAGCTCTTCAGGGGTATCCGTTTTGTTGACAGGAGTGTTCATGAGCGCGCCAAGGCGGTGGCCGAATTCTGCCTGTCCCTTCATGTCCATCTTTTGTTCGCGAACGACGACAATACCGCGCTCTGCTGCGAGTTGTTTTAAAGCAGCTACTTCGTCATCGGTGAACTCTGTCAACTGGGTGCCGGCGGCAAGTTCGACGCCGAACGACGGAGTGATGTTAGTGTATTTCATAGTGTACCTTTACCGTTTCGCCCCTTCATACCGTCGACTGAAATACGATCCAATGAACATGCAGGTTTGATTTTCTTAAATCGGATATTCAAAATTTCTGGTTCTGGTTCTGGTTCTGGTCCGCGCCAAATATGCCCGTAATGGCGAAACAAGTCCATGATCAAGTCCATACAGTATAAGCCTGCATGGCCTATATGCATTCTTGCAAACCTGCCGCAGCAGGAATGTCTTAGATAGGCGCCTTGGAAAAATCCAACCCTTAGGTCATCAAGTGCTGAACACCCGCATTTTTTGTTTTAGGAAATGATCAACAGCTTGGACCAAGTGAGCCTGTAGTAAAGGGTTTCCATGGTGTCGAGCGCAGAACGGTTCATGATTCCCTTTTTGTTGCGCAATACGCCAGTGCTTTCATGTCGATAACGCTGCGGCATAACTCATAAGCGCTTGTTCTTTAGCGCTGACGTAGGAGTAAGCCGTACTTATGTCACTGCACGGATTCAGGCTTACCTTGCTGGCTCTCTTGGACAGCGTTAATGACCCTGCTACTTTCGTGAAGCAGTCAGCGCCGTGTCTGAATGCTTCCAAGCCGCCTCGTAACGCGCAAATGCCTCAGCTGCCTGTTCGGTCTTGCCTTGATCAGCAAGAGACTCATGAAGGCCATAAAGTGACCAACCATTCTCGGCATTCCAACGCAGATCGCGACGATAAATCTTTTCTGCCTCTTCAGGGTTGCCAGCTTTCAACAATGCCGCGCCCAGATAATGTCGCATCGGTTGCGCCCACGCGGGCGGTTCTGTGTAGTTGCCTTTGTCTTCTAGCTCGACCGCCAACAGATAGCTTGCTATTGCGCCCTCCAGGTCACCCCTGGCTTCTTTAATTTCACCTTCAAGACCATGACCCGCTAGTGTCAGAATCCCGGATACCGATGTCACGGTAACACGCGTCTTATCAACTTCCGGCTCATCAATAATCGCTCGAAGGATTTTCAATTGTTCACCTGCTGCATCAAGATCGCCGGTGTTGGCATAGGCGCTTCCAAGCGAATAAGCCCACATGCCCCTCAAATAAGGCGTGTCTGAATGGGAAGCGGTGTGTCCGATTAGTGCATCCCATTTGCCGAATATTTTGTTCAGTTGCCAAGGCGACGCCATATTTTTTTCGTATCCACGCATCGAGATCTGATGTTCTTTCGAGCTGGCTTTTAACTGATCAGCCGCATCAATGGCCACTTCGTAGTTACCCTGGATCGTCGCGGCATAACGAATAAAATCAATGGCATGACCAGCATGGATTTTATGTGAAAGTGGATAAGTGCCTAGATTAGGCAGGGCTAAATCACCCCATATCTCAGCAAACTCCTGGTCTTTTTGTTGTGATCGAACATTGCTGTCAATTGCCCTGTCATACTGACCCACACGCACATAAATGTGTGATGGCATATGAACAACATGCCCCGCGATTGGAACGGTTGCTTCCAATCCATCTGCAGAACTCAATGCCCGCTCAGGTGCCAGTGAAGATTCGACCAGGTGTATGTGCAAATGCAAAACACCCGGATTTGTCATGTCAGTTTCCATAATGTGTTCAAGCGCCAGGGCTACCTCCAGGGTTTCATCCAATGGTTGACCTTCAATGTCCCAGTAGTTCCAACGTGCAATCGACATATAGGCGGCGGCATAAAGTGCAGCAACATCGGAATCATCCGGATGTTGACGATTTATCTCTCGCATAGCAGCGAGGTAGGCCCTGTCTCTGTCATTGTCATCGGCAATACTTTCTTTGTCATACAACACGAAGAGCGCATTGATGAGCTGCGCCTCGATCGGACTGGCACGTCCAAGGAGTTCTTTTGCCTTTGTGATTGCCTTAAGACCCTCACCCTTTGGATCATCCGGCATGCGCCCATATCGGCTATTGGGGTTTGGACCCATGGCATGGGCCATACCCCAGTAAGGCATTGGGTGTGTTGGATCTGCTAATGAAGCCTGCTGGTAGGAGGCAATCGATTCTGGAAAGTAGAAGCCCCAGGCGAATCGAAGACCTTGATCAAAAAATATCTGCGTTTGCTCAGAATCTGTTGATATCGCTCTACTATAGGTCCCTCCTCCCGGGACGATGACGGCAAGTGTCTCACCCTGCTGTTTTTCTTGCGCTGCCGGCACCACTGTGGGTGCGGCAGATTCTTTTGCGCAGCCCTGTAGCATTAATAGCGAACACGCTGCGACTATGAACCATCTACCTTGACCTATATATTTCATATTCTTTTATGCCTTTAATTTTTGTTGACTATTTTTTAACTGACTAAATTTCTATATTGGCCAGTAGCGTTTGAAACGCCTTTGAAAACTCTATTAGAGATCAGCGACAGGAATAAGATTCCAAAATTCCATTCGGGTAAGCAGCGTACAGTACGCTTACTAAGAATGTAGCAAATACACAGCACCTATTACCAGTATACGGTCATGTTGACGACTTATCTTTCGCGTAGCAGCGAGGTAGGTTTATCGGGTTGCCCAGATCCGCTGCAAACTTTGCATTCGGCACTGGGGTTGTCGCTCAGCGAACGGCCCGGTCAGGCATTGCCGTGGATTTTTCGCAAACCCCTGGGCCTTTAAAAAAACGCAATGGCAGGGCCTCGAATAAACATGCTGTGAAGCCTGGAAACATGAGGCTTAACAGAACAACCGTCGGGTGAATTAGTTGCAACTGCACCGGTCACAGTCGCGATCAAAGATCCAGGAAAGCCTTTAGCGGGGGAAAGCCTTTAGCGGGGGAAAGCCTTTAGCGGGGGAAAGCCCTTAGCGGGGAAAAGCCTTTAGCGGGGGAAAGCCTTTAGCGGGGGAAAGCCCTTAGCGGGGGAAAGCCCTTAGCGGGGAAAAGTTTTCAGTGAAAAGGCAGTCTTGTGTCCTGGCTTCAAGTGGTAAGGTCGGCTTTGCCAGAACAAGTTATTGGAATGG
>DTZW01000296.1 GCA_012961165.1 Gammaproteobacteria bacterium | reverse complement strand
CCTGTAGTTAACTGGAGCGGGCGACGAGATTCGAACTCGCGACAACTAGCTTGGGAAGCTAGAACTCTACCAACTGAGCTACACCCGCAATTCAATTATTCTAACCCACTAACCCGCTTCTTTTGCAGGAAACCTCAACTGACGATATTTTCAGTCGATAATCTGGACAACTTTATTGGTGTAAAAAGACATGTACCCCGCCAGTCTTTCAACCTGCTCATAAGGTTCTGCGTAGCTCCACATGAAATTTTCAAGGTTGCTGTTGTCTGTATAGCTCCAGTACGAAGCGTGACCTTTAAAAGGGCAATAGGTCGATTGGTCAGTAGGGGTCAATGAACTCAGGTCAACATCTTCCCTTGGCAAGTAGTAGACATCGTCGTGCCGGGTTTCCTGGATGAGTAAAGCCGCTTTGGTTTTGGCAATCACTGTGTCTCCGGCTTTTACTGTCACTGTGCCTTCGTAGGGAGAGATCGCCACGGCGTAATCCGGAAAACGTTCCAGGGCCTTTCGTCTCGAGTCGGTCATAGGGAATTGAGGCATTTGTTTATCTCCGGTGTGCGTGTCTCGATGATACACCGCTGGTGACTCGCAGAAGAGTCGTCAATAATAGGTATTCCTGTAGAGCATGGATTATGTATATGAGTGTTGGTGTGTGGAAGCCCGGAGGGGACGCCGAATCCAGGGTAGTGAACCCTGCACTTTTGGATCGTTTCCTCCAATTGGCGAACGGGCTTTCGGGTGCCGTGGATGCCGGTATGCTCGATGCCGCTGAACTGGCTAATGAAAACTGGGTCATGACGGCGGGACCCACAGCCTGGGAGGCCGCGCGGGCGCTGGATTCCGATACGGCTATTTCTCTTGTTCGCCTATTTACGCTGGTGGAAGAGCAGGTCTCCGGCTGGGAGGCTGGGAACAAGTCGCCTGTGATCTCGTTAGTCAAGATATTGAAGGAGCGAGGCGATCTGGAAGCCGATCTGCGCAAGTGGATCAAGTCGAATACAAAGAATCGGTATTTACCCCATGGCAGCGCTTTATAATGGCTGCTATGCGCAATCGATATGGTCGATAAGAGGCTGGCACTGCCATGCAGGAACAGTATAATCCGCCGTTTCCCGCTTGATAGGGTTTATTAAGGCGTCCATACAACATGCAAAGGAATTTATTCAGCACGCTGAGGATCTATACAATACGCTGAGGATCTAACTAAAAACGCTGAGGATCTAACTAAAAACGCTGAGGATCTAACTAAAAACGCTGAGGGCTCTATGAGAACCGCTGAGATAGATAGAAATACCCTGGAAACGCAGATTTCGGTCTCCGTGAACCTGGATGGCAGTGGCGAGCGCGAGTTTCAAACGGGCTTGCCATTTCTTGATCATATGCTGGACCAGGTGGCACGGCACGGGTTGCTCGACATCACGATTAAAGCCGACGGTGATCTGGAGATCGACGCCCATCATACCGTCGAAGATATCGGCATCACACTTGGCCAGGCGGTGAACGAGGCGATCGGGGACAAGAAAGGTATCAGACGCTACGGGCATGCCTATGTGCCGTTGGATGAAGCTTTGTCCCGGGTGGTCATTGATTTTTCAGGCCGGTCCGGTCTTGTCTATAACGTCGAGTTTGCTCGCCAGATGGTTGGGGATTTCGACGTAGACTTGTTCCACGAGTTTTTTCAGGGATTTGTGAATCATGCGAAGGTGACTTTGCACATTGATAACCTGAAAGGCGACAACGCACACCACCAGATTGAAACTATTTTCAAGGCTTTCGGGCGCGCACTTCGAATGGCGGTGGAACCGGATCCGCGCATGTCCGATGTGACACCTTCAACGAAAGGTAGCTTATAGGTGGAGATTATCCCGGCTATCGACTTCAAGGATGGCAAAGTCGTTAACCTGAAACAGGGCCAACTGGACCAATCCACTATCTATTCTGATGACCCCGTCGGAATGGCTGAGCATTGGGTGTCCAAAGGGTGTGAGCGGCTCCACCTTGTCGACCTTGATGGTGCTTTCGATGGCCGGCCAAGAAATGCAGGCGCCATAAACACGATCGCGAGGAACCATCCGGATCTAACGATTCAATTAGGCGGCGGAATTCGCAGCGCGGAAGTGATTGAATCGTACCTTAATGCTGGCGTTGACTATTTGATCATCGGCACGAAAGCTGTCCAGGAGCCGGAATTTGTCGGTGAGATGTGTAAACGTTTTCCCGGGCACATTATTGTAGGGTTGGATGGCCTGCATGGCATGGTGGCCATCAATGGCTGGAAAGAAGTGACAGATATTTCAGTGAAGAGCCTGGCGAGGCTTTTTGAAGGTGACGGTATTGACGGAATTGTTTATACGGACATCGGTAAGGACGGCATGATGGGAGGGGTTAACCTGCATGCGACAAAGGACCTGTCCGATTCGGTCAATGTACCGATTATTGCTTCCGGTGGTGTTACTGATATCAAGGATATCCAGGCATTGCTCGAGGCAGGTGAACGACTGAGCGGTGGTATTACTGGTGTCATCACCGGACGCGCAATCTATGAAGGTACACTGGACCTGGAAGAGGCAATCGCTCTCTGTCGGGATTTCACGCCCGATAACTGAAGGTCTAATAGCTGGCGAGTTGTCGCTCTGCGAGCCTGAGGTTCAACATTTCTGACACCGAAATAAGCCGTACTCCCTCGCGTTTTAGCATTGGGATGGCATGCTCCAGATATTGCAGGGTTGAAGGGTAGGGGTGCCCGATGGCGATAGCTGTTTTACGCCGCTTTGCCACGGCGAGTAACCGCCTGAATTCCTTGTCGATGCCGTAGAGTGACCTGTCGTTATCCAGAAACACATCACGGCTGGCGGTTCGAATATTTTCCTGTAACGCAATTTCTGATGCCACGGTCTTGTGTGTTGTTCGGGAGTCGACAAAAAACAACTTGTGACGTTTTACAGCGCGCATGAGCCATACCATCGCCTGTGGTTCCTGGGTCAGGGCACTGCCCATATGGTTGTTGATTCCCGAGGCGAAAGGAACCAGCCGGACTGCCTGGTCCAGCACCATAGTTACATCCTGCTCCGATAGTCCGTTTGTTAATGCCAGACCGCCGAGTGGCTGGTTCATGGTGTTCGCCATGGGCAGGTGAACCATCACTTCTTTTCCGGCGCTGTGGGCATAATTGGCAAGGCGAACGGCGTGTTGGGTTTCAGGTATGACCGCGAAGGTCAGGTGAGCCTGGATGTCGATGGCTCTCTCACCAGCGCGCCGGTTGTGACCGATATCATCGATGATAATGGCGATATAGTTATGGTCTGCGGAAAATGAGGGTGGGGGTGCCAGCTGTAGCAAAAGTGCTACAAAAAATGGAGTAAAGCCGATCTGAAATGGCTTCGGCAACGCCTACCCTTGAGGTGTTTTCGTCCTGCGTAGTATATGCAGACCTTTGAGTAATGTCAGCGCTTCATTGAGCTGATAGTCTCGTACCGCCAGTTCCATGTTACTGGAATAGGGGTTGGTGGACTCAGGAGAATCAGGGTCCTTTGAATCAGAGTCAATTGAATCAGGGCTTTGGGGATCATCGACATCGGATTCTCCTTTGGCGCTTTCATTGTCTCCAGCCAGGTGCTTGGCCAGGTTTTTTTCCTTTATCCGCCAGGGATTGGACTTCGCAGGTGTCACCTTGGAGCGACCGACCCAGATATCCGGGATAATACCTGCAGCCTGGATGGATTTACCGTTTGGCGTGTAGTATCTGGCGGTGGTCAGTTTTATCGCTTTTTCGTTGGTGAGCGGAAGTATGGTCTGCACTGACCCCTTGCCGAAGGTAGTCGTGCCCATCACAATTGCCCGTCCATGATCCTGCAGGGCGCCTGCAACGATCTCTGATGCAGAGGCGGTTCCCGCATTGACCAGCACAACTATGGGTACGCCATGAATTGAGTCTGGTGTACGTGCGTTATACCTTTGTTCAGAATCCTCCATGCGGCCCCGGGTAGAGACGATCAAACCGTCGTCAATAAAGACGTCAGATACGGCCACGGCAGATTGCAGAACGCCACCCGGGTTGTTGCGCAGGTCGATAATCAGGCCTTCAAGATCGCCTTCATCCTTGAGCTGGATAACAGCCTTTTCAACTTCGTCCCCGGTCCCGCTTTGGAACTGCGCGATACGGAGGTATCCGAACCCGTCTTCCAGGTATCGTTGCCTAACACTGGCAACCTTGATGACTTCTCTTGTCAATGTCAGGGGTGTAGGTGTTGGGTTGTCAGTTTTGATCAGCGTGATTTCTATTTCGCTTCCAGGCTCGCCGCGCATGGCCTCGATAGCGTCAGAAAGGCTCATGCCTTTAACCGGGGTGTCATTAAGCTGGATGATCAGGTCGCCACTTTCAATGCCGGCTTTGGCTGCAGGCGTGTCGTCCATGGGTGAAATCACCTTGACGAAGCCATCTTCCATGCCAATCTCTATGCCGAGACCACCGTAGTTGCCTGAGGTAGATTCCTGAAGGTCATCAAATGAGTCTTTGTCCAGGTACGATGAATGTGGATCCATTTGTGACAGCATGCCCTTGATTGCATTTTCGAGAAGTGTTTTGTCATCTATTTCTTCTACATAGGCGCTGCTGATTCGATTGAATGCTTCAGCGAACACCCTAAGCTCATTCAACGGTAGTCTGGGCTCAAGAGTTACGGTGTCGGTCGAGGCTTCCTTTTCTATTGTCGGTACAGCGTCTTCGTCTGCCATTGCATTAAGCGTTAACCCGAACACGGCTACCATGGTGAGTATAAATTTAATCATCTAACGTTCCTGCTATGCTGCGCTAGGCAGCTCGTTGTTCTCGTGTGACACACCAGTTTTGAGGGTTGTTTGGCTTGCCGTCAATTCTGATCTCAAAATACAGCCCTGTTTTATCCTGGCCGCCGCTGTCACCAACCGCTGCGATCACCTCGCCGGCGGATACCCAATCTCCGGTTTCCCGGAACAAAGCCTGATTATGACCATACAAGCTCATATAACCTTCACCATGACTAATAATCATGAGCAAACCGAAACCACGTAACCAGTCTGAGAATACGACGCGACCATAGTGAACCGCGTATACGGATTCACCCTCTGCTGCGTCTATGAAGATGCCATGCCACCTGAGCTTACCTTGGTTTCTCTGATTCCCAAAGCGATGGCTGATTCTCCCTTCAACGGGTAGCAGCAGCTTGCCCTGCATTCCCGCAAACGGCTGTGCGCTGCGTGGCGCATCCAGGTTGGCCAGGCTTTCCTGCAACTTGTCCAATAGTTGTTCCAGTCTTCCCCTGTCCTGTTCCAGTTTCGATAGTGCTGATCCGGTCGAGCTGATCTGGTTAATCAGCGCTTTCAATGTCATTTGTTTCTCTTTCTGCACGTTTGCGAGACTTTTTTGCTGCGCGCCCAGAGCCCTTCTTTGGGATTCCAGCACGACGGTTTCTTCAGCCAGTTCCCGTGTTACGCGATCTAAATCCAACAGGGTCAGGTTGTAGGATTCGATCTGTCTTGAGCGGGCCTGATTAAAATAGTCGTAATAAGTCAGCATTCTGGCAATTTCGTTCGGATCTTCCTGGTTTAGAAGGACCTTGAGGTATTCCTGGCTTCCAATTTCGTAAGCAGCCCTGACCTGTTGTTCGATGTAATACTGTTGTTCGCTTTTTACGGTCAGAAGTTCTTTCTGTTTTTCCGTCAGCGAAGATACTTTGTCGTTGCTGGTATCCAATTCCTTCTCAATCGTGTCGATCTCATTGATCAGCTTGTTAATCCCCTGCTCGTTTCGTTCGAGGGTCGCTTCGATTTCTGATTTCTGTCCCTGGGTGCTATCCAGGGTTTCCTTGTAGTTCGAGATTTCCTTCTCGAGAGCCTTTAGCCGGGCTTCGATTTCCACCTGGCTCACGGACTGCTCTGCCTGCGCAGATATGACTGGAAGTAAGGCGAGAAAAAGAATGATTAGGTTCTGCATCAATGATTCCTGTTATTGATTTTCGGCCAGAGATCGTCCGGTCATTTCTACCGGTTGGGGTAGGGACATCAAGGTGAGCAAGGTAGGTGATACGTCACTGAGTACACCCCCTTCCTGTTCGAGTTGGATGTTCTGCGGCCCTATGTAGACAAGCGGCACAAGCTCGGAAGTATGAGCTGTATGGGGCTGGTCGGTCTGGTGATCCTTCAGTTGTTCTACATTGCCATGGTCGGCTGTGATCAGGCATTGCCCACCGGTGGCTTTAAGCGCCGCCGCGATGCGCCCCAGGCACAGGTCGATTGTCTCCACTGCTTTGATTGACGCCTCAAGATTACCCGTGTGTCCCACCATATCGCCGTTGGCGTAATTACAGACAATAAGGTCGTACTTTCCACCGTTAATGGCGGCGATGATTGTGTCCGTGACTTCCTGGGCACTCATCTCTGGCTGGAGGTCATAGGTCGCGACGTCCGGTGACGGTATCAGCCGCCGGTCTTCGCCAATAAATGGCTCCTCCCTGCCGCCGGAGAAGAAGAAAGTGACGTGTGCGTACTTCTCTGTCTCAGCCAGTCTCAGCTGGTTCATTCCCAGAGACGCAATATATTCCCCCAGGCTGTTCTGGATAGATGCAGGTGCGAACGCGCATGGTGCTGGAATATTGGCGGCGTACCGGGTCAGGGTGACGAAGCTGGTGAGGGCGGGCACCCTGGAGCGTTCGAAGTTGTCGAATGCAACATCGGTGAAGGCGCGGGTCAGTTGGCGTGCTCGATCAGCCCTGAAATTCATGTAGATGACAGAATCACCATCCTGTATCTGGACTGGTTCATTCTGGTACAAAATTGCCGAGGATTGGACGAATTCATCGGACTCATCACGCTCATAGGCAGCCTGTAGTGCTTCCGCTGGGTCCTTAAAACGGTGCATTGCGGTGCCGTTCACGATTAATTCATAGGCGGGTTGCACGCGTTCCCAGCGATTGTCCCGATCCATCGCGAAATACCGGCCGACGACTGATGCTATGCCGCCTTCGCCCCCGGCTGATATATGTGCCTGCATTGAATCGATCGATGTGCGGGCAGATCGAGGCGGAACGTCCCGTCCATCCAGAAAAGCGTGTAGATACACGCGCGAGATGCCCCTGGACCTGGCCATATCAACGGCTGCCTTGATATGTTCTTCATGGGAATGAACACCTCCCTTTGATAAAAGTCCGAGCAAATGAAGTGCTTTCCCTGATTGGGCTGTTCCGGCCATTACCTGGGAAAGCGCTGCATTATCAAAGAATTCACCATCGTCTATCGATTTGCTGATTCGGGTGAAATCCTGATGAATGACGCGTCCAGCTCCCAGATTCATATGACCGACCTCGGAGTTACCCATCTGTCCAGGGGGAAGACCGACATCCAGGCCTGAGCTGGAGATCAGGCAGTTTGGCCGCGTGGACACTAGCTCGTCCCAGACCGGCGTTGCTGCCTGGGCGATCGCATTATCTTCAGGATCGGCTCGGTGGCCCCATCCATCCAGGATGATTAGTGCGGTAGGTGAATTACTTATCATGACAGGCTGCGATAGGAAACAGTTCAGGATATCACCGGTTACGGCATATTGGTTGAATAGTAGCAGGTAAATAATTACCAATTGTGTATACTCCGCGACTTAATTTTGCTGCTGGGACAGACCTTGGTTGAGCAGATTTTTGAATTTATAAGTAATCACTATATTTTGGTGAGTGCGTTCGTATTTCTTCTTGTGGCTTTCGTTATTAACGAGGGTAAGCTGGGCGGTGCGGCGATAACGCCGACCAATCTGGTTAACCTGGTTAACCGCGAGGGTGCTGTGCTGGTGGATATTCGCGACACCAAAGAATATAGCTCTGGGCATATTGCCGGCGCTGTAAGCATGCCGGTTTCGAGCATTGACGCGAGAATCGGTGAGCTGGAATCCTATAAAGACAAACCAGTCGTTCTGGTGTGCAAGATGGGGCAGCACGCGAGTGCGGCGGGCCGAAAACTCAAGGCTCTGGGGTTTGAAAACGTTCGCCGGTTATCAGGTGGTATGGCCGAGTGGACCGCGAGTAGCCTGCCGATGGTCAAGTAACGATGTTTATGAAAGAAATCAAAGGGATTAAAGGCAGGATGCCGGGGCGCAGCGATAAGCCGGCAGCTCCTGCGACAACATCTCAACCAATTGTGATGTATACAACCAGATTTTGCCCTTACTGCATCAGGGCGAGGGGCCTGCTGCAAAGTAAAGGCTGGGATTATCAGGATATCCCGGTTGACGCTGATCAGGGGTTGAGGTCGGAAATGACGCAAAAATCTGGCCAACACACTGTTCCCCAGATCTGGATTGGTGATCAACACATTGGTGGTTGTGATGAGTTATTTCGTCTTGAAGTCGGTAATCAGTTAAAAGCAATGGTGATGGGAGAATATCAATGAGCGAGCAGACACAGGAATCAACCTTTGTGCTTCAACGAATTTATGTGAAGGACGTGTCTTTCGAATCACCTAAGTCGCCAGAGGCATTCCTGAAGCAGTGGAAGCCAAGTGTTGCGCTTGAGTTGAACACCAGTAATGTCAATATTGGTGAAGATAACTTCGAGGTTACCCTTGGATTGACCGTAACCGCCAAAAATGAGGCCGAAGAGGTTATTTACCTGATTGAGCTCCAGCAGTCGGGCATCTTCCTGATCAAGGGGATGACCGAAGAAGCGCTGGGCCAAACGCTCGGTAGTTTTTGCCCGAGCGTACTATTCCCTTATGCCCGCGAAGCGATAGATTCCATTGTCACCAAAGGTAGTTTCCCTCCGCTCATGCTTGCACCAGTTAATTTTGATGCTATCTATGCGCAGGCCACGGCGAGAGCTGAAGCGGAAACCGCGCCGATTCAGTAAGGGTTCGTTTAACGACCGCTTTGGAAACCAAGCTGGCGCCAGGCTTCATAGACGACAATGCATACAGCGTTAGACAGATTGAGGCTGCGGGAGTTTTGCAGCATGGGTATCCGAAGTTTTCTATTGCCGGCCATCAAACCGAGTACCGCGTCGGGTATCCCGCGCGTCTCCGGTCCGAACATCAGAATATCGCCAGCCTCAAACTCAACCTCTGTGTGATTGATTAATCCTTTGGTGGTGATTGCAAAGACGCGATCTCGATTAAACTCGTCAAGCAGTGTGCCCAGGTTGTCCCACTCCCTGACGTCTGCATACTCCCGGTAATCAAGACCTGCCCGGCGAAGCTGCTTATCGTCGAGCTCGAAGCCAAGTGGCTTCACAAGATGTAGTGTGCAACCTGTATTGGCGCACAGGCGCATGATATTGCCGGTATTTGGTGGGATTTCTGGCTCATAGAGAACGATATTCAGCATCAATCCTCCAGGTTCTCGTCAGCCATTCCAAGGTCCGATATTTTGCGCGTCAGGGTATTTCGTCCCCATCCCAGAAGCTTGGAGGCATCGCGTTTCCTTCCGCCGGTCTGTTTCAGGGCTTCCTGAATCATGATTCGCTCGAACCTGGGAAGGGCATCATGGAGGATGCCAGTATCTCCGGGTTCCAGAGCGGATAGACGTCCGCTTGTCCATGAACGCAGGGCTCGTTCCCAGTCAATACCACCTGTGCTCTGGTTGGGTTTTTCCTGAAGCAACTCTGGCGGCAAGTCTTCGATCATGACTTCCTGTGCTGTCGCCATCACGGCAATCCAGCGACATGCGTTTTCCAGTTGCCGTACATTTCCCGGCCAGGGCAGTTCGCTCAGGTACTCCATCGCTTCGGGGCGCAGACGTTTGGGCTCTTCGTCAATTTCGTTTGCTGCCTGAACCAGAAAGTGACCCGCAAGGGCAGGGATGTCCTCACGTCGTTCTGACAGGGTCGGCAGGTGTATTCGGATGACGTTGAGTCTATGGAAAAGGTCTTCGCGAAATTTATTTTCAGCAACCAGTTCTTCCAGGTTCTGGTGTGTGGCTGCGATGATTCTAACGTTTGCCTTAAGGGGCTCAATGCCACCGACTCGATAGTATTCACTGTCTGAAAGGACGCGTAATAATCGAGTTTGGGTTTCTGGTGGCATGTCGCCGATTTCATCCAGAAAAAGCGTGCCTCCCTCTGCCTGTTCAAATCGGCCTGTTCGTCTTTGGTTGGCTCCGGTGAAGGCCCCTTTTTCGTGCCCAAAAAGCTCTGACTCGACGAGATCAAAGGGTATGGCGGCCATGTTCAGGGGGATGAAAGGTTTATCTGCCCTGATACTGTGTTTGTGAAGCGCAAGGGCCACACGCTCTTTGCCGGTTCCGGACTGGCCATCTATCAGCACACTGACATTCGATTTGGACAGTCTTCCTATGGCGCGGAATACTTCCTGCATCGCGGGCGCTTTGCCGATGATTTCAACCGAATCTTCTTCTGGTGGTGGCTCCTCTGTCATCGTTTGTTGTGTCTGCGCAAGGGCGCGACCCACAACGGCAACGGCTTCGTCCACTTCGAAAGGTTTTGGCAGGTACTCAAAAGCGCCGCCCTGGATCGAAGTAACGGCACTATCGAGATCCGAATGAGCTGTCATGACTATTACCGGTAATCCTGGATGACTGTCTTTTAGTGTGTTTAAGAGTTCCAGCCCGTCTGTCCCTGGCATCCTGATGTCCGTGATGACAGCTTGTGGTGTAGATACCTGTAGCTGTTCAAGGAGCTGTTCAGCAGATTCGAAACATTCCACGGCCCAACCATTTTGAGTCAGGGCCTTTTCCAGTACCCAGCGGATTGAGCGTTCGTCATCTACCACCCAGATGTTGCCGTTGTTACTCATTGTTCTGCTCCAGGGGAATAATAATTGAAAAGGTGGTGTCACCGGGTTCGCTTTCAAACTCGATCATGCCGTTGTGTTGGGCAATGATTGATTGAGCAAAAGGTAATCCCAACCCAGTGCCTCCGGGTCTCCGCGAGATCATTGGATAGAATAGTTGTTCCTGTATTTCCGGAGGAATTCCGGACCCGTTGTCCTTAATGTCCACGCGAACAACCACCTTGTGTCGCTGGCCATTAATGGTGAACTGTCTTTCGATTCGAGTGGTGAAAGTCAGTGCCGGATGAGGCGTCGTTTCAAGGATTTGCATGGCATTCCTGGCGACATTCAACACTGCTTGCAGCATTAGCTCGGGGTCAATGAGGAGCTCGGGGATGCTTGGGTCATAGTCACGGATGACTTCCAGATTCTTGGATTCCAGTTCGATAAGATTTGCCGTTCGTTCAAGAACCTGGTGAATCGATATCGGTGTTTTCTGTGCCAGGGTGTTGGGTCCGAGCATCCTGTCGAGCAATGACGTTAATCGATTGGTTTCTTCGATGATGATGTCGGTATATTCCTCCAAAGATTCATCAGGAAGCTCCCTCGCGAGCAGTTCTGCAGATCCCTTGATGCCTCCCAGAGGGTTCTTGATCTCGTGAGCGAGTCCCCTGACCATCTGGCGGGTGACATCGTGGTGCTCCTGTATAGCGGCATCACGATCAATGCGCAGATAGCGGTCCATGGGAATAAGCTCTACGACGGTCTGCCCCTGATCCAGAACCGGTGTGACGGTAACATCGGCCGTGAAGTTATCCTTACCAGGTAACAGCAGTTGCATTCTTCGCCGGGTGAAGGTCTTGTTGGTCAAAGCGGCTTCGCTGACGATTTCAGCAAGTTCCTCGCCGTTAATGATCAGGTCGATAAGGCACTGCCCTGCCATCTGGGTTGCCGATTCTTTTAACAGGTTTTCCGCTGCATGGTTAGCGAACAGGATATTGTGCCCTTCGCCAAGGACCAGGATTGCTGTCGACAAGTTGCCAAGGACGATCTCACTTGCCGTTTCACTTTTTGGATTAGGTTCTGTCGTCATAGGGCTATTGGAGGTGCCAAAGGCACCGGGGTCTGTTCGCATTAGTTAACGAGTTTATTAGTTAGGTCTGCAAGAAGTGCACCAAGAAGGGAATTCGGCGAAATCCCCTTTAGAACGGCGCTTCAGGCGCTTCGCCGAGGGTTATCATAGCAAGAGGGTTCGGCAATTTGCACCATAATAGTGCAATAATTATGCTGCAGGGTTGCGGGGCATGAATGCTGGTGTGTGTAGAGCGTGGTACTACTGCGAGGCTACCTCGGGGTTTTACGGGGCGGAGTGGTATCTAAGGATCGAAATTTTATTGCTGGGGCCATCGGTGACGACATTGCCTTCTTTATCGACAATTCTGATATTGAAAGCATGCGTTCCTCGATCAACGTTAGTGAGTGCAATGATGCCGTTACCGTGGACGTCGCGAATTTTAGTACCGTCCATCAGAAGTTCGGCACTGTGCCCTGATTGAACTGATGGTGAGATCGAAATAGTCAGGTTGAGGTTTCCTGCATTGTCGCGGACAACTGAGTCGTCGAGTGGGTTAGTCACCAGCAGGCTATAGTCCATTTTCATTGGCGTCAGCGAATCATCACTTCGTCGTTTCAGTTGACTTTGCTGGTACGTTGTATCGGTGAATATGCTGGGTTTACGAAGAGTAATAGGTTCCGCGCCGGGCATAGCCTGGTCTGAGAATGTGGGCACGCCCTCATCGTTAACTTCTCGATAGACCTCTTCTGCCCAGGCGGAGGAATTTGCCAGGGCAACTAATAATGCTGTGAATATTTTCATAGGTGACTCAATGGGCGTAGCTGATCTATTGTGTAGTTTAACGCAGGCAAAAAAAAGCCCCTGACCAGAGGGACTTTTTTAGTTTTTCCCCGACAGGGTCGGGGAAAGCTGCGCTAGACGCTATAGTACATCTCAAACTCAACCGGGTGCGTGGTCATATCAAGTTTCTGGACTTCCTCGCGCTTAAGTTCAATGTACCCATCGATCATGCTGTCGGTAAAGACGTCGCCCTGGCGGAGGAAATCTCGATCCGCATCCAGTGCATCCAGTGCCTGGCCCAGTGATGAACAGACAGTTGGAAAATCTTTTAGCTCTTCTGGGGGCAGATCGTAGAGGTCTTTGTCGAGAGGACCAATAGGGTCGATCTTGTTCTTGATACCGTCCAGGCCGGCCATCAGCATGGAGGCGAACATCAGGTAAGGGTTCGCCGTGCAATCGCCAAAACGTACTTCGGCTCTAATACCGTTAGGGTTGCCTCCCTGAACGTAAGGGATCCGAATCGAAGCAGAACGATTCAACGCTGAGTAAACCAGTATCAGCGGAGCCTCGAAACCTGGTACCAGTCGTTTGTAAGAGTTTGTAGAAGCGTTGGCGAATGCATTGAGCGCCCGCGCGTGTTTGATGATACCGCCAATGTAGTACAGGGCAGTCTGTGAGAGGCTACCGTAGCCATCACCGGCAAATAGATTCGTGCCATCTTTCCAGAGGGACTGGTGAACGTGCATACCGTTACCATTGTCACCAACCAGTGGCTTCGGCATGAACGTCGCGGTCTTGCCGTAAGCGTGTGCGACATTGTGGACGCAATATTTGTAGATTTGGACTTCGTCCGCTTTGCTGACCAGTGTGTTGAACTTCGCGCCAATTTCGCACTGCCCTGCTGTACCGACTTCGTGGTGATGCAGGTCAATGTCGATGCCCATGGATTCCATAGCCGAGCACATGCTGTTTCTTACATCCAGCAGTGAATCGACTGGAGGTACCGGGAAGTAACCGCCTTTAATGCCGGGTTTGTGACCGGTGTTGCCACCTTCGAAGGTAGATGCTGTCATCCATGCCGCTTCTTCAGATTCGATTTCATACATGGCACCGCTCATGGTGGACTTGTATTTGACGTCGTCGAAAACAAAAAATTCGGGTTCCGGGCCAAAGTAGGCTGTATCACCGATTCCGGTCGAGGACAGGAAGGCCTCTGCGCGTTTGGCAATGGCTCGTGGATCTCGCTCGTATCCCTGCAACGTGCTGGGTTCGACGATATCGCAGCGCAGGTTTATGGTTGTTTCTTCTGTAAATGGGTCGACCACTGCTGTTGAATCGTCAGGCATCAGGATCATGTCTGCATCATTGATCGGTTTCCAGCCAGCGATGGAGGAACCGTCAAACATGGCGCCATGTTCGAAAAAATCTTCGTCGATTTTTGACGCGCTATTGGTTACGTGTTGTTCTTTGCCGCGGGAATCGGTAAATCTGAGATCTACCCACCTCGCTTCGTGTTCTTTTATTAATCCCAGAGTTTTCTCTGACATGGTTCACTCCTTTGCCGAATTTTGTTGAAGTTCTTCATTTGGTGCATTTAAGGGAGCAAAGAATATGCCATCCACGTGTATTAATAAATGCCTTGTATTTACTAACCTTGCGGGGATTCGCAACGCCAAGGACGCACCATAATAGCGCGTTCACGAAAAGGGCGCTCTATTATGGTGCTCGTGCCTGGTTTTTATGAACCCTGATGGTGATGATTATCTCGCGTCCTTCTGTGAGCGTATCGATGATCTCGTGACCATGGATGCGGCACCAGGCTGGAATGTCGCTTGTCACTCCTGGGTCGGTGCAGGCCACAGTGAGCAGGTCACCATCTTCAAGGGTGTTGATCTTGTCCTGGGTGCGAATGACAGGCATAGGACAGAGAAGTCTGCGGGCATCAATCTCGTGTTCAGACATACCAGTTCTCGAGGACGTCTGTAGCTGCGAGTGGAGGTACCGTAACCTCCCGTCCGTCCTTGCCGGGAGGGGTAATGGATAGCGTGACCCTGTCTGCGTCCCTGCCCTGACTATACCGTGCGGCAATACGGGCAGCGAAAAGCAGGTCATCGTCGTCCGGGGTGCCATCAACAATGGTGACTGGGCCGCGATGGGAAACTGTCCGGATAGTGGTGTGTTCGTGCTGGTAACCCGTCAAGTAGTGATTCTCACCTTCTTCCCGGCTAATGATGAGTTTGTAGTGTGGTGCAGGGCGAAGGTGGCGGCCGACTTTGAGAAGCATGATGTCATCAATCTCGTAGGCACGTTCACCACGAGACTGCCAGAGATCTCCCAGTTTGCTGGCATAGGACTTGTCTGTCAGGAAGCAGCAGCCTCCGGCCGGTTGCGAATATTCCTCAATGCCGAAGGACTTGGCCAACTCGATCTGGGGGGTGCGGTTACGTCCATGAAAGCCGAATAGCCTGTCCCTATCCACCCAGCCCTCGCGCTCGGGAAGGGTGAGCGGTAAATTTTTTGCACACAGTGGACGTAACAGTCGATCCTCGGCGCCGGACTCCCTGGCAATAATCGGCATTGTTGCCTTTCTCTGGGACATTGGTCGCTGGCCGATGACTTCGCCGGTGATAATGAAGTCGAAATCGTTCTCTTCCATCCATGCCCAGGCAGCTGCTTTGTTCACCATGAAGATTTTACAGTCCAGGCACGGGTTCAGGTGCCGGCCGTATCCGTGCTTAGGGTTAAGTACTACATCTTTGTATTCTTCAATAACATCAATAATATGCAGCTTGATGCCAAGCTCTTCTGCGACCCACAGAGCGTTGTTGCGCTTCTCTTTCTTCTTATTTTTGGAACGAATCGCGTGTGTATGGCCTTCGACACAGAAGCCCGTGAAAAAATTGATACCCTCGACATGGATACCCTGATCCAGGATCACCCTTGTCGCCAGCATGGAGTCTAATCCGCCTGATATCAGGGATACGGCTTGGCGTTGCTTGGTCATTAATGCCTTTTGGTCCCAGGATGGAAAATTTGCCGCGCATTATATATCAGCTTGGGTATAATTCCGCCGTTTTCGCACCCTATCCATTGAGCGCCATCCACAGACTTCTTTCCCTATGACAGATACTGAACTGCGCAACATTGCAATTATTGCCCACGTTGACCATGGCAAGACTACCCTTATAGACAAGCTGTTGTCCCAGGCAGGTGCCCTGCAACGTGGTGAAGATGAAGGTGAACGCCTCATGGATTCCAATGATCTTGAGCGTGAGCGGGGCATTACTATTCTAGCCAAAAACACGTCGCTTACGTGGAGAAATTTCCGGATTAATATTGTGGATACGCCCGGGCACGCGGATTTTGGTGGCGAGGTAGAACGAATCCTGTCGATGGTCGATTCTGTCCTGCTGCTGGTTGATGCCGTTGAAGGCCCAATGCCACAGACGCGATTTGTGACCAGTAAGGCGTTCGAGAATGGCCTGAACCCGATAGTCATGATTAACAAGATAGACCGCGACGGAGCCCGTCCAGACTGGGTGGTTGACGAGGTGTTTGAGCTGTTTGACCAGTTGGGTGCAAATGACGAACAGCTTGACTTCCCCGTGATCTATGGCTCGGCGATACAAGGTCGTGCCGGACTCACACCGGACGAGTTAGAGGACGACCTGAGCTGTTTGCTTGAAGCTATAATCGAGAAGGTTCCACCACCAGCCACAGATATAAATGGTCCACTACAGATGCAAATTAGTGCACTGGATTTCAGTAACTACGTCGGTGTCATTGGGCTAGGGAGAATCACCCGCGGCGAGATAATGACCGGAGACCAGATCGTTGTCGTTTCTCGGGATGGCGAAGAGAGGAAAGGCAAGATACTCCAGGTGATGGGTTATAAAGGTTTGGAACGAGCGGCCGTTGAACAAGCTTCCGCCGGGGATATTGTTTGTATCAGCGGAGTAGAGGGTATAAAGATTTCCGATACAATCTGTGCCGTGGGACATCCTGAAGCGTTGCCGGCGCTTCAAGTGGATGAACCTACTATCTCAATGACCTTCCAGGTTAATACATCTCCTTTTGCCGGTCTTGATGGGAAATTTGTTACCAGCCGCCATCTTAAGGAGCGACTGGAAAAGGAGCTTTTGTATAACGTCGCACTTCGAGTTGAACCTACAACACATGCCGATAAATTCAAAGTATCCGGCCGGGGAGAGCTTCATTTGTCAGTGCTGATCGAAACCATGCGACGCGAGGGTTATGAGTTGGCGGTGGGAAGGCCCGAAGTTATCTTCCGTGAGGTCGATGGGAAGGTGGAGGAACCTTTTGAGGACCTGATGCTGGACATCAATGATGGACATCAGGGGAGTACCATGGAGGAATTGGGGCTGCGGAAAGCGACCATGACCAACATGATGCCAGATGGCTCGGGACGGACGAGGCTGGAGTTCAATATACCAACGCGAGCATTAATTGGATTCAGGTCAGAGTTCATGACCATAACGTCGGGGACCGGGATTATGAATAGCGTGTTCTCCCACTATGGGCGAATCGTGAGCGAAGATTCCTCTACCCGAAGCAACGGTGTGCTGGTGTCGATGACGAGTGGGAAAAGTGTGGCATTTTCGCTCAATAA
>DTZW01000295.1 GCA_012961165.1 Gammaproteobacteria bacterium | reverse complement strand
CAAGACGGATCTCTTGCCCGATCGTGAACCGTTCAGCAATTTTTTGACGGGCGATTTCTTCCAGTTCGGGACTATCGCAATCATCGCGAAGAACGATGATGGTCAGGTCTTTGGCAAGCGGGCAATCCTCCTCCATCGCGGCCTCTTCAAAACAGGTGAGGGCTTCCATGAAAGGATGACTGTCGGGCCAGCGCAGCATCAGGTCGTAAGGCATCCCCCATTTGTTCCGTACCAGATAGTGATGCAGGCCCAATAGCGTGATGTTTTCGGGAAGATCGTTGCGCTGCGCCTTGATTGCGAGCCGTTTCAATTCGGCCAGATAGTCGCGTGGGGCGTCTGTGTCGGGGGCAACGTCGGTGCCTGTCGGAATGCCTGCCCGATGTCCTTTGTGATAGCAAAGGTGATAGGCAAACGCGAAAAACTCGTCCTCAAGGCAAGGGCGATAGAACCCACGCGGATCGCGGCTGCGGCGGGCCAGAATCGACAGCGCCCGCTCCGGTTGATAGTAGGGCATCCCGTTATAGGATGTCCCTGAGCGCCCTTCGGCTGAGTAGTAATCGCACTTGATCTTCCCCGGATAGGCCGAAGAAACATCCAGCGCGGCCATCACATCCTTGGCCGCAATCAGGTGATCCACGTCTTTCGTGTAACCCGCTTCTTCGGACTGCTCCATCGGCACCTCGGCCGCCCACCGCAACACGACATAGGCGATGCCCCGTTCTTCATAGGCAGCATAGACCGAGGCCAGATTACTGGTCTTGAAGCGGACGGTGCCTTTCTTCAGGCGTGCATGTGCAAACCGCGTCTTGAGGGCCAAATTGTGCCAGAAGTTTGGGCGGGCTTGTGTCGTGGACATGGTGAGCGATCTCACTTCAAGGGGGTCATGGCAATGCGTTGGTTGGTGGAGGGGGGACGTTTGAGCAACCTGTCAATGCGGGACTGAAACTCGTCAGCGGATGCTGGGTGATTTGCGGCCTGTCTGACTTTTTCAGTCCATACATTGCGCAACCCATTCTGATCTTGTTCAGGCGCCTTGCGGATGAAATAGGCCACAAGGTGTTCCAGCAACCAATCGGAGCGCGGCACGCTGAAACCGGCATATTGCCAGTCGATAATGCTAAACTGTTCGGGGCTGGCGCCATTGTTGGCGATATAGATGTTTTCATCGCGCCCATCGGCATTGAAGGCACCGGTTTCGTACATCGCGCAAATGGCGGGAATGGCGACCAATGCGGCCTGCTGGTAATCGATATCGGTTTCCTGCGACATTTCGAGGATATTTTTGTATCCTTCTAGGAACTCGATCAACACGCCCGAGCCATTCACAAGGCCAAACTTGCGATTTTCCCAAAAGGCATAAACCTTTGGCGTGGGAATGCCGCGGGCTTGGGCCTTGGAGTAGTTTATAAATTCGGTATAGGCGTATTTACGGTGTCTCAGGCGCGAAATGGGGTTTCGAAGCGGAAAGATTTTGATGACTGCGCTGGTCCCACCCACGCCATCAGCCTTGATCTTGGTGACAAGTCGCTGGCGCGCCTTTTTCAACAAGGTGGCTTGTGGGTCAGGGTCGTCAAAGCGTGGGTTCGGCAGTGTTTCCACCAGGTGCTTTGCGGCCGCATCACTGACCAGCGGCGTGAACCAGAACGTGGTTCCATCCGTCCGGCGACACTCCTGACAATCCTGAAAGCTGAGAGACGCTTTTGACGTGGGACAGATCACTACACACTCCGTTCCCGAGCGAGAAGCAAAAAAACGCCCACGTCCAGATGCCCGGAGGCGTTGGAAAGAAAATCAGGCCAAGAGATTACTCGAACTTTTCTTTCTTCTCTTGAACGATCTCTTCGCCGATTTCCTCGTCGACAACTTTCATCGAGGCAGTCGAGCGATTGAAAGGACAACTTTCTTAAGCGGGCTAAGACTGTAGGTGGCAAAGGGGCTTGATACATCATAATCGATTTCGAGCATTACATATATTGAAAGTACAACTTGGGGTTATTGTTCATTTCGTATATTTGCGTTGCCCGATGAAGAAGACCATCCGGGTCCTTCCACGCGAAATTTTAAGAACGGATGGTCCGACATAGTGCTATTCTGTCCAATGTTTTTCAATCCAAGGGGATGGGCGAATAAGGCGCCACCATTTCCCGCTCTCCCCGATCAGGGCATCTGGTGGATTGGGGTTCCCGTGGAAGATGATTACTCTTGAGTTTTCTGGGATCCGGGGAGTTTGGAACCACGACTTGGGCCAGGAAGGAACACAGTGGTATTTAAAACTCGGACACCAATCATCAGGCCAGAATTTCAGTATCCCCAGTTTTCGAATTTCAGAAGACAGGTAAGCCTGTTCGTGCCTGAATTGTTTTTTGATCTCGACGAAATTATCCGTGAAATTCTTGAGTATGTGCGGATATCTCCCGATCTCAAACCTAAACACGGAAGAGTTTCCGATCATCCTGGCTGGTCGATGCTTGTCATGGACGATTGCAAATTCAGCTTCAAATTCGAACAGGCAATCGATGCTACCAACTATGACGACATCCAAATCAAGGAAAAGCGTTGGGCCGGAAAGATTCCCGAAATTTTCCGCATACAACGTCAACTTCATCCAACCGCGCTCCGGCAGACCTTCTGGTATGTCAAGTTCAGGAAGCGGTTGGATTTCCACCTCAGGGCGAATCCCCTTTTGAACTTCTGTGAAACAGATAAATCGGAAATCAAGTGTCAGGTTTCTGGCAACCATTCCGTAAAGACGGTTGACATATTCGGGGCCGAACTTATCCCCCCACTTCATGCAAATCACATTCACAACATTGGCAGAAATTTTCTTTATGCTCATCTTGGAATTATATTCAGGTGGG
>DTZW01000294.1 GCA_012961165.1 Gammaproteobacteria bacterium | reverse complement strand
CTATTCACAGGTGCTATTCACAGGTGCTATTCACAGGTGCTATTCACAGGTGCTATTCACAGGTGCTATTCACAGGTTGTATCAACGTGGTTTACCCAAAAGGTACAGTGAACCCACTAGCCATTGCCATGAGTGCGCTTGCTTCAACGCCACCTTTTAATCGCTCTAATTCACCTCCATCCAGCCACACGCCCTGACAGGTAGGACAACGGTCCACCACAATCATGTGCGCGATCTCTTTTGACATGGTCGCGCCATCAACCGGGCATAGATGAAGATCTTCGCCTTTGGCCTCTACCAGAAGCTGCATTTCATTATCACATGCTACACAGGTCGCCTTTCCATCGACTTCGTGTCGGGTTTTCGCACCACATCTCGCACATTTCTCACCAAAGAATGACATAACGACTCCACTAACATGAACGGATCCATTATTGTCTGCGTAGCGGGTATAGCTTGTCAAACGCTATAAACAGTCGATGACAAGCATTATTAATGGGGTAAACTGAATCGGCGCATTGGGTCTTAACAATGAAAATTTCCCGCAAGCCAACTAATCCCGTTCCGCTCGTAACCAAGGGTGATCTGTCACTATACTTTGTGGGTTGCGGTTCCGCCTTTGCGAGAACCCTGTACCAGAACAACCTGCTGATCACCAAAGGACACCACCACCTGTTGATCGACTGCGGAACCCGGTGTTCCCAGGCGCTACATGAAGCTGGTCTCCACTTTTCACAGATCCGGAATTATCTCATTACCCACAGCCATGCAGACCATATCGGAGGGCTCGAGGAAGTACAGCTATTCGCAAGATACGTGCTGCAGCAAAAGCCCAACATGGTCATCAACAAATCCTACGAGAAAATACTATGGGAACAGAGCCTTCGCGGAGGTAGCGAAATATCCGAAAATGGGCGACTAACCTTCGGCGATCTCTGGAATACGCAGCGACCGAAAAAGCTTAGCGGTTACCCGCGAGAAACTTTCGAAACCAATGTCGGCAATATCAACATCAAGATGCCTCGAACGCTGCATTTCCCTGACAACGCGACATCCTGGCGTGAATGTGCCTGGAGTTGTGGGGTCATCATAGATGATCGCATTTTCTTCACTTCAGACACGCAATTCGACCGGGAGCTCGTCGAAGGCTATGACAAACGCTTCAATTTTGAGGTTATTTTTCATGACTGCCAGCTGTTTACCGGCGGGGTTCACTCGTCGATTGACGAACTCTGCACTCTGCCAAAACGGCTGCGAAAGAAAATCGTTCTGATGCATTACGGCGATAACTGGCAAAACTTCAGGCAACAAGCTAAGGACGCGGGATTCCAGTCCTGGGCGAAGCAAGGACATACCTACACTTTCCCCACACCCAGGGCGACACCCCGAAATACTGCGTAAAACTGGTCTTAAACCAGCCGATATGATTTACTTCCGGCCTTCAATTTTTCATCTTTTTCAAAAAATCAGGGAAAATCCTTATGGGAATGTTAAACGGTAAAGTTGCACTTGTAACCGGGGCTGGCGGCGGATTGGGCGAAACCCACGCGCTCTTGCTCGCCAAAGAAGGTGCATCAGTTGTGGTAAACGATCTGGGTGGAGCACGTGATGGAACAGGCGGTAGCGCATCGATGGCTGACCAGGTCGTCGAGAAAATCAAAGCGATGGGAGGCCAGGCGGTAGCTGACTACGGCAATGTCGCTAACGAAGAAGACGCCAATAATATGGTCAAGCGCGCCGTCGACAACTTTGGGAAACTAGATTTCCTGATTGCCAATGCCGGTATTCTACGAGACAAGTCATTCAAGAATATGGACAACGCTATGTGGGATGTCGTTATCGATGTCCACCTGCGAGGCACCTACCTGACTGTTAAAGCGGCTTATCACCAGATGATGGAACAGGGACATGGCGGCAGCATCGTTGTTACTTCTTCTACTTCCGGGCTACTGGGTAATTTCGGACAGACAAATTATGGCGCGGCCAAAGCGGGTATCGCCGGTTTCGCCCGCTGCCTGTTCCAGGAAGGCCTCAAATACAACATCAGGGTTAACACGCTCGCACCTGCTGCCTGGTCACGACTGACCAGCGACATCTTCCCGGAAGGCCAGAACATGGAAGAGCTGCTCTCGGCAGATAAGGTATCACCGCTAGTCGTCTGGCTTGGTTCTGACGATGCAAAAGACGTCACCGGACGCCAATTCATGGTTGCAGGTAACAGCGTCCAGTTAATTTCCTGGCAGGCGCATGATGTTGCGGTGAAGGACAACACCGATGGCCCATGGACAGTCGCAGAAATCGGCGAAAAAGTTGCCGAAAACTTCGACAAATGGCCCAGAGGCATACAGCCTACAAAGCGAGCATTTGAATAATTCCCACTTTAAATTGCAAAAGGAAAATTAAATGAAAGATCTATACGGAGACATCGCGGTTACACGGCTGGACGGCCATGTCGTGCAGTGCGAGATCAAACGACCACCCAACAACTTTTTTGACCATCAGTTGATTAAGGACTTGGCCGACTGTTTCGAAGACATCGATAAACAGAACGATATTCGGGCGATAATTCTGTGTGCAGAAGGCAAACACTTCTGTGCCGGCGCGAACTTTGGTTCATCAGTCCGGGCTGCGGAGCTCGAGCAGCGAACTGAAAATGATCGCAACCCGCTTTATGACGAAGCAGTTCGCCTGTTTCGATGCAACAAACCCGTCATCGCTGCGGTTCAGGGCGCCGCTGTTGGCGGCGGTTTTGGTTTGGCATTGATGGCTGATTTCAGGGTCGTGTGTCCTGCAACCCGCATGACTGCCAATTTCGTGAAGCTTGGATTCACACCAGGATTCGGCCTGACCCATACACTGGAGCGAATCGTCGGAACGCAAAAAGCCAACCTGATGTTTCTAACTGGCAGGCGAATCAACGGCGAAACCGCACAGGAGTGGGGACTAGGCGACATCTATACTGACACCGACAATGTTCGTTCCGCTGCGATTGAGCTGGCTCAGGAGATAGCAGAAAACGCACCATTAGCGCTTCTTTCACTTCGCGAACAAATGCGTCCTAACATCGCTGAAGCGGTTAACGATGTGACGACCATTGAAAGTCGCGAGCAAAAATGGCTACAACAGACTAGCGACCACAAGGAAGGCATAAAAGCTGTCGCTGAAAAACGCGCCGGTAACTTTACAAACAGTTAGAGTTTTGGGGTCGGAGTAAAGAACCGGAGTAAAGTGCCAGGGTAAAGTGCCAGAGTAAACAAGATCAGCGAATTGCTGAATTGCTGGAACTCCTATGAGCACATGAAATTGTCGTCACCTTTTTTCTGCTCCCAAGATCATGTCTTCGAGAGGTTCATGAGGCACTAAAATAAGTGTGAGTGGAATCCGAGGAACGCAAACGTCTTGCGGGAAACTTGCGGAACACAGTTATGCACTATTCTACACAGCTGGCCCTGCACTCTAACGATAAAATAAATTCCATCGAACCTCTCTATGATGAAAACTAAAACCTGATCCACTCTAGCAGAGCACAAACCGAAGATTCAAAGGTGGTTTTAACCGCGGCCTGACGTACCTATGTCAATTTGTTAGATTGAATGACCTGCAGCGATTTCTGGTAGTGGTATCGCATCTGATCCTGATCGTATCGATATTCGGTACCAACCGGACAGGCATTTCGCGCGAGGCACTGATATGCACAGGCTGACCCCTCCCTAACCCTCTCGTCCATACATGCCTGCAAATCAAATGTAACCCCGGGGGCACCAACCGGGCAGGCTTCAACACATGGTCTGTTGATACATTTGCCGCAGGGCGCCTCCGCCAAATTGTTAGTCTGAGCCTCATCATGAGTTTCATAAAAGGTATTCGCCAGCACGACGACCCTATAGGCAAACCAGGTTCCATGAATTGCATTAATCCCGATCCCCAGCGCCGAATCAGCATGCCAGCCCAGTTGTTTCCCCAGCGCGCGTAAATCAATCTGAAGATCGGTGGATGGATAAAGAACCAGATAATCCGCGCAACCAACCCGTTGAAGAAAATCCTCGACCATTTTGATCGACATGCAATCCAGTGGGTCGCTTCCTGTCAGTGGTTCGTCCAGCGATTTCCAAAAACCAGAACCAGCATGCCCAAAGACCAATAGCTGGTTATAGTCACCGGCAACCTCAGGCAGGCCTATTTCTACTGTAGAAACCTCAAGGGCTGCCTGTAACGTGAAGCCTTTCTGTAAGAGCAGCGGGTCTATTGGCAACCGAGTGACTCGTACTCTGTCTGGTTAAAGCCAGAGTTGCGGAACACCGATCGATAACCCTGGCATTTCTCGTCCTGTGAACCAAAATCCTCAGCCAGAAACCCTGCCCGTAACCCATCTTTTGTGAGAACCTCCCGTTCCATGCGTATGCCACCGTCCAGTTCGGTATCGAGCACGATAAAGTTACCCGGCGCGTCCGTCATCCATGGTAACCACTGACGTTCCTGACCGTTAGCACCGAATCCAGGGTTACCTGTACGGGCAAATTGCGCCCAATAAGACATCATTGAATTCGACAGCAGTGACACGTCATCAAACGTTGAGTCTGGGAAAAGGATCTTCATCGGGTCGGGGAAATACCCAAAGACAAAAAAGAGTTCGAAAGCATGTGCAGCACCAAACAACTTCTGAAAGTCCACGAAACCCAGGTTTCTCCAGTCATCCGCATCGAACCGATAGGAAAACACAGATTCAGGTTGGTCCTGGCTGATCGCCTGGGCAATTTCGTCAACGCCCCGGACTCGCCAGAACTGGCTACCGTACTTAACATCTCTGCTGTAGGCCGTCGGGTTTTTGATTGTCGCAGGAAACCCATTAACAGAACCAACATACTCTGGAAGAAACGCCATAAAGAGCGCGACTTCATCACGATTAGTGCCAAGAATCACCGGGACATTTGCATAGAGGGTTGGGTCTGAAAAAATTTCGATGGTAGACATTTCCGGCAAGACGTACCCATCCCCGATAAGAAGCGGCATATTAATCATGCCTGCAAAACTGGCATCGAAAATTTCGAAAATGTCCTGCAGTGATAGATTCCTCATCCAGCTAGAGAGTTCTTCCGCCTCCAGCTCGCTCTGCATAACCATCGCAGACGATTTTCCCGGTGCTCGCCCTGATCGAACAAGCCAGTTCGCGGTCATTTCCTGCGAAGTCATCACGTTATTATCACCCTGATTTTTCCAGGGAACCTGCGCCTGCTCCCGGGTAAAAATCTCAAGGCCACCGCTTTGGACAATCGCTCTGTGAAACAAACCTTTCGCCAGCGGTGATGCCATCAGGCTGAGGACATTATAACCACCGGCGGATTCACCATAAATGGTGACATTTGCTGGATTTCCGCCAAACGCTGCAATGTTCTCCTCAACCCAACCAAGCGCCGATATCAGGTCCAGCGTGCCGTAGTTCCCGGAGGCATCCTCCGGCGTGTCCGAAGTGTCCCTGAGGGCATCATGGAAAAACCATCCCATTGGGCCGAGCCGATAGTTGACACTGACTACGATCACCTTTTGCTCGGTAGCCATCATCGAGCCGTCATAAATCTGGACTAAATCACTGCCACCACTTCCAACAGAGTTACCTCCACCATGAATCCAAAACATGACAGGTAAGGCCTCGTCAGCTGTCGGGACACCATCTTTGTGGTATGTCGGTGCCCAGACATTCAGTCGAAGGCAGTCTTCAACACCAACATAAGCCCTGTCGACGTCAATATTTGCGATTACCGGTAGCTGAGGACACTGGACACCATAGCCCAGCATTTCCTTACGCCGCTCCCATGGTAACGCCCTCAGCGGCGCCTTCCACCTAAGGTCACCGACCGGGGCCTGGGCATACGGAATCCCCAGCCAGACATGTGCACCGTGCTTTCCCTGCAATCCAATAATGTCACCCGTCGACAGTGTCCTCACTGAGGAAGGGGATGTTATTTTTGCGGCTTCTTCCCCCGGACTCAGGTAGCTGTAGACTCCAACAACAGAACCCACCGCGATGAGGACAACAAAAAGCAGCAATAGTAGAATAAATTTCAGCATGCCTGGTTCATAACCATCTGATTTAGTTACAGGTTATACCACTAATCACGCAGCGAATTTACGGTAATATGTGAGTCACCACAGTTTTTACTTCGGCGGCGCAATTAGTTTAGGATCAGACACTTATCGTCACCTTTTTAATCGCACTTTTTACAATGAGAGGAGTCACCATGATTGTTGTTGTAGCGGCACTAAAATTTGAAACACAGGAAGCCAGAGACAAGGCCGTAGAAGTTACCCGGGATGTGCAGTTGGCCACACGGGAAGAAGAAGCAGGATGTTACGACTATTGCTTCGCCCCCGACCCTTCTATCCCAACCCGAATTCAGGTTTACGAATTATGGGAAGACAGCGAGTCCCTCGCGGCACATTTCGAACATCCTAACTATGCCAAGATGGTTGAAGCTCTTGGTCAGGCTGGTGTCGTCGAAAGCGTCAACCAGGCTTACCTGGTCGAAAAAGGCGAACCTGTCTACGGCCCGAACGGAGAACCTAAAGAAGCATTCTTTCAAGACTAAGCGTCTTCAGGATTAAGCGCGCGAAAACTATTGCGACTAGCCCAGGATAACGACATGCACCAGATATTTACCAACGCAAACCTGTTCACTGCAACAGACCACAACGCGATCACCCACGGTGCCGTCTGGGTGGAAGGAAACCGAATTAAGTACGCAGGCCCAGGCGATAAATTACCCGACACGCCTGCGGACGCTATTCACCATGACGTTGATGGAAAATTTATAATGCCCGGCATGACAGAATCTCATGCTCATTTGTCATTCGCCGATGCCAGTCCATTTGGGATTGGTGACACGAATGTCGAAGCTGCAACCGTCACTGCCGTACGAAATTCCCGGCTGATGCTGGCATCGGGTTTTACCTCTGCCGTGAGTTTCGGGTCAACGTACTGCATAGATGTTGCCCTTCGCGGTGCTATTAACGCCGGAAAAATTGTTGGTCCAAGGCTGCGTGCCGCTGGTCGCGATCTCGGTGCGACCGCCAGTAATATCGATTCCGGCGGCGGTCTTAGTCAGATCGCAGATGGCCCCTGGGCTCTCCGGCAGGCAGTAAGACAACAGCGAAAATTAGGTGTCGACATCGTCAAAATATTTATTGATGGCGAAGCCATCAATAGCCAGAACCCCCCGGGTGAACTGTCATTCACCGACGAAGAGGTAAATGCAATCGTAGACGAAGCGCACCGGCGAAAAATGCGCGTGGCGTGCCACGCTCGTTCCGCCGCAGCCGTCAAACAAGCGGTTCGAGCAGGTGTCGATTTCGTTGGCCATGCCAATTACCTGGACGATGAAGCCGTTGAACTGTTGGCGGCAAAGAAAGATGAAATTTTTGTCGGTCCTGCCATCGCCTGGGAAATCACCTACCTTGAGAAGAGCGAAACGATTGGCGTGACACGCGAAACCGTTATCGCACAGGGATACGAGGCAGAGATAGAAGCCACAGTCGCCACAGTGGCGAAACTCAGGGCCGCCGACATCAAGCTAGTTGTCGGTGGAGACTATGGCATTTCCATTGCTCCCCACGGAACCTATGCGAAGGACCTGGAATATTTCGTTACCTATTTTGGTATGAGTAATGCGGAATCTCTGATTTGTGCCACCAGGAACGGAGGTCTTGCATTTGAACCAGACGGTAGTATTGGAACATTGGAAGAAGGCAGCCTGGCCGACCTGGTGATTGTTGATGGAAACCCACTAGAAGATATTACGATACTGCAGGATCATCAGAACCTGACCGTGATGAAGGACGGCGTTTTGTACCAGAACCTGGAAAATCCCAATCCGTACCTGGCAAACACAACTGAATAGAGAATCATGATGCTGAAGAACATGCCGGATACCGGAACTGACTGGGATTCACTCAGGGCCGAGATGATCATTCGCGGAGCTAACGACGCGAAGTGGCGTGAAGGTAAAACAGCGGTGTATGTTTTCAATGCCGGTGAAGATGTCGCCAAGGTTCAAAAAGAAGCCTACACCATGTACATGTCTGAGAACGGGCTGGGACCCCTCGCCTTCCCGAGCCTTAAGCAGATGGAAGACGAAGTCGTTGGCATGGGACTAAGCCTCCTTCACGCCCCCGAGCATGCAGCCGGTAACATAACCTCCGGTGGCACCGATTCCATTAACATGGCAGTTAAAGCATCACGCGACTACGCCATGGCAACAAAAGATATTGCTGGCACCCCAAATATTGTCGCACCCTACTCCGCTCACCCGGCTTTCGATAAAGCAGCCATGATGATGAGCCTGGAACTGCGCCGGGTGCCTGTGGCTGGCAACTTACTAGCAGACGTAGCCGCAATGTCTGCGGCCTGTGACGACAATACAATTATGCTCGTAGGTTCTGCGCCCAGTTTTCCCTATGGACTGATCGACCCGATCACCGAACTCGGCAAACTCGCGGAAGAAAAAAACCTGTGGTTACATGTTGATGCTTGCGTAGGCGGGTACATCGCACCATTCGTTCGAATGAACGGCGGCGATGTTCCTCCTTTTGATTTTGAAATCGCAGGTGTTCGCTCCATGTCAGCGGACCTTCACAAATATGGTTACTGCGCAAAGGGAGCCTCCACCGTTCTGTTTAGTGACGAATCATTACGACAGCACATGATCTTCGATTGCGCCAACTGGCCCGGGGGACGGATGGTCACGCCAACACTGGCGGGCACACGGCCCGGAGGGGCTATCTCTGCCGCCTGGGCTGTGATGAATTATCTTGGAGTGGAAGGCTATCGCGCAAAACACAAACTGGTGACCAATGCCCGCGAAGCGATTGAGAAGGGCGTAATTCAACTTGGCTTCCATATACTGGGCGAACCTCAACTCGGTATCGTTGCGTTCAGTCATCCGACAGAGAATGTATTCGCCATCTACAAGCAAATGTATAACCGCGGGTGGTTTACTAGCCTAACAACAGTCCCCAAAGCACTACATCTGATGTTGTCTCCATTTCACGCAGAGGTGACAGGCACCTACCTTAAGGATCTACAAGACTCGCTCAAGGCCGTTCAGTCGGGTGACAAGGATGCGGTAACAGAATCACGTTATAGCTAGTTCACGCCCCACACTTCATATGCGAGCCATTAGAATGCGCCATCATTATACTGTTAGAACACAACTCAACGACTTGCCGGGAAATAACCACGGCGGTGTATAGTTCCCGAACAGTAGCAAGCTAATAAAACCAAAAACCAGGAGACACCCATGAGCTACCAGTGGAGCTACGGCGATATTCTAGAGGCCGTAGAAAAAATCACACCAGAAGATCAGCCAGCATTGATTCACGGTGATCGAGTGACTAACTGGGGGGACTTCGTCCGCAGAACCAACAACCTCGCACGCAACCTTTTGGCCAGTGGTGTACAACCGGGCGAAAAAATCGCTTTCTATATGCGGAACTGTCCTGAATACAGCGAGGGAATAGCTGCCAGCTTCAAAGCCGGTTTAACACATGTAAACGTGAACTACCGCTATATCGAGCACGAACTTATCTACCTGATCGATAACTCCGATGCGACCGTTGTCGTTTACCACTCAGAGTTCCAGCACTATGTAGATGAAATTAAAAACCAGTTACCAGGCGTGAAGCACTGGCTGGTCGTCGACAATGGAAAAGCGTCCAGCTATGAAGATATGGCGAACAATGGAGACGGTTCGTCTCCCGGCATCAAACACAGTGCCGATGACCTCTTATTCCTTTATACCGGAGGTACGACAGGGATGCCTAAAGGTGTCATGTGGCGCCACGGTGATCTTTTCCAGGGGCTCGGTGCCGGTGGCAACCCGCGTCTGGGCACTCCACCCTGCAAAGACCTGACAGAATTTTTGGAACGGCTTAAGGCCAGACCAAGAATAGTTAACCTGCCCCTTCCACCCCTTATGCATGGCACGGGATTATTATCCGCGGTCGGCGCAATGGCAGCCGGTGGTACGTGCGTCACACTCACCAGTCAAAGTTTTGAGCCTGGACTCGCCCTGGAAAACATCACTAAACACAAGATAACCCAGGTCACCATCGTTGGCGATGCTTTTGCCAGACCGATGCTCGAAGAGCTTGATGAGAACCCTGGGAAATACGATATCTCGTCAGTCGGCGTGATCAATTCCTCCGGTGTGATGTGGACCCGGGAAATTAAGGCGGGGCTTTTAAAACACAACGAAAACCTCCTGCTGTCCGATGCATTTTCATCATCAGAAGCAATTGGTCTTGGTATGTCCTTGATGACCAAAGATCAAACCATTGATGTCGCCAAGTTTGCACTTGGACCAAACTGCAAAGTCTTCTCTGAAGACTTAAAGGAAGTGAAACCGGGCACCGGCGAATCCGGCATGGTAGGTGTAAAAGGCTTTCTGCCTGTCGGTTATTACAAGGACCAGCAGAAAACAGACAAAACATTCATGGTCATTGATGGCGTACGCTACTCGATACCTGGCGACTGGGTTCGTGTCGAGGATGATGGATCACTAACGCTTCTCGGTCGTGGCAGCAACTGTATTAACACTGCTGGTGAAAAAGTTTATCCCGAGGAAGTAGAAGAAGCGCTTAAGTTCCACGACGCCGTCGCAGATGCACTTGTTGTCGGCGTGAAAGATGCAAAATGGGGGCAGTCGATCACTGCAGTAGTACAGCCAAATGAAGGCTGCGTGATCGACGAACTGGAGTTAAAGGAATTCTCCAGAAAACACCTCGCAGCCTACAAACTGCCTAAGATGATCCTAATCAAGGACAGCCTTAACCGTGCCCCCAACGGCAAAGCCGATTACAAATCCATTCAGGAATATGCAGAACAACAACTGGGGATAAACTAAACATGAACTCCAACGCCCACAAAATTACCGTTTGGGGACGACGCAACTCCATGAATGTCCAAAAAGTGATGTGGACACTGGGTGAGCTGGATCTGGATTACCAGCGAAATGACATGGCGGGCTCCTTCGGCATAGATGATCAGTACACAGCAAAGAACCCGAATGCCGTTGTGCCTACTATAGAAGACGGCGAACTGACGCTGTACGAATCCAATGCATGTGTCCGCTACCTCGCGCGACAATATGGAATGGGATCACTGTGCCCCTCGAACCTGAAAGATGCAGCCCTTGCTGACCAGTGGATGGACTGGCAATGCAGCACATTCGGGAGCGGGTTCTTTATGATCTTTATGAACAAAATTCGGGTACCTGCTGAAAAGAGCAGCCAGGACCAGATCACCAAAGGTGAGCAACAAACCGCGCAGCTGTTGCAACAACTGGAAACGAAGCTTGAGCAAACTGATTACCTGGTGGGAAATACGCTCACCATGGCGGATGTTCCTATCGGCGCCATGTTGTATCGCTACTTTATGATGGAAATCGAAAGACCATCCCTGCCCGCCGTTGGCGCCTACTACCAAAGACTAACGGCAAGACCGGACTATCAAAAACATGTGATGATTCCGTTCGGTAGAAACTCTGATGAGTGGCTCAGCGAAGAGAAACGCAACGCCGGGCTTCAGTAGTCGTCGACTTTGCCGCGGTTTTTTTTAACTGAGCCCTGCTTCTTCTTGCTATCGAGTCGCTTGCGCACCGATGACCTGGATGGGCGAGTCTTCCTTCTGGCTTTCTGGACATGTTGGGATTTTTGAAGCAACTCATCCAGTCGCTCCAGGCTTTCTAACCTGTTTTTTTCCTGACTCCTGAATTTTTGAGCCTTGATGACGATCACTCCATCGGTATTGATCCTGGCATCACTCATCCTGAGAAGTTTTGACTTAACGGCTTCCGGCAAACTGGAGGCCCTGACATCGAATCTTAAATGAATAGCAGACGAGACCTTGTTGACGTTCTGGCCGCCCGGACCACTGGCACGGATCGCCGAAAATTCAATCTGGCTCTGAGGAATGTCTGAAACGCGAATCATCAAGCACGCGACATGAAGTTGGCATTGGTTGTATTCACCTTGACACTCTCACCCTGCTCTATGTATTCCGGCACCTGGACGATAAGACCCGTTGATAACGTTGCAGGTTTATTTCGTGCATTAGCCGAGGCACCCTTAATACTGGGCGCTGTTTCGACGATCTCAAGCGTGACAGACTGAGGCAGGTCAATTGCAACGATATTTCCTTCCACGATCAGTGCTGTAATTCCGTCCAGCCCATCAATGAGATAAGGCAACTGATCTTCCATAGCATCCGCGTTGAGCAGGTATTGGCTGTAATCGGTCGTGTTCATAAAAACGTACTGCGCCCCATCAATATAGGAAAACTGTACCTGAACCTTCTCATAGTCCGCGTCCCCCAGAAAATCATCACCCTTAAGCGATTCATCACGTTTCTGTCCCGTCACAAGGTTTTCAAACCTGATTTTGTAGAGCGTTGATGCACCCCTCGCCGACGGGCTCTTCGCCTCGAGTTGTTTTACAACATGTGGAGCACTTTCGATCTGTACCACGTCGCCCCGTTTTAAATCGCTGGCTTTGGGCATCGATATTCCTGCTTTGAAAAAACACCTATTGTACAATTCTTCTTGCCTGTTTTATCTGTCTTAACGCATGTTTGACCAGCAAGATCTCATCAAGATCGCCAATTATGAAATGCCTTTTGGCCGATACAAGAACACCCCACTAATCCAACTACCGGAGGAGTACCTTCTGTGGTTCGTAGATAGGGGCTTTCCGACGGGTAAACTTGGCGAACTAATGCAGATGACCCTGGAAATCAAGATTAACGGTCTGGAAAACCTGATTTACCCCCTTCAGGAATCACCCAGGCAAAAACAGCCAACAGATACAAAATTTACATTTGAATGAAAACCGCGTTGGTTTATTCTCTCTTGGCATTTTCAGCACTGTTCATCTATGAATTTTCCGATTAACGCGAATCTTGATGAATCTCTGAAGGTAGAGATTCATCTGCATCAGTTATATCTGGGTGACAGGGATCGCTATTGCTGGACCTACCTAACCCGTGGCATGAAAACACACCAGCAACGCGAAATGTGCCTGTCACTTCTGGTAGACGACGAAGGTGATATTGAAGACTTCCCCAAAACACCCATCAAAATGTTTCAGCTACTGGCTGAGCGAACACGTTCAGGGCGAATAGTAGGCTCCGGTGATTCAACTCGCCTCGGCCAGAAAGGAATATTCGGTTTTCCATCGTTGTTTTACGTTCCTTCAATCCAGTATGAAGGCCTTCCATCGGTAGACGAGTACCTGAGCCTTATCCTTGTACACCAGAAAGAATATGACTACGTGCGGCAATATGGACTAACCCGTTTTCTCTCGAGGTTAGGTAAATTCTGTTCTTCATTTCCCTATCCAACCTGGAATACACCCGTAAGGCCCTCACTCTTCCCGTCTACCACGCGGGAGCTCAGTATTTTGTCCAACGCGAGCCATGTACTCGCTGATTATTCATACGCACATCAGCTTGGTTCAGTATTGCAGCTTCAGCTTCATCAAAAAGACGCTGACCAGGTTCAAAAAGCGCTGGCAGGTTTGCAACAAAATCAGGTTGCCGTCATCAATACCGCATTCTCTCCGCGTTGTGATGCCAGCCTTTACTGGCAGGAAGGCCAGGAATTTCCAGGCGCCTACGCAGCGCCGGAAGCGTCCACCGGTATGCTTGGAGGAAGCTTTGTTTCACTTGGGTTCAGCCAACTCGCGGAACTATCCATTGAAGAAGATGGATTCAGTGTCGTGTTTTCAGAGACCGACTGGATTTCTCTCTGTCAGGCAATCAGCAACGAAGAATCCTATGAGACCGAGCTACCTGACGGCAGGCGATTCGTGCTGGATTACGTCGACGTCACTGCAGCGTCAATCGCCAGGCCCTATGAACCTGTCGCTGTCTGGAAAAACCTGGAACAACCCGCTGCCAAGGCGAGGACACGTGAACCATCCCAGGTCAATGTGCGAGCCGGTATCTATGACAACCTGTCTGGCGCTGCAAGTCTTGCCGAAAGAGTCAATCATGCCGAACTGCTGGCTTACATCGGGCGCATCGAAGCTACCATAGGTGATGCCATGTCCGAGGAAACAGACTCCTTTGTGCTGGAGCTTGAACTCACAATTACACCGGGCCAGGCAAACGTTCTCCTGCTTTCCGATATCGACCTCAATCCCGATTTCGAAGCTTTCATTACAGATACAGTCCAGAAAATTGATCCTTGCCCCGTAACCTCCCAGATACAAATCAGGGTGCCGTTCCATATAAACCAGGAATAGAAAGATGACGCCAGGTGAAACCACCGTCGGGCTGGTTGAGCAGCTGACCAATGAGGGCGTAGACCACATTGTTCTCCTGATGAGGCATTCGGCGCGGGAGTACGCGCCAGGAAAGCATGACCTGTTGAATCCACTGACAGATGAGGGCCGTGATCTGGCCCGGGACATGGGTAAACGACTGCCAAAAGGACTCGTCGTGCGCGGTTATACCAGTCCTGCGGAGCGTTGCATTGAAACCGCTGGTCTCATTATGAGCGGACACGAAGCCGCTGGCGGACAAATTTTGCGAAACAGAGTTGTAGAAGCGCTGGGCGTCTTTTACGCGCTGGATCAAATGAAGATGTTCAAGTCGATGCGCGATGCGGGGGGTATTGTCAGCTTTCTGCAGCGCTGGTTTGACGGCGGCATTGCCCGGGACATTCTTATGCCTGCTGACCTGGCAGCCAGGCTAGTCGGGGGCGTCGCAAAAGAAAAACTCAGTCAAACCGGGGACGATCCGCAACTGGATCTTCTGGTGTCCCACGACTTCACGCTATATACCATCAAGGATCAATTACTAAAACAGGGTACCCATCGATACCCTGACGTTCACTGCCTTGACGGCGTCGCCTTTTTCAACCGGGACGGTAAGACATTCATCCAGTCCCACCACGAGCCTGCCATTGAACTGGATGTATCACTGCCAGTTTAAGGCTCAATTAAAAAGAGGCTTCATCCGTCGATTTAGCCACTCGACCAGGATCTGGTTGGTCTGTTGCGGCTTTTCCTGCTGAATCCAGTGTCCACAATCCAAAGTATGCACTTCAAGGTCATCAACATACCCTGACATATCGGTTTGCGGCACCATATCGTGCTGGCCATAAATCATCAGCGATGGATGGATGACTTTTTGTTCTACGGATTCTGTGGTTTCCCAGTTACGGGTGAAGTTTCGATACCAATTACAGGCTGCATGAAACCCACTGTGGTCGAATGCTTCGATAAAGACCGCAAGTTCTTGCTCGCTCATCATCAGTTCGCCCCGCTCTACCACCGTCTCAGCCAGGCTGATAATAGAATTGCCCGCAGGTTGATTCTCGCCTGTCTCGAGCCACTGCTTTGTTCGATACATATTGGTCAGAAACTGCCGGGTATTGTTCTCGAACGAAGTTGCTGCCACCCCTGGCTGACGGTTGAAGTGAACAATGTAAAACTCTTGTCCCAGCATCTGCTCCCAGAAGGCGACCGGATCGGCCTGCTCCCTTGGACGAAAAGGCACAGACAGGTTTACCACACCGGCGATTCTTTCGGGGTTTAATAATGCATGGTGCCAGACAAGGATAGCGCCCCAATCGTGGCCGACAAATACCGCTTTATCGATCCCCAACACATCCAGCAAGGCGTTGTAATCTGAAGTCATATGATGGCAGTCGTAGGATTCTACTGATTCTGGCTGGCTCGAGCGGCCATAACCTCGCTGGTTTGGCACAATGACGTGATAACCTTCCGCTACCAGTGCCGGAATCTGGTGACGCCAGCTGAAAGCGTGTTCAGGCCAACCGTGCGCAAGCACCACCGGTATGCCGCCCTGGCCTGCCTGAAAGACCTCAAGCTCGATGTCTCCCACTTCAATCATTTCCGGTTTTGGAAAACTTAACATATCGAATTACCCCCTACGCCACTGGTAGGCATCACCAAGGAAGCGATGAAGCCTGAATTTAATATTTGTGCGGGTCAAAGCTGTTACTGACTCTGAAAAAGACACGGAGTCTGCCCTTTCTGTATCTTGTTAGCAATGATCAGCCGTCAGCGCTGTCACGCGGCCTGAAGCCCAGAATGGACTTCGCTCTAGACAGGTCCCGATAACCATATTTATTGTCAGAGAGAATAAAAAAACACTCGTATCGCGCTGTCATTTGATGGTTCATCGAAAGGATGATCGCCTGGACGACATCCCGATGACTATTCCACACGGACATCTGTCGCGGGTTTTCGGGCTTGTCGGCCTTGTTGGCAAACCCGATCCGGAGTGAGATCACCTCCAGGCCATGATTGTCTGCATAGTGGCGGGCAATCGATTCACCCCAAACCTTCGTCGAGGCGTATATGTTAACCGGCCGAGTTGCCATTGATTCATTGATCAATGGAATGTTATCAGGGACCTGCTCGTAACGTCCCGATACAAGGCTCGAATAAGGCTCGACTTTCTCCCACCCGGCCACGGTGGCACCACTACTCGTGAAAATAACCCGCTTCACACCGGCGTTCACAGCGGCCTCGAATACGTTACGTGTACCTACCACATTGGTCTCCAGTAGCGCCTCCCAGCCAGCGCCATCGTGGATAACCGCAGCCAGATGCACAACCGTGTCTATTCCTTCAAACGCAACACACATGGCATCAAAATCGGCCAGGTCTGCCTGGGTGGTCGGGATACCGCCAACTACCCGCCGATTCAGTGCTGACAACGCATAGTTAGATTCAACCTCTCTACCAATTTCATTCAGCAGAGCGGTCCCGATCAGGCCAGACATGCCTGTGACTAATACCTTCTCATTCATTGGCGACTCTCATAGGATTTTGGCAGTTGACTTGTTGCTACCGGTCTACAGACAATGGATTTCTCTTTTTTCATCTTTATCACCCACTCAGGAGCATCACATGGCCGTAGGCATTGTCGCAACACTAAAGATCCAAGCCGACAAAATAGAAGCATTTGAAACAGACTTTAAAGCGCTGATGGCTATCGTCGCTGAGCAGGAACCCGGCAACAACTACTACGATCTGCATAGATCAAGGGATGAAGCAGGATCCTACGTTGTCATGGAGCAATATGTGGATCAGGCAGCACTTGATCTGCATGGCAAGTCTGACGAATTCAAGGCAAAGAGCGCCAATCTTGGTGACTATCTCGCCGGCGCACCCACCGTTACAATCCTGGACGCTGTTTAGGCTGGTATGTTTGCAGGGGCTGGACCTTCTGGCCCTTTTCACCTAGTAAGTGCGCTTATG
>DTZW01000293.1:1819-2869 GCA_012961165.1 Gammaproteobacteria bacterium | reverse complement strand
CCAGTGAATCCGCCAGTGCCTGGTTGTCGCTGGTAGAGCGCGTTGCAGATGTATGATGGATCAGCACTGCTTCACCATCACAGAGCACCCGGTATCCCTGCTGTTTCAGGCGCAGGCATAGATCAACATCTTGAAAGCCCACGGCAAGTTTCTCATCGAAACCGCCGATATCCCGAAATACCGATTTGCGCATCGCCAGGCACGCTGCCGTTACCGCGCTGAACTCCCGTGTCACGATCCAGGGCAAGACAGCGGTAGAAAGGTCTTGTTGATAAGGGCTGGCGTAAGGCATGTCCGCCATGAAGTGATCGGCAACTGCTAGCGCCGTAATCACGCCGGCGTGCTGGATTCGGTTATCGGGGTAGAGCAAAGTAGCGCCAACAGCCCCCACATCTGGACGACGTGCTTTGTCCAGCATACTTTGCAGCCAGCCTGGTGTTATGGCTTCTATGTCGTTATTGAGAAAGAGCACCGTATCGCAACGATCAGAAACATAACTTACGGCGAGATTGTTTATTCTGGAAAAGTTAAATGACCCCGTATAGTGAATAACCGTATGTTCTTTTGCGAGTGATTCGAGATACTCTAATGTGTCTGGCTCATTTGACTCGTGATCGACCACGATGAGTTCAACGGTATCGTTTGAGGTGGTCGCCAGTAGAGAGTCCACCGCGGCCTGCAAAAGGTCCACCCGGTCGCGAGTCGGGATAATGATCGCCGTTTTGCCTTGGCTGGGTGTCTGGTAGCGCACTGCGCGACAACCTGGGGTTGCAGTCGGTGTGACGCACGCATCTGAAAAGCCTCGCCCTTGAAGAAATTCGCGAAAAAATTGTGGAGCCAGGCGTGATGCCGGACGCTGTACTGAAGCAAGAAGATACAAAACCTCGGGCAAGTGAATCACTTTATCGGCTTGCCTAAGAGCATTTAGCAACAGCCATTCGTTAAGCGCAAAAGCGTCTACAGAAGGTACCGGCTTATTGATATCGAGGGTTTCTATACGGGTCAGGGTAAAAAAGCCTAGCGTTGGCGCTGATAGAAAACCATCCAGAT
>DTZW01000293.1:0-1768 GCA_012961165.1 Gammaproteobacteria bacterium | reverse complement strand
CCTGCAGTTGTGCCTCGTCAGCATAGATGATGTCTGGGCTATCACGGCAGATGATGTTAGCGATTCGTGCCAGCGCATCGACAGGCAATTGATCGCCGGCGCCGACAATACAGATGAAATCACTGTTTTTTACGTTAGGCAGTTCAGCCAATGACTTTGGGGCTTTGCCTACTACCCGTAGCTTTGGCTCTTTTACAGCCGATCTGCGTAGTTCTTGGATAAGTTCTATCGGGGCATCGCTTGTAGGGAGCATCAGCAGTTGCCATTGGCTGTAAGATTGTTTTAGCAGGCTTTCAAAGGTTCGCCTGGCATTAACCGTATCGCCTGCTCCTACCGGCAGCAGCACAAGTACGCGAGGCTCTTTTGTACAAATCTCTGAAGATGGCGACTGGTCTGTCGCAGTAGGCTCAAGATAATGGCGAAACCACTGCGACAGGGTCAGTGGTGGCGCCAGGGCACTTTTTGTCCGGTGAATCAGCCAGCGCCTTGCACTTGGATAACCACGCCCGAGGAGTAATCGGTATAGCGTCCTGATGTTGCGTTTTAGCCGTCGACTCCTTGTTGCCTTTAATCCATGGAAAAGGCAAAAAAATAAAACCCGAGCTGCGCCGATGCGAACGAGAGTCAGGTTGTTGATAGAAAAACGTCCCAGCACTGGAAAATCAGTGGCCGGGTAATCAAGATCAAAAGGGTCGAGCCGAAATTGGTTGATCGCTATCGGGAGAAAAACCAGTTGACGTACATCACCGCTGACATGTGGTTGCAGACCAATCACATCTTGTTCTGACTGCGGGTTATGAGTGGGGTAAATCTTGGGAGTGAACAGCGCATCTGGGGCGTTGACGCAGGCTTGGTAAGAGATCAGATACCACCCGCGTCGCAAAGGCACACGGTGGGGGGTGACGTGGAACTGGGGGTCGATGTTGTAACTTAAAAAAGCATCGTCTATGGAGCGAATGTCTTTCGCAGGGCGCAAGGAGCAACGGACGGTCATTGTCGAGATGGCGCCCCAAGGAATCCATAGAACCCGTTTCAAGCGTCGAAGAAGGCTTGGGTGCTGGATCATTTCCATCGTTGGCTGTAAGCCCGACTATCGGCCGGACAGGGTTATTGAATGATTGTACCTGCCCTTTGAGAGCTTTTCGGGTCGGCAGATATCGGGGTGCGTGAGAGCGTGTCGGTACAGAGGCCGCCCCCCGCGTTACACGCCATCGACCGAGCGCAAAAAAATCAAAGGTCGTTGCCGATGATTGATGCCATTGTGGCACTCCTCGAAGTAGCGATCTCTTATGGCGTGAAGACTCTCGTTTTGTATTTCAAACATGGCCTCCTAAATTCAATGATTATGGAGCAGCCTCTTTTTAGGAATTGGGATCAAATCAACGAACTGATCTGAATCAGGCACAGAGAATAGATTCGATAACTTTTTGGTTTACCTATTCTGCAACACGTAGCTCATGTAAATCCAGATAATCTCAGAAATACACAGCGATCCAAACCTCAAAAGCGCGACAGAAGTGCTTTTTAAGAATCAATAATCCACATCATTCTTTGATGCGATCAATACGATCTCCTCAACGTTCTCAAGTTGTCCCATCCGATCGGTGAGGTGATCTGCCGTGATGTCATCCTTTAGGGCAACGTCATAGGTCAAACTGACACTGGTGTTATCACCGGAAGGCTCCATATGCAAAAGGTCGGAACGTTTGCAGGCGGTATTGATGACCTCCAGGTAATCGGTACTTTCACCACTGCGCATAAAGCGAAA
>DTZW01000292.1:12811-17382 GCA_012961165.1 Gammaproteobacteria bacterium | reverse complement strand
TCCTTATCGTCTTATACCGCCTCGTCATGCATGCCCTGGTTTTTCCTTATCGTCATCTCGACCGGAGTGGCGCAGCCACGGAGTGGAGAGATCTCGTGCTCGCGAGACCATAGATACTCTCTGTTGCTTCGTCTTCGCCGCCGCCAGTCAAGATGACGAGCCACTGCGCCAGTCGGGATGCCTGAGCTTATAACAGCGCCAGGCAGTTCAAGTCATTGATGGCTGTGCCGTTTCTTTCGACCATTTTTGACATCCAGGCAAAGCCACGGTCATTGGCAGGATCCAATGTCCCTGCGATCACGACAGCGACGGTCCATGAGTAAAGGACACCGATGCGGTAGTCATTCCAGGCTTTTTCGACGCTGTAGTCTTTGATACCGGCGTTAATAAGCCCATTCGCATAGCGTTCGATCAGGTCGCGTTCATGTTCACGACGGACCTCTGTTTTTGCGCTATGGCTTAGGAGGTACGCGACGTCGTGTATGCCATTGCCTTTAAGGGGCCCCTGAAAATCGACCACCAGTAAGGAATCGTGTTCAGGTTCCTGGCCGAACAGCATATTGTCCATGCGAAAGTCGCCGTGGATCAGGGTTTTTGGGTACTGATCCAACTGTGCCTGCAGGTTTGGAATAGCGGCCAGGTAGCGTTCTCGCTGCGCTTCGATGTTGTCTGGAACAAATTCGCCAAACATTTCCTGGAGTTGTGGCCAGCCTGCCTCACAACCCAGGGCCATGTTCTTTGCATTGTCACTGCCTGACATATTTGGCAGCCAGTCAACATCACTGAGTTGGTTCCAGAATGAGGTGTGCAGGTTCACCAGAAAGTCGATGCAAAGTTCACATTCTTCTACCGTCGCACCTTCGACCTGGCTACCCATTCGATAACTGGACACATCTTCCATCAGCAGGAAGAAGTTATGTTCGTCGTCGATCTCCGACGCATAAACGCGTGGGCTACGGGCGGTGGTTCGCGGGGCAAGGTCTTTGTAGTAACTGACCTCTTTCAGGTAAAGGTTAAACTGCTGGGAAACGGCCCGGTTCGTTTCATTTTCTGCGGCCAGTTTCAGTACCAGGCTGGAGGGCATTCCTGTGGGGTCCTCCCAGTCCAGCTCGATGACAGACATTGAACTCATCATGCCAACGCCTTCTCCCAGTGGAACCAGGTTGATCTTCTTAAGCTTGCCTCTACCAACGCATTCTTCCATCCATTGTGAAGAGACTTCGGCCATGCTCCCGGGAATTGTCATACTATTTAAACTCTTTATGTGACTTCACAGATCCTATCAGGACGTGCCTAATCGGTTAAGACATAGTGGGAGTTTATTCTCAAGGAGTCGATGCGCGACAGTTAGGCGCTCCAGGCTTTGGTAATTGTTTCACCGTTAACAAAGCTCGCGGCTTTCGCATTCTCGATGCATTGATCAATATCGGCAGGGGTGAGACCGAGCGAGTCTTTGGCCAGTGCATACTCGCTGTTCCAATCGATCGCGAACAAAGACGGGTCATCTGTATTAATCGTCGTTTTTACCCCGGCATCCATTAGCTTTCTAAAGGGATGATCCTCGATCGCCGGGATTGAGCCGGTAAGCAGGTTGCTGGTGGGACAAAGTTCGAGGGTGATGTCGTTGTCAATCACCAGTTGTATGAGGTCAGGATCATTAATGATGTGCAGGCCGTGGCCGATCCGGTCGGCGGCCATTTGTTCGATGGCATCGCGGACATTGATTCGACTTTCCTCGACACTGATTTCACCCGCATGAATCGTTAGACCCAGGCCCCGCGCCTTTGCCTTCCGAAATAGCTGAGCGAATTCTCGCCCGGGATAGTCCAGCTCTTGGTCGGCCAGGTCGATACCCACGAAGGAGTCGGCGTTCGCCGTAATGAAGTCTGCCACTTTCTGGGCTTCTGCCAGGGGCAGAGTGCGTCGAATAATGCCAATCAGACCCACAGCGATATCTGCATTGGCGCTGTTGATGCCGTCCAGAATAGCGCCATGGATAGCTTCGAAGCTGATATTACGGCCATTCTGGATAAAGTCAGGTGAATACCGAAGTTCAATCAAACGTACATTCTGGGCTGCAGCGTCCTCGACAGCTTCTTTTGTCAGGCGTGTAATCGCTTCGCGATCAAACCATAGGGCGCGCACGCGATCGAATCCTGCAATCATTTCCGCAAGGTTTTCTTTTTGATCGGCAACCAGGTAATCACGTTTGAACGTATCGACGTCTGCCGGTACGGGTAGACCCACCCGATCACCGATCTCGATCAGTGTCTGGTGTCGAAAACAGGCTTCAAGATGACAATGAATATCTGTTTTGAGAATATCGCTGGAATTTTTCATGGGAAAATTATGCCATGCGTTGACTCTAACTGCGCTCTGGAAAATACTGGCATAAACCTTTAGGACATTTTTTCATGACAAGTGCTGCAGATTGGATTGATCTATCAGGGAAAGTCGCCCACGTCACGGGCGGGGGCAAGGGGATCGGTAAAGGTATTTCCACTGCCCTCGCCATGGCCGGTGCAAAAGTGATGGTCAGTGATATTAACCTGCAGACCGCACAGGAGACGGCAGATGAAATTGGGGGCAGTGCGATGGCCCTGGATGTTGCGGATAGGGATGCAGTTGACGCAGCATTGAACAATACGGTTTCAGCGTTGGGAGCCCTGGATATCCTCGTTAACAATGCCGGGTTATACATCGGTTATGGCGGTCCTGTAGAGGGCATTACCGACGAGATGTGGAAGGCGCTCTGGTCGGTTAATGTCGATGGCGTTTTCTATTGTTGTCGTGCTGCTGCAACTATTATGAAGGCGCAGGGGAAAGGTGGCCGAATTATCAACATTGCCTCGACCCAGGCGATGACGCCAGGTGTGGGTGTGACTTATGACGGTTCCAAGGCCGCCGTTACCATGATGACCAAAGCACTGGCATTGGAACTCGCGCCCCACGGTATTAATGTCAATGCGCTCGCGCCGGGGCCCACCTGGGTTAACGCCGGCGAACCGCCACCCATCGATGCACAGATGCCGCCTCGTACCGGTGATCCTCTTGCGGACACTGTGGCTGACAGAATTTCGAGATTGCCGGCAGGGCATTGGGGTGATCCGATGGAGCAAGGGAAAGCGGCCGTCTTTCTGGCATCAGAAATGAGCTCGTTTGTGACGGGTATTTATCTACCCTGTGATGGTGGCTGGTTAACCCTATGAGGATATTCACGTGAAGGAAGTCAATTTAACACTGTCTGCAGATGCGCCCGCTGAGAAAGTCTGGGAGGTACTGGCCGATTTTAGCGGGTTCCTGAACTGGGCTGGTGGAGGCGCAGGCGAGATTTCCATTGAGGGCGAGGGTATCGGCATGGTACGTCACCTCAAGATGTCAGGGGATGAGATTGCTGAAAGGCTCATTCTTCTGGATCCGGTCAAGAGAATGCTTGGCTATGAACTGGTCTATGGTGAGCCCCTGGGCATGAAGCAATACAAAGCCATTGTGCAGGTTGTCGATGGAGGTGCAGTCGATGGAGGTGCAGTTTGTGAAATTATCTGGAAGGGAGAGTTTGACACCGGGGACCCAAATTCAGAGGATCAAGCGGCAGGCGCCTTAAGCGCCGCGTATGAAGGTATGACCGGGGCGCTGGTCTCTTACCTGGTCCGGTAGCTGTCTCGCTGCGCAGACCCGGGGGGAGACACCCGGTAACTATCATGAAATCCGTGCGCGTCACACACACGACGGTAGAAAAATACCTTAGTAGCTGACGTGTGCTGTACTACTGGCTGTAGGTTTAGAGCTGTGGATTTGTAACTGTGGATTTGTAACTGTTGGTTTATAACTGTTGGTTTATAAACAAGGAATCAGATGAAAATTGGAATATCGGTGACTTCTTCGCATTCTGTAGAGGATCCGCGTGAAGGTGCGCGTAACATGATCGAACGAGCCAGGGCATCCCGTGATGCCGGGCTCGATACACTATTTGTGGGTGATCACCATGTGACGCCATTTCCCTACTACCAGAACAATGTGATGCTGGCGCGAATGCTGGCGGAGTGGGGTGACAAACCCTATGGCGCATTATATCTGTTGCCACTCTGGCATCCCGTCACCCTGGCTGAACAAATCGGTACGCTCGCGAGCCTGGGTAAGGGCCAGTTCATCATGCAGTGTGGCCTGGGCGACGAGCGTCAGGGCAAAGCCATGGGTATCGATATGTCCAAAAAGGTCGGCATGTTTGTCGCCAGCATTACCAGCATGCGCGGCATGTGGCGCGGTGAAAGTGTTGACGAACCAAAATACTGGAACCTGTCGCAGGCAAAAATTTCCCCGGTGCCAACCGATCATGTCGATATATGGGTGGGGTCGCTGGTTGATAAGGCCATAGAACGCACTGCGCGCATGGCAGAGGGTTGGCTTGCTGCGCCGTCGTTGTCGCCGGTTGATTCCGGCAAGGTGCTGGATCGCTATAGGGAACACTGTGCTAAATATGATCGTGTCCCCACCGCGAAAGCGATTCGCCGAGATATTTATGTTGGTTCCTCCAGCGAGGATGCCAAGAAGGTCGCCACGCCCTACGTGGA
>DTZW01000292.1:0-12747 GCA_012961165.1 Gammaproteobacteria bacterium | reverse complement strand
TTGCTGGCCAGATTAAGGTCCTTGAAGAACAGGGTTTTACCGACATTATTGTAAGAAACATCAGCAGTAACCAGCAGCAATGCATGGCATGTATCGAACGTCTGGCGGATGTGAAAGAACAGTTAAAGTAATTGGAGCTTTCTACCAGGGCTTGCCGGGGTTCCCGCGAGGGGTTTCCGATGCTGGAAGTGCCGCTGATCCACCATTGGGAATCGCTAATTGGCGATCATTGTTGAAGGTCGTGAACGGCTAGTCCAGTTTGGTGGCGTGCCAGTTCATGACGCCGCCGCTACGTCTGTTCCAGAAACTCGACCCAATTACCGTCCGGGTCTTCGACCATTGAAATACGGACTCCCGGGCGTACATTCATTAGTGCAACCGGTACTTTGTAGCCGGCGTCGCTGCATTGGGCCGTGATCTCTTCAAGGTTATCGATGGAGATAGTCCAGTACCGGTAGCCTGTTGCTCCTGCAACACCGCCCGAAGGGGCAACCGCGACAGGTTCCTTTGCCTGTACCAGAATTTTAATAACGGATTCACCGGCAAGGAGCCTGTGCATGGTGGTTCCACCAGGCATGTCGACTTTGGCCTGGTAAGGCAATCCGACGACATCCCTGTAAAAGGTCAGCATGGGTTCTATGTCTTTGGTGATAATGCCAAAATCAATACTCGATTTTGTAATGCTAATAGTCATGGGGTGCCTTTATTCAGTTTAGGTCATTAGCATAGCGCATCAGTGACTAAACTATCACCGCTGTGGTTCTCGACACACCCAGGTGCTTGCTACCGAATCGGGCGCGTCGTTTGATCCGGCAGCCGTCTCGGTGTGGTGAAGACCATAGCGTGCCTGCATGTTTACAAGCGAATAGCTATTTCAGCGCTGCGCTCACACTTCAAACTGGAAGTGCTTTCCTTTACCTACAACCTTTGCTGCCGACGGCGTGGCGAACTGAGTGCCGAAGACCAGCATCAATGACAGGCTGAGTTGAATCAACGATGAACTCGTTGTACATCGGGTAGCGGGAACATGGTGCGGGCGCTTTCACCCTCCAGGATACGGGTGATTTTTACATCACCAATTTGCCATTGGTCCGTCGGTATTGTGTGCCCCCCCTTTAGGCTTCGTCTGCCGCAAACTGGGCGTAGGCTTCTGCCGTGCCTGCCGCCATTTTGTCGCCGTCGAACGGGATCGACATTTCCGGGGTAAATTCCAGCACTATTCGCTCGGGAGTATCCAGGAATTTAACGAACAATTCCGGTTTCAGGTCCTTGGTGAAGGCATTGCCTTCGTCTTTTGACATGGCCATACCCATCGCCAGCAGGTTGTAAAACCAAAGTTTGGTTTTTTCGTCGTCGTGGATCACGGTATGACCTTTATAGGTGACGGTTTTGCCGCCCCCCATATGAGTCCCTTTACTGGTGAATACGCACGAAGACCGGCCATCCCTTCCAATAGCCTTGATACGAACCCGCTCTTTGGTCGCGGTCATCCAGATTTTCCCGTCTACAGGCACGTAGGCGGTGATGACACCAATGGGGTGACCTGCCTTGTTGGCCCAGATAAATACACATTCACCGGCGCTGTTGATCAACTCCTGTTCACGTTCAGGGTCCAGCCGATACTGCTTTACGTCGTCGTAGTTTTTGGATTGATCATTCATGTGCGTCTCCGATAGTGAAAATTCTAATTAATGACAAATAGGAACCAGCCGAGCGCCGGCACGACAAACAGGGTGAACAATGTCCCGATACCCAGGCCGGTCGCGATCACCAGGCCAATCTGGAATCGACCTTCAGCACCAGGCCCAGAGGCGATGAGTAGTGGCACCATCGCCATTAGCGTCGCCAGCGTTGTCATCAGGATCGGCGTTAAGCGAACAGAGGCTGCTTCCAGCACGGCATCCAGTTTCGACAGGCACCGCTCTTCCTGCATTCGGTTGGCAAAATCAACAATTAATATCCCATTTTTGGCAATCAGCCCGATCAATGTAATCAGCCCGACCTGCGTGTACAGATTCAAACTCGCAAAACCAAGCGTAACAAAAATCATGGCGCCTGCAATAGACACAGGTACCGAGATCAAAATGATCAGGGGGTCCCGCCAGCTTTCAAATTGTCCCGCAAGTACCAGATAGATCACCAGTACTGACTGGAAGAACGTCAGTATCAAATTGTTTGTGCATTACATCTCTCTTGCCAGCTTGGGTACTAGATTGGATGAATATTGATCGGGATGCCGCTGGAGCGTGGCATCCCGGTAAACTGCTGGAGTTCTTTTTCGCCGTCGACCAGCAGGTTGGTATTTGAGCCGACTTCGCGAACGGGGGCCTGCTGTCCGGGTGCCACTCCCCAGCAGTGGTGCATGGCAACCACACCGGGTTTGATTCGGTCGTTGGCTTTGACGATGGCCGGAATCGACCCGTGAGCTGATTGAATCACGACTTCACTGTCATCGGTGATATTCATTGCAGCCAGGTCATCCGGGTGGATGTGTGCGGGGTTGGTGGTACCTGATTTTGCCAGGATTGCGGGCAGGGTACGACCAAACGAATTAAGAACGTATTTGCTACGAAACCCAATCAACAGATGGCTGTAATCTTCTTCTGTCTCAAGGCTCTCTTTCAGGGCCTCAAATTCTTCGGTGACACCCGTAGGGAAGAGCTTTAGTCGGCCAGTTTCGCCTTCGGGAGCACGCTGGACTTCAACCTTCATGTCTTCAAAGATATGCCCGCCTGGGTTATCTCTTAAGAAACTCAGATCCGCACGTGAGCCTTTCGTGATGGCCTGCAGTAACTCAAACTTGGTTGGTTTTCGGTCGTTGGGAATGATGTTGTTTTTAATCGTCACTTCCAAACCCATTCGTTTGGCAAGACCCCAATAGAATTCCCATTCTTCGATCACGTCGTGGTCTGTTTCTACTACAGCCTTGCTGTATTGGCTGTAGGGTTTTTCGTACCAGTAGTCGGCAAGCAGAGTGACGTCCTCACGCTCGAGAGTGAGTTTTGGTGCCAATATATAGTCCGCCATTTCTGCAGTAGCAGACATGTAAGGATCAATACAGACCAGCAGATCGAGTTCCTGCATCGCCGCAAATGCCTTTTCCTGGTCCGGAAATGCCATCAGGGGGTTACCGGCAATAACGAATAGTGCTTTTATTTGGCCGTCACCGGGCATGAGTATCTCATCAGCCAGCTGTGAAGTCGGCATTTCGCGAACGCCTGTCGGGGAGGCGAGCTCGCCAAGGTCAGGGTGTGTGCGGCTGCGATCACCTCGGCCCCAGGCGACCGGTGCTTCAAACACCTGGGCAAACTTGGGCGCTTTCGGGGCCAGTGAGCCAGGGTTCGGGTGCATGTCTCCCTCGCGGTAGTAGCGGCCGCAGATAGTGTTCAGAGAGGCCGCCAGATGCTGCGTCAGGTTGGGGTGGGCGCCCATTTCCGGACCCGTCCCGGTGATGGCAACGCCCCGGGGGCCTGCCGCGAATGTTCTGGCAGCTTCAAGGATCAGGTCTTCAGGAATGTCAGTGCGGGCAGAGACCGTCGCAGGGTCAAATTCTTCAACAGAGGCTCGAAGTTCATCAAGCCCGCTGGTGAACTGCTCACAGAATTCAGTATCGTGCAGTTCCTCAACCAGGATCACTCTAATCAAGCCCGCCAGTAGCGTGGCGTCTTCACCCGGTTTGATTTGCAAGTGCATGTCTGAGCGACGCGTCAGTTCTGTTTCTCTTGGGTCAATAGCAATCAGTTTAAGCCCGCGCTTTCTTGCTTTGCGAATCTGGTCTGACGGGCTGACAGAAGGGACCCCACCCGGAGGTGCATAGTGCGACACGATCGGATTATTACCAATGACCATTGCGACGTCGGAGTCGTGGAAGAAATGACTCCCTGCAGTCCAGTAGCCCATGCGGGAACCGACAAAGACCTTGGCCGGTTGGTCGATGGTCACACTCGTATAATAGGAGGGTGATTTTAGTGCGTTGTGCCATTCCCGGCTGTAGACAAGCTGCGCAGAATTCTGGAATGCAACGGTGCCGTTATAAGTGGCGATAGAACGAGGTCCGTGTTCTTCAACGAGTTTGCTGACACGCTCGGCGATTTCATCGAGGGCTTTCTCGCTGTTGATGTCTTCGAATTCCCCGTTACTGTTCTTGATCTTACAGGTCGTCATACGTTGCGGCTGGTACATTTGCTCGACCAGTTGTCTGCCTTTAATACAGGTATAACCACCATACATCTCGTTATCGGTATCAGGTTTAACAGACAGAACTTTTCCATCGGAGACCTCAGCCAACATGGGACAATAGGCATGGCAATAGCGGCAGAAGGTTTTGTGAGTTGTGGTGGTCATTTTTAAGGCACAGTCAGAGTGTGAGGACTCTAATGTGTCGTCGCCTGCGGTCAAAGTCAACTCTGTAGAATACCATTTAGCTGCGTTATTGCTTATGGTTCATAGCGTACGGAGTGCTGCCTATGGCAGAACAACCCGGTTACCAGAGGGCTTATGCAGTCGTATGCAGGTGGATTTACTGAAACAAGTGCAGGATCTATTCGAAAATAGCTATGGGACGCTTAACCATTTGGCTAGCGTTCGCCGCTTCTTTTCGCCAGGTCGAATTAACCTGATCGGGGAACATATCGATTATTGTGGCGGCCTGGTATTCCCGGCGACGGTCCAGTTCGGCACTGTCATTATCGCGCAACCTAACGATCTGGGGACAATTCGGGTGGTGTCAATCAACGAGCCCGGTAAGGTTGAGTTCGATCCTGCCGGTGCATTACAGCGAAGCACACCGGCCCATTGGGGTGATTATGTCAAAGGGGTGTTTGTTGAGTACGGCAAGGTTAATGTCGAGGTCCCTGGTCTGGACGTGGCTGTTGGCGGTGATATACCCGGTGGTGGCCTGTCTTCGTCGGCTTCTCTGGAAGTGGGCATCGCCGTGCTGATCGAGACATTCACTGGTTATTCCAGTTCGGACGACAACTTTGCCAATCGGCAGGCATTGAGCTGGTTGGCACAACGAGCTGAAAATGAATTTGTCGGTGTCAACTGCGGCATCATGGACCAGGGCGCTATTGCGCTGGGTAAGGAAAACCATGCGATGCTGATGGATTGCAGCGACCTTTCCATCAATTACTATGCAGTTGAATTGGGCGATTACAGTTTGTTGATCGTCAATAGCTGCAAGCAGCGTCGCTTAGGCGAGTCAGCCTATAATAAACGCTGCGAGGAAGTAGCGCTGGCACTGTCTATTCTGCAGCCTGTGTTTGGGATTGGTACTCTCTGCGAGTTACCCATTGATCTTGTGAACGATGCGCTGGACTGTATTGACGATCCAATACTGTGCAGGCGTGTACGGCATGTTGTCAGCGAACATGATCGCGTGTCCCAGGCGGCAAGTAGACTGTCGAGTGGTGACATCGAAGGATTTGGCAAGCTCCTGGACGAGAGTCATCGTTCCCTGCAACAGGATTACGAAGTGACCGGTCATGAATTGGATACATTAATAGGCCTTGCCCAGCAGCAACCCGGTGTTCTGGGTGCGCGAATGATGGGGGCCGGTTTCGGTGGTTGTGGTCTTGTGTTGATAAAAACATCTAACATCGAACAGTTCTCGGAAGTTGTCGGGACTGCTTACCGGGCAGAGATTGGCTATGACGCAGAATTTTATCCCGCGGAGATTGGCCCTGGGGCCCAAGAGATCATGAGTACCAACAATGAGTAACGGCAATGAGTAACGGCAATGAGTAACGGGGGGGGAATCCGGTTCAATCCGGTGGATCATCCCCACCGTCGTTTTAATCCGCTGTTACAGCAATGGGTGCTGGTGTCGCCACATCGCACAAAACGACCCTGGCAGGGAAAGCGCGAAGAGCCTGACCTTGGTGACAGGCTCCGGCATGGTCCGGATTGCTACCTGTGCCCGGGCAATACACGTGCAAGCGGTGAGGCCAATCCGGACTACTCGACGACTTATGTGTTCGACAATGACTTCGCGGCCCTGACGCTAGACGGTCCGATTGCCCAGGGGTCCAGCGAAGGTCAATTGATGCGGTCAGCACCGGTGACAGGACAATGCCGGGTGATTTGTTTCTCACCACGTCATGACCTGACCTTGCCAGAGATGACGGTCGATGAGATTACCGGGGTGGTAGAGCTCTGGCGAGACCAGTACGTTGAATTGGTCCAGAGCCATGCCTGGGTTCAGGTATTCGAAAACAAGGGCGCCATCATGGGGTCCTCCAACCCACACCCGCACGGCCAGGTTTGGGCAAGCCATTATCTGCCGAGTGAACCAGCGCAGGTAGATGCAAACCTTCGAGCCTATTTCCTGGACCATGGTTCACCCATGCTGCTGGACTATGTCGACGCGGAACGGCGTGACGGTGCGCGTACAGTGGAGGAAAATGACCACTGGCTAGCCGTCGTTCCTTATTGGGCACTGTGGCCTTATGAATTGCTTTTATTGCCCCGCAGGCATGTGCGGCATCTTGGTGAGTTGGATGCAGGTGAGCATCGATCACTGGCGAATATACTGAAGCGCTGCCTTACCAGGTACGACAACCTTTTCGAGACGAGTTTCCCGTATTCCATGGGATGGCACCAGGCTCCAGGTATTGTGGCGGGCATGGATAACAACCGTGATCATTGGCAACTACATGCGCATTTCTATCCGCCACTGTTGCGCTCGGCAACGGTCAGGAAGTTTATGGTTGGTTTTGAAATGCTGGGAGAAGGGCAGCGTGACATTACGGCCGAGCAGGCGGCCGAACAACTTCGGGCGCTGTCTGCTACCAGGCATTATCGTGCCAGGGTTTAGCTGGATCAGATATTGAACAATGTTCAGCGCTAACGCGTGGGTTCGCTCGTTCGATCGAATTCTGCAAAAGAAATGAGGCGCTTCGCTGATTCATCCCACAACGCCAGCTTCGCCAGGCGAAAACTTTCCCAGAAGGTAATTGATTTGCCTTCCTGGAGCATTGGGTCCGAGTAGTGGCAGGCGGCCAGCTTGTAGTTCGGGATCTTTGGATTCAGGTGGTGCAGGTGGTGGTAGCCGATATTGCCGGTCGCCCAGTGAAGCCATCGAGGCAGGTTATAAAATGAGCTGCCTTTCAGGGTTGCGTCTTTATAGTCCCAGGCTTCCTCTCGCTCCCAATAGGCTTCGTCAAATTGGTGCTGGACATAAAACAGCCAGACGGCGATGGTCGAGGACATTAGCAATATTGGTGCAAAAACGAGGAGCACAGATTCCAGTCCGAAAAACGAAATTAACGCACCATAATAAATCACCATTCCGAGATTGGTGCCCATGATGCTTAGCCAGACTTTTCGGGGTGCCTTTTTTTGTTCAAATGGGAATCGCTGCATGATGAGAAAATGGATAGGAGCGAAAATGAACATGAGAATGTGTGGATTGCGGCCGATCCGGTACCAGACACGACTCCAGAAAGCTGTAGCCTTGAATTCTTCGGTCGTGAGTGTGACAACATCGCCGTAACCCCTTCGATCCAGGTTGCCAACGGTCTGGTGGTGCATCAGATGCTGGCTGCCCCAATAGTCGAGGGGGGTGTTGGTCAATACGCCGATAAAGTTGCCAAGTGCCTTGTTCTGCCAGCCTTTTCTTGGCAAATAAGACTGGTGGGCACAGTCGTGCCCAATCATGAATAGTCGAACGTGAGCCACAGTCGCAAGCAGAGAGATCGCAAGGACATAGCCATAGGAAACCGGGAGCAGTGCGAACATCAGGTAGACTGATGTTACATAGAGTATCAACGAGTTGCCGAACTGAAAGAGTGCTTTAGTATAAGAAGGCGAGGCGAAGTCTCTCGCGATCTGTGAAGCTAATACATTGCCCGTCAATTAACTACGTCCCTGGGTGCTTATCAAATCGTGAAATATGGCACGAAGTCGCGGAGTATAGCCAATTTCAACGTCCGTCCCAATCTCTGAATTGATATTAAGTTGATTCTTTCAGTAAAACTGTTTTTCCGGCTTCCTTTGCCGGCTGGTTCTATATCGTAAGCGCAGCAGAATATTGATCCGAATCTTGAAGATCCCTCGATGTCGGTCATCCGCGCCAGCAAGCGGTGCAGTCGGTGTGACGATGGTGAGGTCTGCCAGGATTTTGAAGACGGTTATGTTTCGTTTTCCATTCGGTAATTCGGCGCTCGGTTTAATCAATAACCAAGGTGAGGTAAGCTTTTTCCCTTGAGTACAATAACGTCATGATTGAAACAGAAGAGCAACTGCGACAGAGCGTCAGCGAGCCATTTGAGGCACCGGCTTTGCAGGCCCTTGCCGAGCCGATGGAAGCGACTGAGATCGTGATCTCGACTTTTCCGAAGTGTGGAACCACCTGGGCCGCCCAAATTGCACACGGTCTGCGTTCGGCGGGCGATGTTAGTTTCGGCAATATTAGTGAAGTGTTCCCATGGATCGAAATGGGGTATCTGTTCGGGCATGACCTGTCCAGGCCTCAGAAATTTTCGCCGCATCTATTCAAATCCCACATGCCACTCTCTGAATTACCACCTGGTGGCAAGGTGATTAACATCACCAGGAACCCTGGAGACACATTGGTTTCCTATTATAATTTCTGGTCAGGTGTGTTCTTTGACCCTGATGTCATTTCCATTGAAATGATGGCGAGACAGTTTTTCATGCTGGACCGGAGTAGCGGCCCGCAGAACATGTTTCGACTGAACTATTATCAGCACCTGGTTGATTTTCATTCCGCAGATTACGATGGTCAGGTGCTCTATATCGCCTACGAAGATATGAAGTTGAATTTGCCTGCTGCTGTCAGGAGGATTGCGCGGTTTATGGGGCTTGACCCTAGCAAAATTGTTCAGCAGAAGGTGGTAGAACAGGCCACTTTTGGGTTTATGTCCCGACATAAGGAAAAGTATCAGGAGTTGGTGCCTGGTGGTGTCCTGGAAATGGTGGTGACCGGCAGGGTAGGTGATTCGAAACGGAAGATTTCAGCCGAGCTTCAATCCGAACTTGATCAGGCCTGGCAGCGATATGTGACGCCGATGCTGGGTTATCAGAACTATGATCAATTGCATGATTCAGTTTCTCTTAGTCGATAGGTGGTGGGGTTTAAATGTCTAAAAAGAAAAAGCCTCTCGGGAGCCTGAGAGATCAATTAAAAGAAGCTGGCCTTGTCACCGCTAAACAGGTGCGCAAAGCAGAAAAAGGAGCGTTGCGTTCCGATCTGCGTATTAAAAAGGGAATAGATGTTGACGAGGCGAAGGAGGAAGTTGAAGTCGCGCGACTAAAAAAACTCGATGAAGATCGCCAGAAAAATGAAAGGCTTAATGAGTTGGCTAAAGAGAAAGCTTTATCCGCGCAGGTTAAGCAGTTGATCGCATCAAACTCGCAGCGTCAGGACGGTAATGTTGCTTATAATTTTAACCATCAGACCAAGATCAAGAAAATCTATATTTCTGAAGAAAACAAAACGCAGTTGAACAAAGGTTACCTGGCAATCGTTCTGGCCGGTGATAAGTACGATCTTGTGCCAGAAGTGGTTGCGCGAAAAATTGAAGCGCGTAGTGCCGAGACGGTGTTGTTTCTGCATGACCGTTCAAATGAGATCGTTGATGAGGACGATCCCTATAAAGACTATCCAATTCCTGATGACCTGGAGTGGTGAGCTCTTCGCGCTTCCAGCGCGAAGAGGGTTGAGGCGTATCTGTTTGGTTCAGGGTATGGTTGCACGCGATCTTCGCTGCGAGTTCGAACGCTGTATTACCTGGCTTGTTTTGCTGCTTAACTTGACCCGAGGCCAGGGCACTTAACCGAATCACTCTGTTCCCTGGAGAGACACAATTGAAAAGCGTCAAGCATGGTTCTGCGCTTTTCAATTGTGCAAAAGGTCAGCAGATTATGACGGTGGCGTGCGGATGACCAGATTGCGGATTTCAGTCATGTCTTCCATCGCAAAGAGAACTCCCTCTCTGCCTATCCCTGAATCTTTCACGCCGCCATAAGGCATGTTGTCTACACGGTAGGACGGCACATCTCCGACCACGACGCCGCCAACTTCCATTTCGTCCCATGCCTGCTGCACTTTGTAGAAGTCGCGGGTGAAGATGCCTGCCTGTAGTCCAAACTTGCTGTCATTTACCATCGAGATAGCGTCGTTCCACGTGGAGAATTTCTGGAGCACGGCTGCAGGGCCAAACGCCTCTTCCACACACAGGTCCTGGTCCAGCGGAACATTTTCCATTAACGTCGCATCCAGCATCGCTCCGTCGCGGGTGCCGCCGCAAAGGATCTTACCGCCAGCAGCCGCCGCCGCTTCGATCCAACCGTGTAGACGAGATGCTTCTTTCTCCGAGATCATTGGCCCTATGAAAGTCTCGCGGATCTTCGGATCGCCTTTGACCAGCGTTACCGTTTTGGCGACCAACTTTTCCTTCATCACATCATAAATGTCTTCGTGGATCATGATACGCTGAACGCCGATGCAAGATTGGCCCGACTGGTAGAAGGCACCAAAGATGATGCGATTGACAGCGTCGTCCAGATTCCTGGTGTCCGCGTCTACTACAACAGCGGCGTTGCCCCCTAGCTCCAGAACGATCTTCTTTTTGCCGCAACGTGCCTTCAAATCCCAACCAACACCGGGCGAGCCGGTGAAGGACAGCAGCTTAAGTCGGTCATCGACGGTGAAGAGATCAGCGCCGTCGCGCGAACAGGCGAGTATAGAGAATGCGCCTTCCGGCAGGTCCGTCTCTGCTAGAATTTCGCCCATGATGATGGCGCCGAGTGGTGTTCGGGACGCGGGCTTCATCACAAATGGGCAACCGACGGCCAGTGCCGGTGCAATCTTGTGCGCGGCAAGGTTCAGCGGAAAGTTAAACGGCGAGATGAAAGAGCAAGGGCCGATTGGGACCCGTTTCCACATACCCTGATAGCCTTTTGCACGGGGCGAAATATCCAACGCCTGCAATTCGCCGTGCATACGGGTCGATTCCTCGGCGGCGATCTGGAACGTGTCGATCAGGCGTGTCACCTCGCCTTCGGCATCATTGATTGGCTTGCCGGCTTCTATGCATAGTGCCATAGCCAGCTCGTCGAATCGTTCACCAAAGCGGGTAACGCAATGTTTCAGGATCGCTTTTTTCTCGTAGGATGGCATTTTCGCCATTGGTTCCGTCGCGCGAACAGCGCCAGCGATGCCTTCGTCGATAGCCCTGGGGTCTGCCAGCGCGCAGCGCGTGGCGACCTCACCGGTATACTTGTCGGTGACTTCCAGGTCCTCGTTGGCGTAAACCGCCTTGTTGTTCAGATAGTAGGGGTATTTGGCCTGAAGCGTGGACATGATAGGTCTCCTTGAAGCGTTAGTTGTCAGAAATGGCGAGGGGCGCGCAGGCCCCTCGCGGCTATCAGCGGACTTAGATGGAGGCTGAGTGTTTCTTGATGTCGATGTTCAGGATCTGGTCGTTGTCTACATAATCCACGGGGCAATCGATTAGATGAACACCTGGCGTGGAAAGCGCGGTGTTCAGAATCCCGGGCAGCGCCTCGGCCGATTCCACCCGATGGCCGATGCCGCCATAAGCTTCTACATACTTGACGAAATCCGGGTTGCCGTATTGAAGGCCCCAATCATCAAAGCCCATATTGGCCTGTTTCCAGCGGATCATACCGTATGAATTATCGTTCAGGACCAGGACAGCGATGTTCATCTTCTCGCGGACGGCTGTTTCCAGTTCTTGCGAGTTCATCATGAACCCTCCATCGCCACAAATCGCCAGAACCTTGCGGTCCGGATAGACCATATGCGCCGCCATAGCGGATGGCAGGCCAGCGCCCATTGTCGCCAGCGCGTTATCCAGCAGCACGGTGTTGGGCTGGTGGGCGCGATAATTCCGGGCGAACCAGATTTTATAGACACCGTTGTCGAGGCAGATTATGCCGTCGTCTGGCAGTGCTTCGCGGACCTTTTTGACTACATGCTGTGGATAGCAAGGGAAGCGCGCGTCGTCAGACCCTTCAAGGATGTTGGCGTCGTGATGTTCGCGAACAGCCATCATGCGGGTAAAGTCCCAGCCCGCGTCGGAGCCTTTCTTAGCGCCGTTATTCAGTTCCCAAATCGCGTTTCCGATGTCACCGATCACCTCAATTTGCGGGAAGTAGACAGGGTCAACTTCTGCAGTATTGCATGAAATGTGTATTACTTCGGCGCCGCCCGGCTTCATGAAAAATGGCGGTTTTTCGATCACGTCATGGCCGATATTCAGGATCAGGTCGGCGGCTTCGATCGCGCGGTGAACATAGTCGCCTGCTGATAGGGCAGCGCAACCCATGAACAACGGATGACGCTCATCAACCACGCCTTTACCAAGCTGGGTGGTCACGAACGGGATTCCTGTTTTGTCGATAAACTGGGTCAACATCTTCGATGTCATTTTGCGATTGCCGCCAGCGCCGATAATGATGATCGGCGATTTTGCGGCGTGCAGCTTTTCCAGGGCCATGGTGATGGACTTTACTTCTGGCACAGGGCGACGCACAGCCGATTTTGGGATGGGGCGCGCATCTGTTTGTTCGCCAGCGATATCTTCCGGCAGTTCGATATGAACGGCGCCAGGCTTTTCTTCCCCAGCAAGCCGGTAAGCTTCGCGGATACGCGAGGGAATGTTGTCGCCAGCAACCAGCGTGGTAGTGTATTTCGTGATCGGCTTCATCATCTCGACAACGTCGAGAATTTGGAACCGACCCTGTTTCGATTTCTTTACG
>DTZW01000291.1 GCA_012961165.1 Gammaproteobacteria bacterium | reverse complement strand
TCGGCAATGACATCGACGGCCCAGACACCACCCGTTCCGGTGCCAGCCAAACTAAGCATCCGGGGACATGCTTCTGCTTCGGATGCATATCACGACCTGTTCGCCCTGTGGGGAACCAGCTTTGACGACAAAGCATCAAACCCCTGCGAACTTGCCACAGCGATAGGGCTCAGATGTCTCGAAAGCATCGCCACGCTTCCAGAGCTGAGGGAACTCGACAGACCGGTTATTGTTCAACTAAACACTGAGTATTTTACGCTTGCACAGATACTAGATGGCACCCTTACCGTGATCGCGGGATCAGACCAATTAAGTCTGACGCAGGCTGAGTTTGAATCAAACTACAATGGCATTGCCCTGATGCTGTGGCGCATGCCACCCGCTTATCAAGCACCGCTCAAAAAGAATGACCGTGGTGCCACAGTTGACTGGCTGGTGACACAACTGGACATGATCGAGGGTCATTCGCCGCCTATCCAAGCAGGCTTCACCTTCAATGATTCACTGGAAGAAAGAGTGCGGGATTTTCAAAGAAGAGCCGGTTTATCTCCAAACGGTATCGTCGATCCTGTCACCTGGATACATTTAAATGACGTAGAAGCGATGAGCATCCCAACATTGTATTCCCGAGACCAGGGGTAGCGTCATGTCATATATTCTTGATGCACTGAACAAATCGGAACAGGAACGTGAACGCAAACAAACACCGGGCCTGAAAAGCCTGCAGGGTGAACCATCCCCTAACCGGTTCCAGCTCAGGCATTTCCTTTACCTGCTGGCACTACTGGCAATATTCAACTCCATTGGCGTTTTCATCTATTTCGGCAACAACTCCCAGCCAGAGACTGGCATTGCGCCGCAGGCAAAAAGTCCTTCTGCTGACTCACTCGTCCCTGCCATCGCGGCCACAGTTGACACCCCCATGACATCTTCGAGTTTAACCGCGGCTCAACCGGCTTGGTTTCCAGCCGCGGTTACCACGGGTAAAACCGTCGACATCAACGACCTGCCCGACCACGTGATTCGTCGATTACCTGAGATTCAGATCACGACACATATTTTTGCTTCCGACACGGACCTGCGCATGGTGAACATCAATGGGGTATCCCGAAGGGAGGGAGATCTTGTCGCTAACTCTCTACTGCTGGTGGAAATCACAGAAGACGGGGTGGTGATGAACTTCGAAGGCTACGCCTACGCGATGAATATTCTTGAGGACTGGCAGAACAACCCATAGAAGGGCGGCAAAAGCGCTACTGAATCGGGCTACCGGAGGCCTGGATATTGTTCTGGAGTTCGTTGAGCTTCTGTGAAATCTGCCGTCGGTGCGCATCAATTGAATCAATCGCCGCCTGCATTTCCTTCATCTGTCGGTCAAGCGAATTCAGGTTTCTCTTCGTGGCTCCCTGGACTACTGCCTGATCCTGAACCTGGCCCCGAAGCAAGGCTATTTCTGTAATCAATTCTTCATTGTCCTGTCGTAAGCCTTCCCGAAGTCCGGACAATTCATTCAGGATAGCCTGGTAATGGGATGACATTTTCTTGACCAACACACTCATTGAGTTAATTTTCGCACCCAGGTCACGCTTGAGGCCTGCAATAGCTCGAACGTTCTTCTGAATATCGGGTTTATTCTGCCGGTGAGAGACCGCCCACAGCTTGTCTATCTCGGTGAAGTTTGTATTCATCTGCGCTTTCAGGTCCTGCAGAGTCTTGGAGACGTCAGTACCTGTCGCTGCCAGCCTGCTATCGAGCTGACGGATGTTTTCCTGGCCCTGTTCAAGTAACTGGTTTGAGCGCTCGAGCCTCTCCTGAACCTCGTAGAGCGTGTACCCGCCAATACCCATCATAATTGCCATAAGCACGATGACAAACACCAGCAAACCGTTGAAATTACTTTGCTTCGGTGCCTCGGATCGGCCACTTCGCCTATAGGACGCAACCTCATCCTGAGCGGGCTTTATGGAAGGGATATTTTCTTTCTGGTCTGACATAAATTTCTGGTCAATTACCTTTCGCTTTACCAAAAAGGGCTCCTACCGGAGCCCTTTCATAACAGGTTTTTCTCTTGTTACAGGGCAACCATGAGTCCGTAAAGAACGGCAGTCAAGCCTACACTACACCCTATGACGCCAGATACCTTGGTCATCGGACCCTGCTTACCGAATATCGCATTTCCTTCCAGTGCAAGAATCAGCAGCATGACAACGCCCAAGCCAACAGTGCTCGCGTCTGTCACAAGGCCGTTACCACCCAAGTGGCCGGAAGAGCCCATGAAAAAGAGCATCGGCGCTGAAAAGAGTACATTGGTCCGTGAAGCCAACGCCGCTTTCGGTGCAGCTCCTGCCGCTTCCGGAAGTGCTTCGCCACCATGTGCAACCTGGGTTGCAGAAGCGATAACAATCTTCTGTGCTGGCCAGATGATCAGCCAGACATTCAGGAACATCAATGTGCCGAGGGTTGCACCCACAGTAATGTCGTAGGAAAGCCCCGCATGTCGGAACCCCAGCAGGACAACACCAGTAAGGAACGTAAACATGGCACCCCATCGGAACCACCAGAGTGCGCGAGGCACCAATTTCTGAATCGCTCCTGAGCGATGCGCATCTTCCGCTTCTTTGAAATACTCACCCTGGATGAAATTGAAGTAATACAGAACCCCAATCCAGGTGATACCTGCCAGGAAATGACCCCAGCGAAACAGATAGTCCAGCCCGTCGCTCGTAAACAGCGCTATATCACCCATTAGATTGCCCTCTCTTAATATTAGTTTGGATCGTATTAGTTTGGATCAGCCCGGAAACCAAGACTTGACCCTCGTAGTGTCGTATGCCGATGATAACATTCATTTTTTGGGCTTTCCATGAACGTCTACAACAAGAAATTACCC
>DTZW01000290.1 GCA_012961165.1 Gammaproteobacteria bacterium | reverse complement strand
AGGATAGTCTTGTACATGTTGTTCACCCTTTTACATATTTGGTTTATGGGAGGAGATTGTAAGGGGGTCTTGTAAACCGGGGTTGATGCCAATGTGCACTAATGTAACGGAATGTGACCTAAGGGCTTGGGCGATCACTCTCTACTCTGCAGAATTCAGTGATAGTCCCTCCCGTAAATCCAGAACCTTGTCGCTAAATCGGCAACTACCGTCGTGTTTCATGGGGTCTAAGGGGGGTGCCATTCGTTATTAATGTCTGTAAGTTTCCTGTGTTGAGAGGCTTAATGGCGTTGTTCGGGTTTTGTAGCTCAATTTTTGCTGACGGTTCGTAAGAGGGAAGGGGGCATTAGCCCTTTGGGAAGATCAATTGGATCTCCTGTTGCGATGGCGTGAGTATCTCGTAAAATTAAAGCACCAGCACTGCAATCCTTTATCTGACCAGGTCTACCTATCTAGATGAGCTACGAGTCACCTGTAGAACAACGTTCCATGGTTCTGGACGACTATCGGAACGGCTTTTATCGCCGCGCACTTGAGCAGGTGATTGGCCCCGAATCAGTGGTAATGGATCTGGGGTCGGGACTTGGCATATTGGGTTTTATTGCAGCATCTCTTGGTGCCAAAAAAGTTCTGCTGGTTGAGTCGGTCACTAACCAGGAAGCAGCGAGACAGATTGCTGCAGAAAATGGCCTGGAAGACAAAGTTGAATTTATCCCCATCGCTGCCGAGAAGCTATATTCTGATGTGAAGGTGGATGTCATAACGTCGGTTTTCACGGGTAACTTTTTGCTTGAAGAAGATTTGTTGCCATCACTCTTCCTGGCACGAGATCGTTTTTTGAAACCTGGAGGTTCACTGATTCCCGATCGCGCTTCCATGGTTGTTGCGCCGATCAGCATGAGTAGTTTTTATGATAGCCACATCAATAAATGGGTGGATGGATCGCAGGGTATCAAGCACGCATCAATGCTTCCGTTTGCGCAGAATAGTCTTTATTTCGAGAGCTTTAACGATGCTAACTTTACACTGCTAGCAGAGCCCAGGAAGATTCGCTCGCTAGATTTTCACACAGCTACGACGGCCGACTGTCACGAACAGGTCAGTTTTCACATACGCAACGAGGCTCAAATCGATGGCTTTCTTTGCTGGTTTGATGCGCGTCTCGGTGGCGCCTGGCTAAGCACGTCACCCAATGCACCTAAAACACACTGGTCTCAGGTTTACATGCCTGTTAATAGAATGAACCTGGTAGCGCAAGAAACAGTAAGTATCGCGATTGATCGGGCTGAATTCGGCGAATGGCACTGGCGCTGCACAACGTCCAAAGAATCACAACAACATTCGACCTTTCTAGCTGTTCCAACAACGATTTCTGAATTGAGGCGGCGGTCTGAATTTAATAGCCCGACCCTGTCCGACAGCGGACTCGCAGCGAAGTTTGTATTAACCAGGTTTGGTGAAACGGCGACTGTGTCAGAAATTGCTGCCGAACTGAGCAAAGACTTCTCGGCGCTGTTCGTCGATGAACCGGCCGCGATCAAGTTCATCCAGGGCATCGCGGAGCGCTTCGGTGAATAGTTATGCCTATTTTGACGGGGTTCTTTCCAGTTCGTTGCCACTGCCGGAACTGCTGCCAGGGCATAGTGAAGGGAATTCACTCGCAATGCGGATACAAGCTGGGAAACTTCCCGATCATTTGAAATCGCCTTTGCTTCACGCATGGACTGATTCAAAGGGGACAGTGGAACTTGAACTCCGTGGTGGTAATAGCTGTTATAGACTGACAGCACCTGGCATCGTATCGACCGAAATCGATTATACGACTAACCGACTTACCGTGATGGCTTTGTGTGATGATGAGGCGATGATCAGGGGGCAACTGCTTGACCAGATATTGCCGAGAATCATGTGCGAGACTAGTCAGTTGGTGTTGCATGCTAGTTGTGTGACGAAAGGGGGGACGACGATCGCGTTCACGGGTGACAGCGGAGCAGGCAAGTCGACATTGGCTGCGTACTTTCAGGTGTTGGGCTGGAAACTCATTGCTGATGATTGTTTGAAAATCAGTGTCTCTGACAACGAGGTCAGCGTGTGCGGTGCTTATCCAGGACTGAAGCTTTTCGCCGACAGCAGCGAACGTTTGAGTTCAGTGCATGCTGTACAGCTCCCAACCGCCCGGCATACAGACAAGCGACGCACTCGCCAGACTACTCGACAATTAACTGGACATTCGCTAAACGCCATCATTTTTCTTGATCCGGGGGCCTCAACTCTACAGATTGAACAACGAAGGGGCGCTGATGTTCTTTTAGAGGTTTTCGGGCAGACTTTTGCCCTTAACCCCGGTGACCTCAAAGCGACTTCTGACAGGTTGCAGGACGCACGCCGATTGCTGGAAACCATACCCTACAGTCTGACTTTGTCCTATTTGCACAATTATGACGCGCTCCCAGGCATAGCGGATAAACTTCTCAAATATTTTCGATAAGTATTGTCCGTATGTTTATAGCGCACTATGATCCGTCCATGAGCGCAACTCGTCACTTAACGTTATCTTCAAAAGCCATCACCCAGGAAATTAATGGTGAAATGGTCATTTTGGATATGGGGAGTGAAGAGTATTTCAGCCTGAATGAAGTTGGATGCAAGCTCTGGCGGCTGTTGGAATCTAATAGCGACCTTTCTGTAGCTGTAGCCAGTTTGCTCGAACAGTATGATGTGGATAGCAAGCAATTGAGCGGCGACGTGGAATCCGTCGTCACCGAACTAAAGCGTGTGGGGCTGCTTTCTGAACTTCCCGCGACGACCTAAACAGAAGTTAGATTAGCAATGAGTGGGCTTTATGGTCTATTTTCTCGCCGGGGCGGCCGACCGACCGATGGTTTGCTTAATCAACTATCCGGT
>DTZW01000289.1:875-2910 GCA_012961165.1 Gammaproteobacteria bacterium | reverse complement strand
AGCCGAATTACGGTGTGGTTGCAACTGCATCCGCCTAAAGGCGCCGCGCTTTTCAGCTTCTTCAACCCAGCCATGGGAATGGACGATTTTATAGGCACCTGGCAAGTCGAAATTAACCTTGATGGCAAAGCCCGCCTCAATCAATCTTTCGAGGTGCTCTGCTAGATGCATCACCTGATGTAATACGATCGAGACTGAACGTCATCGCGAGCAAACTGCGGTGCAAATAGCGTACTTCGATTGACTATGCCTTCGAATCCACCGCAGCGGCCGGCATTGTGCTGGTCGCTGCGGTGGCACTACCTGGTGGGTTAGTTCCGTAGTTCAAATCTCACCTGCTCTCCAGGTTTCATCGACCCATGGCTCCATGCGCATCCTCATCGGCCCAGTTACGGTTGATCCTAATCCAACCTCTCAAAGTCACCCGGCCGCCAAGTTTTATCAAACCAGGGGTCCAGCGGGCCATAGAGCCTCAATACAGCCCACCATCCTTTACCGGGAACCGTTTGAATCCAATTCGATTGCTTGCCCTGGGGCGACTGTTGGCCAAAATATAGATCGACAGAGCCATCAGTATTAATCTCTATCTTGTCGCGCTTGTTATTCTTGCTTGGGAACGGTTGGCTAGTCTGAAGCTCTGACCGCGTTTGTGGGTCATAAAGCACAACGGACCAGAAGTCCTTGGCTGGTACGTTAGATGGAATACGCAGGCGGTAGTTTTTGTTGCCATCCAGATAGTTGCCATCTTGATCTGTCGCGGCAACCGCGTACTGCGAACCCGCACCAACCATTTTCAAAACCATCGCTGGCGTGTTTAAGGTATAACCATAAAAGAACGCGGCTCTGGCATCAAGATTACGGCCTCCGTTTCCTTTATCAATCAACCATTGGTAATCGCCCCCGATAAAGGCGGTGAACCACTGGCTGCCCTCGTAGTAAAAGGCTGATTTATTCCTTGGTCTCAAAAGCAAAGCCCGGGCCGTAGCGTTACCGATCGCGATACCGTCGGTCATGATTCGCTTCATTCTCGCGTCGGGATTAAAACGTTTGCCCTTTTGGATACCAATACTCGCCAGCAATCCCCGCAACTCGGGGTCGATAAAATTTACAGGCTCGCGTTGAATAACGTCGTTAATTTCCTTAAAAAACGTAAAGTCGTTAGCGTGCACGGTATTAAACGCAACCTTTGAGCCACTGATAAATTCCATCGGAGGCGGGCTCTCTTTCTGGCTCAGCGGATAGATCTTCAATCCCTCCTTAACTGACTTGACCGCCGCATCAGTTTTTCCATCTACCAGAAAACCTCGCAGAACCATCAGATTAACGTCTGACGGAGAGGTTGCGACAAAATAGCCCTCTGGGATCTCGCCTTCGTATGCTTCAGGCAGGATCAAGTACTTTCCCCCTTTGCCTCGATCAGGTCCAGGTGCACCCATATCCGTGACAAAACGAAAAAATGCATCATTGACGGTACTGGGCCCGCTTCCTTGTGGAATTTCAACAACAGTCGGCCCATCCCGCCCCAGATTAAGAAATACGACGGTGTAGACCGTGTCGGTATTACCGGTAAGAAAAAGGGGATCCGAATCCAATAATTGATCGAACATCATGACTTGGTGTGCGCGGCCTGCTCCGATGCTCTCAAGCCCAGCGCGAAGACCTTCCATTGATGCTGCTGGAATAAAATTGAGGAATGCTTCTGTGGAGCGAATGGTGTCCAGGTTGTCATAGACCTTTGCTACCGTTTCATCGTCGGGCATTCCATCGAAGAAATTAAGGGTTCCGATACTGGTATCGACGGTATCCGGCGTCAGGATTTCGGATGGAATAAGATTGTTGAATCCCGGTGTTGGTGATCCAGCTACTGCGGCCAGACTTGCAAAAAATAACAACCCAACCGCCTTAGTCAAAACTTTCATTAGGTTTCCCCCTTGTTAATAAATGGGTTGACTTTCGATTTGTAAATACGGCATTCGTTTGATATTGTTCAGTTCTTTAATATTCAAAACAATTCTCACGATGAAATCAACTATCG
>DTZW01000289.1:0-727 GCA_012961165.1 Gammaproteobacteria bacterium | reverse complement strand
GTCTTTATTCAAGATGGCAAGACCATGGACCGCGTTAAGCAAACCTATGCTCCTTACTGCTACTTTGCCATGCGCCGACCACGCTCTGAGATGAGTACCCCAACGGTGATCTCCCCGGACACCTTTACCGTAACCAAACAGTACCGTCGAAATGAAATGAGTGCGCAACGAGAATTCAATCTCGCTATGAATTCCACTTCACCACCCGCCTTTTTGTACCTGGCCTCACGCGAAGGCGGCCCTTTGAACCTGAACTACTCCCTCAAGATCACAAGTACGGGCCAACCCAAGGTAAGCGGACTGGTGTGTGGCATCTATTCGGACCCACAGGATCGAGGTGGCCTCAGTGTGGCAGAGATTCAGTCTGTCCTGGAGGGCTTTGTATCCTTTGAGATGGGGCAATAAAAAACGGACTTTACTCACCGTGGAAACATGAACTGCAGTTGGACCCGCAACTGCCATTCAGCGCCTTTAGTGGGCCGTTTCACATTGTGATAAAGGCTGATCTGACCGTTCACCGGTGTGTTACCTAGTTTGAAGATCTTGCCATACCCCAAGCCAAGCGGTACCGTCCACTGCTCTTCGCTGGCGGCTTCCCAGTTCGCACTAATGACTGGCGAGCTGGTGAAATAGCGACCCCCTGGCAGGTTGTAATTGATAAAGGGCTGCAAAGTCAGAAGGTTGATGTCACTGGCGCCAGAACCCGCCACGGACCAGACATTACTTA
>DTZW01000288.1:1505-17580 GCA_012961165.1 Gammaproteobacteria bacterium | reverse complement strand
CGCTAGTTTACGCTTTCCAAACCTAGTACAAGAGGGATTTGCGAATTACCCTTCTGGACCCATTGCGGCCGTTATCCTGACCAGGCGCTCTGAGTGACATGTCTAAAGCGATGCCTGGGTTCTTCGGCGCTTCTCTGGCGATAACATTGTTCCAAAGAGCAGGAAAAGGTGCAAAGAAAAAGGGATAGCAAAACAGCAATCAGTCGAAGAAGCTACGGGTGAGAGCGAACCTATTTTAGTAGACTGCCTATGAAATGACAGACTCAAAACAGACCACTGCCAGACTAACTGACACCACACAGGGTCCGTTTCAGGATCTTCTGGTGGTGGATATCAGTGGCACCGTTGCCACCAGTTACGCGGGTAAACTCCTGGTCGACTATGGTGCGAGAGTCGTCAACGTGGAACCAGACGATGGCTTTGTCACCCGAGGTCTTGAGCCACGCTTGAAAAACGGCCATAGCGCCCTGCACGGTTATCTGAATGCAAACAAGCAAAGCGTTACTGCTGGTGGTGTTGCGGCGAACCATCCGGCGGTCGCCGAAGCAGATCTGGTGTTGCTGGATCCGCAAACTTTGCCGGCATCGGTGTCGCTAAAAGACTTTGACAGCAACCTCTGCGCCATTAGCTGGTTCGGGTTGAGTGGCCCCTATTCGGATTTTCAAGGATCGGACGGTGTTATACATGCGCTGACGGGACTCATGTGCGGTATCGGTGATCCCGAAGGTCCGCCGCTAATCCCTAAAGGTTATCAGGCACAAATGATCGGTGGGCTGAGCGCCTTCAACGGCGCCCTCGGCTATCTGTTAGGCCAGCAGGAAGAGAAAATAGCGCGCGGGTCATCACCATTTTTTTGCCTTGACGCGAGCATCTATGAAGCAAATATGTGCCTCACGGACATCGGTCCTATCAGCGCTTACAACAATATTCCTTTGCCCTCCAGAATGGGTATCAACCGTTTCCCTCCGACATACCCCATGGGCATCTGGCCCTGCATGGATGGTTGGCTCGGGGTTACCTGCCTGCGTCCCAGCCAATGGAAAGCCTTTTGTAAACTGTTAGAGCTCGATGATCTGGCCGATGTGCCATTGTTCGAGAGCTCTGTGGCGCGCCTGGAAGCCTCGGATGTTCTGGAGCCGCTCATACTTGAGGCGTTATCAACACGTAGTGCCCAGGACCTGTTTTATCAAGGTCAGGCCATGCGAATTCCGCTGGCGCGCGTGCCAACGATGGATGAATTGTTTCACGTCGACCAGTATGTTGAACGTCAGGCTTTCAGCGATTTTTCGTATGGTGACGAGATATTTAAGGCGCCTTCGGTGCCTTTTCGATTAGCGAAAACTCCCCCGGCATTTGGTGGTCGAGTAGCGGTGTTAGGTGCCGACGACGATCAATGGATAACCCCTGCCAATTCCGGGAGTTTGAGGTCGCGCCGGCAGACAACACAAGCCTCGGCAACGCCTGCTGAGTCGGCGCAAACAGAGCGCCTACCGCTTGAAGGACTGAAGATCATTGATCTGTCCATGGGGTGGGCGGGGCCGCTGGCGGCGCGAAACCTGGCTGACCTGGGCGCCACGGTCATCAAGGTAGAGAGCTGTACTCGCTTTGACTGGTGGCGCAGTTGGGAAGCCACAGCAGAGTGGATTGCTGACGATGGTGCGGAAAAAGCAATTCCCTTTCTTTACGCTAATCGAAATAAACTCAATGTCACTCTGGATTTAGAGACCCCCCGGGGGCGCGATCTCTTGCTGCGTCTGGTGGCGGATGCGGACGCGCTTGTTGAGAACTATTCGGGCGGAGTATTACCCAAGCTGAAACTCGAGTATCAACACCTGGTTGAAGCTAACCCTCAATTGGTGATGGTCTCGATGCCAGCCTTTGGCTGCACTGGGCCATGGTCCGGTTTCCGTGCGTACGGCTCAACCGTCGAACAATCCTCCGGCCTGCCTCATTTGCAGGGTAGCGATGCGCAGCCACCCACCATGCAACATGTCGCCTTCGGCGATGCCATCGGCGGCCTCAACGGTACTGCAGCCCTGCTGACAGCGCTTTATTACAAAAAACGCACAGGGCAGGGTCAGTTTGTAGACCTCAGCCAGGTGGAGTGCCTGTTGCCGCACGCTGCACCGGGGATTCTGCATCAATCGGTTTACGGTGAGTCTCCGAAGCGCACCGGAAACAGACACCCTGAACACGTGCCTGACGGGGTTTATCCCTGCGTGGGAGATGACCGCTGGATTATGATTCAGGTTCGAAACGACGAAGCGTGGAAGCACCTGTGCGAACAGACCCCGGATCTCCAGTCGTTGCAGCAACTCAGTGCAGGCGAACGTTTGGAACAGCGCGACCGGATCGAAACGTCCTTGTCTCAATGGACTCAAGGTCAGGACGCTACCTCGCTGATGCACCAGCTTCAACAAGCGGGCGTGGTCGCCGCCGTATTGAACAATGGAGCAGATTTGCTGGATGACCCGCAATTGATTGCCCGGGACTATCTGCAGTGGATGGAACGAGATTATGTCGGGAGACAACCCCATCCCAGCCCGCCATGGCGACCGGGCAAAGCCCCGCTGCAATTGCGCACACCGGCACCAACACTTGGCCAGCATAATCAAAGTGTTCTTGGAGGAATGCTGGGGGTCAGCGAAACAGAACTCGAATCACTCGCAGAAGCAGGGATTATCGGCGACAAACCAAGGTTGTCATAGAGCCTGTTTCTGCGGTTTCAACAATTGTTCACCTGTGAGTAAATCCACATGAAATGTCCTTCACCTACCCAGGTCATTCTTCTACGAGAATAAACGATCCTCGGTTTCGTGTTGGGTTGCTCACTGAAGCTGCAGAATGTCTTTTTAATAATGACCCGGACTCGCCTCACAGCAGTGCAGGCTGCGCTGGAACTACGTCGGCAAGACGGGACAACCTCTGGCATTATTTCGAGTTAGTGCCTGGCAACTGCTGCATAATCTCAAAGTCGATGAGTTGCTTCACACTACGAAAATCTTTGCCTTTTGCCACGGCAATGCGCTGCACATCTTCATACTCGGACTTCCATCGCTTTCGCCCGTCAGGTTGAGTAACTTCCTTGATCCTTACTGTGCCAAAGCTGGTTTCTATTTCTTTCAGTTCCCTTGGCAGGATTCTTTTCGTGAATGGCACGATTCGAAGCCCGATGGTCGAGGATCGATTCAGGATCATGTCCGCCAGCGCATGCACGTTGGCCTGATTTGACAGCACAGACAGGCACGTTGCCGGTCGGCTCTTGTGCCAGAGATGCCCATCTTCGAGCCGGATTCAAATGTGATTTTGAATTCAGAGGTCAGGTTCAATTTCGCCAGTTCGTCAGTGAGGTACTGCTCCGGGACGCCAAGATCGATCATTGCAGCCAGATGCATATCGCCCGATATGCCACAACTCGGTTGATAATAAAGAGTTCTCATCAAATATTGTCTAGGTCACCGCCTGGGTTTGTTTACCTACCTGTTACGCGATGTCAAAGTAATCTTGAGAGGTTGCCGTTGCGATATGGTTCTCTTTCAGATGTTGCATATTCTGCATATCGGCATTAACCGCATCAAGCCCATGGGCCAACACAAAGGCATAACTACGCTGGAATTGGGACAAGCTGGCCCTGGCTATTTTTTCATCATAATACTTGTCAAAAGCATCCGGATTTCCCCAACCAAGGAATCGACGTCCAGCAAGGAATCTGCCAGCTTTCATGCCAATCATGCCGATGCCCGATTCACGTGCCTTGTCAAACAGGGGTTTGATATCTTTCATGGGCGGAGAACCAGGCAGAATAGTTCGATCATTCCAGTCATACCAACCACCGGGTGTAACGGCAATTTGAACCAGGCTGTACCAGTCAGTATCAATCATCGTTTTCAATACATTCTCGGCATTCTGGTGTGTGCTGACACCCAAATGGGAGACTTTGCCTGCGGCTTTGGCGGATTCAAAGGCAGCGTAAACTTCTTCGTTGGCTATTACGCTGATATTATTACCCGCCATCTGGTAGTAGGCATCAACGTGTTCGACCTGTAACGTTTTCAAACTCCTATCAAGTTCTTTCAGCCAGGCCTTTGCGGCTTGTTTGGCAGTGGACATATCGAGTATTTCGTCGAACTCGATTCCGGCCGGAATGGGGGCTTTTGAAATCAGGAAAATATCATCGCGTTTTTGTTTCAGGAACGGCGCCAGGTTTTTTTCGGCATCACCGTAATACTCACTGTAACCTACATCAAACACATTCACGCCATGATCGAATGCCGTGTGGAGCAACTCATCCCGAGGTTGTTTGGACAGCGCCGCACCACAGCCGAACACTAATCGACTGCCATTGAAACCCGTCTTGCCCAGCTTACGATAGGTCATCTCGGGCCAGGGGCCGCCTAGCCCAACGCTCTCTTTTGCTTCAAACAATGCAGCCCTGGCGTCACCAGTCTGAAACAATGTGCGGCTGCCAACACCCGCCAGTGCCATATATTGGATGAATCGACGTCTTGTATTCGTAAACATGGGATTCCCTTGTCGCAATGGTTAGCTGGCATGATTGTAGGCCGATTCAGCAAGTCTGACCAGACTCTGGAAAACACTGGTCGAAGGAGGCCTCGCAAACGTCGGTTTGCGATTAACCGTTAGTCAGGGCATATAACGCGGATGCGCTAACGACTAAGTATGGAAAACCTATGCCTCACACCGGGCAAGATGGTTCAAGATCTTCGCTATCACAAGAGGGCCTTCATACTGGTAATGCACGCCCGCAAGGCGGTCAATCCCGCAACTAACAGCAATGGCACAGCCAGCGTTGAGCAGTGATTTACCGGCCTTGCGTGGTCAAGCGACGGTGAATATTTGTTAAAGAGCAAATCCATACGGGCAGGCATCTGGCAATACGCTGTCTATCACTGCAAAGTAGCTTCAAAAGGAGAAGATGATGGTACGGCCACTTGAGGACGTTCGCATTCTGGACCTGACCAGCGGTCCGGCGGGCGGCATCGCCACGATGATCCTGGCAGACTTTGGCGCCGAGGTGCTCATGATCGAACGTCCAGGTATTGATCCGATGATGGCACTGCCTGCCTCACGCATGTGGCGTCGCGGAAAACGCAGCTTGCCCCTGGACCTTTCAACCGCGGCCGGGTCAGCAACTCTCGACGATCTGTGTTCCGGCGCAGATGTGCTGATTTGCAACTGGCGCTTTACTGCGCTGGTGCGCAAACGGCTGGACTATGCCAGTTTGCATGCGCGTCATCCTCATCTCATCCTTTGCCACATCAGCGGATATGGCAGCCAGGGTCCGCGTGCCGACTACCCGGGGTATGAGCACCTGGTTGCTGCAAGCACGGGTCGCATGCGGCTTTTTTCCGGGCTTGCGGATCGTGCAGGGCCTAGTTTTTCCGCGCTGCAAGTAGGTGTGCATGCCTGTGCACAATCCGCCGCGACCGGTATTCTGGCAGCCCTTCTGGAGCAAGGTGCCGACGGCGAGGGTCGATTGGTTGAAACCAGCATGTTGCAGGGCATGCTGCCCCATGAACTTGTAGGGATGATAGGTGCTCAATTCCCTGAGTTTTTCGGCGATTTCATTCCCGCCGTGCCGCCGGCAGTCATCGAACCACCCATTCCGAGTCTGTTCTATCACCCGGCCCAGACCAGCGATGGTCGTTGGGTGCAGTTCGGTAATTTGCTGCCGCACTTGTTTGATAATTTTCTACTCGTCACCGAATTGATAGATGTGCTCGCAGATCCTGACTATGACCAGGGACAGATGATGCTACCGGAGGAGAAACAGGAAGCCTTCAGGGAACGAATGCTACTGCGCATTCAGGAACGCACGGCAGAGGAGTGGATGGCGGCCTGTGTAGCGGATGGCGGGGTGGTGGCGACAGCACACCAGACCACCCAACAGGCAATGGCCGATCCCGATATTGTTGCCAATGGCCATGTTATCGATCGCCAGGATGGCGGAAAGCAGCTTGGTCCTGTGGCTCGTCTGACGCGAACGCCGGGTGACCCGGGAAATGAAGCGGCAGCCGATGACAGCTGGGCGGATCTCTGGCGTAATACACCCCGGAGTGCACCTGGGCGCTCCAATGACGGTCAGCTGCCGCTTGCAGGCATACGAGTGCTAGAGATCGCCACGATTATTGCAGCACCACTGGCGGCTTGTTACCTGGCAGACATGGGAGCCGAAGTGATCAAAGTGGAGCCAATCGGAGGTGATCCCTTCCGTGGTCTGCTTGGGGGTCTGGGGTCGGCGAAGGTCAATGCAGGAAAACGCAGCCTGAGCATCGATCTCAAGTCGGAAACCGGCCGGCAGATCGTACTGGCGCTTATTAAAGATGCGGATGTGCTTATTCACAATTTCCGCCCCGGAGTACCTGAGCGACTGGGCATTGGTTATGCGCAGGTTGAGAAGATCAATCCGGACATCGTGTATATGCAGGCCAATGGCTATGGTCCGGATGGTCCCGGGGCACAACGACCAAGCACTCACCCGATACCCGGCGCGGCCATGGGTGGCGTGCTCTACCAGATGGGTGAAAGGGTCCCTGAAGCGTTGCTGGAAATTGATGATCTGCGCCTGTGGACGCGTCGCTTGATGCACGCTAATGAGGTTAATCCGGATCCCAATACCTCGCTGGTCATAACAACATCCACCCTGCTTGGCCTGGTGGCCAGGCAGCGCACAGGCCAGGGCCAGCAGATACTGGTCGATATGTTCGGTGCTAACGCCTATGCCAATAGTGACGATTTTCTAACCTTTCCGGGCAAACCGGATCGCGCCATGCTCGATGCCGAATTACTGGGATTGTCTGCAACTTATCGGCTCTATCACTGTACCGGTAATGAGTGGGTATTTCTGGCCATGACCAACGAGAAGGAATATCGACTGTTCGTTGATGTGCTAACCGCTGCGGGTATGCAGGCCCCGGCGTTAGAGGTGCTGCAAGCAGGCGGACAAACTGCCACGGATGTGTTGGAAACTCTGTTTGCCGGCAACGATTCTGCTTTCTGGGAGAATCTACTGGCCAGTGCCGGGGTTGGATGTGTACGTGCCAATGCCATCACCCCAAGAGAGTTCTGGCTGACTGATCCACAGTCCATCGCGCTGGGCCTGACTGCCGAGACTGAGCATCCGTTGTGGGGCACATACCGCAGGCATGGCCGGCAGGTGCTGTTCGATGGCGGTGGACAGCGACTCGGGCCACCACCTGTTGCAGGTCAACACAATGCGGAGGTACTGCTGGAACAGGGCTTTGATGAGGAACAAATAGCCCGTCTTGTTGCCGATGGTGTGTTGTGGAGCGAGGTCAACTGACCTGGGTTGCCATTTTACGGAGTCGGCGCTTGTCAAGATAGTTGATTGTCCCGAACAAGATGTCCCGGGACAGGTGGCTGGATACGACCCGGTAGATGCAGAAGAATCACCAATTATGGCTGTAAGAAGAGCATGAAGCTGTGGTTTTGGATTATCTAACGGCGAGCTACGGTCCTGGCAATGATGGAGTTCAGCAGCGTAAAAACTTGCCGTACTATCAAGCTGGTCAGTAGGCAGAAGTTAGGACCTGGCTTAGGCAATGGCCGTCCAAAGAACGGGAGCCAGCAAAAATATAGCAAACATCCCCAGGGCAAGGAGGCTGGAGAGATGAATTCTGGTGTTCTTGAAAGTCATGGCAAAGGATTAGACCAGAGCCAAAGATTCTTAGGAAGGAATAGATCGAAATATTTTAATAACGAATCGGAATAAGGAATTCCGATTTGTTAGATCAGAAAGACAACCACAGCCAGGGTGGTTGGGGCCGCGATAATCCACAGCAACAGGCCGTGAATCAACGCTCTGCCCTTGAGTTCGCTCAAGGTATTGCGCGTAATGTCTGAGCCGATGCAGTACAGCGCGAGCACTAGCAGGGCCTTGCTGGCGAAGCTGACGATGTCGATAAACCAGACCGGGAAATCGATCAGGCTGCCAATCATGGAGCTGATGACGAATAAGATCACAAACAGTGGTATTTGCACTCGGGTATTGCTTCGGTTTTGCAGCACGCTGGCAACAATGAGTAGAGGAATTAGCCAGAGGGTTCTGCCGAGTTTCAGCGTGGTCGCGACGGCGCCGGATTCTTCACCATAAATTAATGCTGTTGCAACAACAGAAGAGGTGTCGTGAATTGACAGCGCGCACCAGACGCCAAATTGCTCCTGGCTCAGGCTTAGGTAGTGGCCGATATGCGGATAGATAAACAATGCGACTGCGTTCAGCAAGAAAACCAGTGTCAGAGCAACCGCGGTTAGCTCCGGTCTGGCGTTAATGATCGGTGCCAGACTGGCAATGGTGGTGCCACCACAGATTGCAGTACCGCTGCTGATTAATTGGCTGGAGACAGGATTGTTATTGAGCATCTTACCCATCAGCAGTCCTACTGCCAGAGTGATCAACACATAAGCCGTGACCAACAGGCTATAGTCGGCGCTGATCTGGATGAGGCGTTCGGCGTCCAGTTTTAGTCCCAACAGAATAATAGCGGTCTGCAAGGCGAGTTTTCCGAGTTGCCCGGATATTGGAATGATTTTCCGGTTAAAGCTGAGTGATAGCGCTGAACCTACCAGTAGGCCAATGGCGGGATTACCGAGAAAAATCAGCAGCGGCAGCGGGACAAATAGAAATCCGAATTGAGCTGCCAGTGAATATTGACGCTGCGGCATAGATTCTCGTCATTAAGGAGGGGCAAAAAAAAGAGCGGCCCAGGGCCGCTCTTTTTGCTGGCTAATTAATTATATTGCCAGGTTACTGTCAGGCCATAAGTCCTGGGTGGAGCTGGTGTTGCCTGCCCACTACCCTGAAGAGGCCAGTTGTGGAGGAAGTATTCCTCATCGTTGGCATTACGTGACCAGAGCGTTGTTTCAAGATTTCCGTTCGGCCAAAGGTAGCTCACGCGAAGATCGAGAACATCGTATTCAGGCACTGCAGCAAACTCGAATATGTCAGGGTCCTGATAGACTATGTCCTTATGGCGCCAATCCGCCTGCCAGGTCAAAGTCCCGCCGTTAGCCAGATCCATGCGGTAGCGAGCCAAGATGTTATAGGCAGAGTCTGGCGCATTTCGGAGGTCGTTGCCAGTTCGGTCCCCGCTGGTACCTGCACCGCCATCTGGAGGCCTGAACCCGGCTGGTGTAAAGAAGTCAGAGAACTCGGTATCCAGATGCGTGTACGATCCTGAAATCGTCAGGTTGTCGGTAGGCGCAATGACGAACTCGAGCTCATAACCCTCAATGTCAGCATCCGCCGCGTTTTGCGTAATCAACTGTCCGCCTGTACCTTCAGGTGCGGCCTCTTCGACCAGGAGCTGCAGGATCTGCAGGTCCGTATAGTCTGTCTTGAAAACTGCGAGGTTGAGTCGTAATCGGTTGTCAAACCATTCGGTCTTGGCGCCAATCTCGTAGAGGGTGGCCTCTTCCGGATCGAACGGCGTTATTGCAATCAGCTCAGTCGCTGCCAGGCCCTGGAAACCCCCGGCCTTGTAACCCTCCGAAACAGTAAGGTACAGGAAGGCATCATTTGTTGCTTGCCACTCGAGGCTAAACTTGCCAGTGAAAGCGTCCCAGTCTTCATCGGTCTTGAAGTTGAAATTCCGGTTTGGTGAAAGCGGGCTCGGAGTGCCCACTCGAGTGATGTCTTTTTCATCATAGGACTGGCGCCCGCCAAGCGTTACGGCCAGTGAATCGGTGATGTTATAGGTGAACTGACCAAAGATTGAGTAGCTCGTGGTTTCATTGCCTTGATCATCCCCGGCTTCAACTCCCGGAAAACCTCCCGGAATGCTGAAACCACTCGCGAAGAGCAGCCCAACCGATGAGGTTTCGAAGCGATCAGTGTCTTCCGTCATGTAGTAGAGGCCGCCAATCCAGAACAACCTGTCGCTGCCGCCGGTTAACCTGAACTCGTGGGTAAAGGTGTCCGATTCATCCGTGTAGTTGTTGTTGCCAATTAGATAAAGCGGTACGGCACCCCCTGACACAAACAAAGCGCTAAGGTTTGGTGTGGAAAGCGCCCAGTCCTGCTCAGAGTCGACGTTCCGGAACGAAGTCAGTGATGTAAACGTAATCGAATCAGTCAGCTCATAGTCAAATCTGGCTGTGACTCCGAAGATATCTGTCTCAGATGAGCCTGGGTCTTCGACGAAGTTCTTGTGAATATTATTGCCGTAGTTGGGGTCCAAAGAGGCGTTTGCGTTGTAGGGTATGCCGCCTGGGCCAATTGAAATGTAAGTGGGGCCAGCACGATCCATGGTGGAATAGTTTGCCGTCAGATTTACCTCCAGCCGGTCGGACGGCGTCAGACGCAGGCCAGTCCTTATGCTGTCAGTATTGATGTCATGCTGGTCATCGACACTCGTGTCAGGGAAAAACTCCGGAAACTCACCAATGCGTGAATCAACATAGCCATCTCGTCGACGGCTAGAGAAAGAGACCTTGCCATAGACATTCTCTGCAATCTCGCCACTGATCAAACCTCGCAGAGACTTCTCTTCCAGGTTGCCAACGGTTCCCTCGAACTTCATCACGGTTTCTTCTGTTGGCTTTTTGCTAATGAGGCTGACTGCGCCACCGATAACGTTTTTGCCGAACAGAGTACCCTGGGGACCACGCAATACCTCAACGCGCTCGAGGTCGAACAACTGAAAGTCGGAGCCGGCTGAGCGACCAATATAAACTTCGTCAACAAAGACAATGACCGACTGGTCACCGCCTGCACCATCTTCATTTGAACCGATACCGCGAATGTAAAACTGAGGTTGTCCTGGGTTGAAAACGCCCATGGTAAAACCAGGCGTTCTCTCGGTGATGCCCTTAATGTCGACGATACCCTGGGCATCCATTTCTTCACCCGTAAAGGCGGTAACGGCCACAGGAACGCTTTGAAGGTTCACTTCCCGACGTTCAGCGGTGACGATGACTTCTTCCATCACGCTTTTTGCAGCGTAGATGTTGCCCGAGATAGCGCAAAGTGCTGTTAGCACTAGAAATGCAGGGGCGAGTGTTGTTCTGATTAACATACCTATTTCCTGTGGTTAATGATTCTAGTAATCGACGTTCTCTGTGGTAAAGCCTGAGACAGCCACCTGGTAACGCCAACCTGAAACAGGCGTTTTAGATATGGTCTCAATTGGCACAGCAATAATGTCGAGTTTGTTGTCGCTCTAGTAACAAAACTTTAGTGGATAGGTACAAGCTTCGATAGGGCCAGAGCGTGCATCACGATCAGACCAGAGAACGCAGGTATTCTGGTGGTGCGCTAACCTCATCGATTAATGCCAGACAGATATCATGCTGAGGAGACCGATTCATCGATGATTTTCGCCAGCAACTTAATGCCGGGTGTAATTTGGTCAACGGTAATCGCGGAAAAACCAAGTCTGAAGTAGTTTCTCGGCGGGTTGGGTTCGCCGAAATGTACGGTGCCAGGCTCAATGATGATACCTTTTTTGAGTGCCTTTACAGCCAGTTGTTCCGCGTCCAGACCTTCGGGAGCTGTGATCCAGAAGGACGTGCCACCAAACGAAGTGCGGCGATGCGCCTGGGGAAAGTATTTGTCGGTCGCTTCAGCCATGGTAGACCACCGCTCGCGATAAGCTTTCGACAAGCGATTTAAGTGTGAATCATAGTGACCGAGTTCAATAAAGTGAGCGACAGTCGATTCAATCATCGGCGGCGGATGCCTGATTGAAAGTCGTCGCAGGGCTCGAGCTTCGTTGATTAACTCTGTGTCAGCCACGAGGAAGCCAAGGCGTAATCCTGGTGACAGCGATTTCGACAAGCTGCCGCAATAGATAATGGAATTGTGTTCATCTGCACTTTTTAAGGAAGGAATCGGTTCGTCACCAAAGGCGGCTTCTGATTCGTAGTCATCCTCAATGATGACGATATCGTGGGCTCTGGCTTTGGCGAGCAATAGTCTGCGGCGATCAGGCGACAAAGTCGTCGTGGTGGGCGATTGATAGCTTGGAGTGATGTAAAGGTAATCGCATTCATTGAGCTGATCATCGACGATGAGCCCTTCTGAATCGACATCCAGGAGTTTGATGTTGTTAGTCTCCAATGCAAACAGGTTGCGTGCATCGGGATAGCCCGGGTTTTCCATGCCGACGATGTTGTCGGGCTTAATCAGCAGTTTTGCAATCATGGCAAGTGCGTTCTGAGTGCCCAGCGAAATCAAAATATTATTTGGGTGACACCAGATGCCTCGCCTTGGCAGCACTCGAACCCGGAGTTGTTCAATCAGTGATTTGTCATCCTGGTCGAACAGATCATAGCCGCTGCGGGTTATTGTTCGTGCTCCCTGGGCATGTCGCCAACATTCTCGCCATTCCGCTATCGGCACCAGGTCTGCGCCGATCTGGCCAAAAATAAAAGGGAACGGATAGCGGTACCAGTCAAGTGGCTTGGTAATATTGCGCTGAGAAGTGATCCGGTGCTTCAGGCGATTCGACCAATCGCCGCGAGGCGTGATCTCAGGTCCTCCGGGTTCGTTGGCTGGGGATGCACCGACCAGTTCCGGATTGACGAAGTAGCCCTGTCGTTCGCGACTGACCAGAAAGCCTTCATCGACCAGGCGTTGGTAGACCAGGGTGACAGTGCTTCTAGATATTTCGAGGGTCCATGCCAACTCCCGACTTGAAGGTAGTGGCATATCGGGACTGATACTTCGTTCCAGAATGAGGTTGGCAACAGATTTTCGTAGTTGTGTTTGTAGACCCAAGTCGCTGTCTTTGGACAACTTGATTAACTGCTTCCACATGTTCTGGTGTGATCGTTTAACCATACTTGGCTCTACCAGCTTGATGCAGGTGCATTACTCTAGCTCGGTCATCATTATCGTTAACATCTAGAGAAATTGAAAGGAGCGCACATGGGACAGGATAGCGTTGTACAAACAGCGTCCACAGCGATGGATCTGGTACGAGCAGAATTGGAAAGCCATTGGATTCCTTTTACAGATAACAAATCTTTTAAGGATGATCCGAGATTGGTGGTTAAAGGCGAAGGTGTGCATCTCTGGAACCAGCATGGAGACAAATTACTCGATGGCGCTTCTGGATTGTTTACAACCGCGGCCGGTCATTGCCGCCCGGAAATAACCGAAGCAGTTGCCGCCCAGCTGGCGCAACTGGATTACATTCCCTCGTTTCTTCGAAGCCATCCCCGTTCGTTCGAACTGGCCAACAAATTGGTTCCACTGTTCCCGGCCGACATGAACCATGTGTTTTTCTGTAATTCAGGATCTGAAGCCGTAGATTCAGCGATGAAAATTGCATTGCAATACCATGCTTCCCGGGGGGAAGGCGGTAGAAATGTGTTCGTCTCACGCGACAGGGCCTATCATGGCGTTAATATCGGCGGCACATCACTGTCCGGACTGATGAAGAATCGGCAAGGTTTCAACGCCATGGTGCCAGGTGTGGTGCATATGCGTTCGACCTTTGACCCTGAGCAGCGATACTCCATGGGTCAACCTTTGCTCCGAGGTGAGGAGTTAGCAGATGATTTATTGCGGATTGTGCAAACTCACGGAGCAAAATCGATAGCGGCCTGCTTTATCGAGCCGATTGCAGGTTCAACCGGTGTGTTGGTGCCGCCGGTAGGCTACCTAGAGCGCATTCGAGAGCTCTGTGACGAGCACGAGATTCTGATGGTGATGGATGAGGTGCTGACCGGATTTGGACGGACAGGCGCAGCCTTTGCGTCGGACGCATTCGGTGTGGTTCCGGACATTATGACCATGGCGAAAGCGTTGACCAATGGCGCTCAGCCAATGGGAGCAGTTGCCGTGCAGGATGAAATCTACGAAACGGTCGTCAATGCACATCCACGCGATGTGATTGAACTCGCCCATGGTTACACCTACTCTGCACATCCCGCAGCTTGCGCGGCAGCCATTGCTACCCTTGATATTTTTGAGAAAGAGAAGTTGTTTGACCGGGCGGCGGAAATGTCAGGTTACTTTTTGGAATCAGTGTTCTCGCTTCAGAACCTTGGTATGGTGACTGATGTACGAGGTTATGGCATGTTAGCAGGCTTTGATATCGCATCTGAAGGTGCGCCGGGCGTTCGCGGGAACCTGCTTCAAAAGCGTCTTTTTGATGCTGGTTTGCATATTAAGACGACCGGTGATGCAGGGCTGATTGCACCAGCATTGATCGTCGAGAAAGAGCAGATTGATGAAATGGTGGAGATTCTGAAGCAGGAATTGATTCGTCTTTAACCTGGTTAATAGTGGCAGCAGTGATGAGTAAGGACGCAGCAGAAAATATTGGTAGCAGTGATGAGTAAGGACGCAGCAGAAAATATTGGTAGCAGTGATGAGTAAGGATGCAGCAGAAAAAAGAATCCATCGCGGTCTGAAAGGCGTCTATTTCGACCGATCGCCAGCGACTTATATCGATGGCCAGGCCGGTGAGCTTCGATACTACGGTTATTCGATCCACGACCTGGCGGAGCATTCAACCTTTGAGGAAACGGCCTACCTGCTGTTGCATGCTGAGCTGCCAGACCAGGCGGAACTGGCTGAATTTGACAGAAGCCTGAAAGCAGAGCGACAGCTGCCAGAGCCAATCTTCGACATTATAAAATCGATCTGTACCGCTCATCCCATGGATGTACTCAGAACCGCAGTCTCCGCATTGGCAGCGTTTGATCCGGATACAGCCGACAACTCAGCTGAGGCGACTATTCGAAAAGGTATTCGTTTAAGCTCACAGGTGCCTATTATTGTCGCCGCCCATCACCGCCTGCGGCAAGGCAAGGCGCTGATAGCGCCTGATCAAACCCTGGGTCATGCGGCAAATTTTCTGGCCATGCTGTCAGGCGAAGCCCCCAGTGAAGGCGCTGCAGGGCTGATGGATCTGGATTTCATTCTGCATGCTGAACATGGGTCGAACGCCTCTTCGTTTACAGCCCGGGTGGTCGCGGGCACGGATGCCAATTTACATGCAGCGGTGACAGCGGCCATTGGTGCGCTGTCTGGACCTGCTCATGGCGGTGCGGCTGAAAACGTCATGAAGATGGCGCGTGAGATTGGTGATCCGGGCGATGCCAAAGCTTATGTGAAAGCGAAGCGCGCGAATCGTGAAGCCATTATGGGATTTGGTCATCGTGTCTATCGAGCAGAAGATCCAAGAGCCCGACACCTGCGCGATGGTGTTGAACGGTTGTCGATCGAGAAGGGCGAACCACAATGGAACCAGATACTGGTTGCCCTGGTTGAGGCGATGCAGCCTTACTCCAGGCACGGCGTGAATGTGAATGTCGATTTTTACTCCGGGGTCATTTATCACCTGCACGGAATTTCACAGGACCTGTTTGTCCCGATATTTGCAGTGGGGCGAGTGCCTGGCTGGACGTTGCAAGTTCTGCAGCAAATGGAAAGCAATATTCTCATTAGACCGTTGCTCCAGTACAACGGACCTGATCTAAAAACTTACACCCCCTTGCAAGATCGCTAGGCCTGCGATGGCGCAGCAGGATTCATTTATTGATGTGTATGTCGACCGGGCGCGTTCAGCAGCCGGGCGGATTGTGTTTCCTGAAGGTGGTGATCAGCGTATCCAGGCGGCAGCCATCCGAATTGTAGAGCTTGGGATTGCTGAAGTTATTTTGCTGGCGGGCGCTGATGAGTTAAGTGAGCTCAAGGGTTGTACCGTCATTGACCCAGGGGCGAGTCCGATACTTGAGCGTTATGCGCAGCAGTATGCAGCTGGTCCTCGTTCGGTCAGCGCGGCAGTTGCTCAACGAGCGGTGAACAAGCCGCTGTATTTTGCCGGAATGATGGTTCGAGCGGGTGACGCTGAAACGATGGTAGCCGGGATCGCAAACCCAACCCGGCGGGTGATTGAAGCCGCTCGGCTTTGCATTGGGTTAAGTGATGACATCAAGACACCATCGAGCTTTTTTATCATGAAGCCGCGAAGCGGATTGCCGATGGTGTTCGCCGATTGCGCGGTTAATGTTGACCCGAGTTCAGAACAGCTGGCCGATATCGCGATAGCCGCCGCGGCGAGTGCCGAACAACTATTAA
>DTZW01000288.1:0-1478 GCA_012961165.1 Gammaproteobacteria bacterium | reverse complement strand
TATCGTTCTCGACAAAAGGCAGTGCCAGTCATCCGCACGCGGATAAGGTGATCAAGGCGGTTGAATTGGTCCGTGAAAAGTCGCCCGGGTTGCTGGTGGACGGTGATATACAGGCAGACGCGGCGATCGTCCCTGAAGTGGCTGCACTCAAGCTGGGTTCCGGCAGCAATGTTGCCGGGCGAGCAAACGTGCTGATTTTTCCTGATCTGAATGCGGGCAATATTGCCTATAAGCTGGTCCAGCATCTGGGCGGAGCTGCTGCGATTGGACCCATATTACAAGGTTTCACACATCCGCTCGCCGATCTGTCCAGAGGAGCGACGACCGACGAGGTGTTCGAAACTGCCGTCGTAACCTTGGCGATGATTCGACAATAAACCTTAACGCTGCGGCCGGAAGTCCTCGGGATTGATACCGGCAACTGAAACAGGCGCCTTCATGGCATCCCTGCGGAACGGTTCGCCGAGTTCCTGGTTTAGGATAATCTCGATAAATGTTGTGACACCCTCTGCTTGCGCCTTACAGGACTGATCGATAGCGGTGGTCAATTGTTCCGTGGTGTGAACCTGGATACCCTCCAGACCGCAGGCTTTTGCAATACCAGCGTAGCTGACGTCTCGGCTTAGCTCTGTACCGACAAAGTTATCGTCATACCAAAGAATGGTATTTCGTTTCTCTGCGCCCCATTGATAGTTGCGAAAAATCACCATGGTAATGGCTGGCCAGTCGTCTCTGCCACAGGACGTCATTTCGTTCATACAAATACCGAAGGCACCGTCGCCTGAAAAGCCAACGACTGGCACATCGGGGCAGCCGATCTTGGCGCCGAGTATTGACGGCAGGCCATAGCCGCATGGGCCAAACAAACCCGGAGCCAGATACTTACGACCTTGCTCGAAGGTTGGATAGGCGTTGCCGATTGCACAATTGTTACCGATATCGCTGGAGATAATGACATCTGCTGGCAGCCCGGATTGAATCGCTCGCCAGGCCTGTCGTGGAGACATCAGTTCCGGCTCTCGATCACGAGAGTCTGCATTCCAGGATGTGCCGGGATCATCGTCCTCGTGATCCATACCCGCCAGCGTCTGTCGCCAGTTAGCAGTAGCTTCATGGATAGCTTGCTTGCGATCCGAGCGGTTAGTGTCGCCGGCGGTCGGCGCTAGTTGACCCAGAATCTGGTTCGCGACCAGATGTGCATCGCCGCAGATGCCGACCGTCACTTTTTTGGTCAAGCCTATTCGGTCGGCGTTGATATCGACCTGAATAATTTTTGCGTCTTTAGGCCAGTAATCAATGTCGTAGCCTGGCAATGTTGAGAAGGGGTTCAATCGAGTGCCTAACGCCAGAACAACATCCGCTTTGGCGATCAATTCCATTGCCGCTTTTGATCCGTTGTAGCCGAGCGGTCCACAAGCCAGGGGGTGACTGCCTGGGAAACTGTCGTTGTGTTGGTAGCCGTTGCAGACCGGTGCGTC
>DTZW01000287.1 GCA_012961165.1 Gammaproteobacteria bacterium | reverse complement strand
GCGTAGATTACGATCGCGAGGACAGAGGGTGGGGAACCAATTCCAAAAAAGAATATTGCAGGCAGTAAATAGACAAAGCCAGGTAGTGTCTGCATGGTGTCCAGAACGGGTCGGATTCCAGCTTCAAATCGATCGTTTTGAGACGCGAAAATTCCGAGCACGATTCCGAGTACGGAGGCGAACAGCACAGATACAAACATCACGCTGAGGGTTGACATCGCAGCATCCCACAGATCCAGACTGGCCCAGGCCATGGTCGACAAAGAGCAGACTAAGGCAAGGCGTAGGCCGCCAAACCTAAAAGCGATTAGACCGATGCCGAGTACAATCACAGGCCAGGCTGTCAACACCAAAAACATCTCGACCGCGTCAATTAAATTGCGAATGACATCTGCAAATGCCCGAGTCGCCCACTGGTAGTTTTCCTTTAACCAGGCTTGTCCGTTATTGATCCAGTCAGCAAATGGGAAGGCGTCAACAATTTGTTGTGGAAATTTTTGCTCGTCCGGTGTGAACTGCGCAATTAAGATTGAAACAACAATGACGGCTGTACTTATACCGATGGGCTTAATCAGGTTCCGTTGTTGGCCAGAGAGTTTCATTATTTGTTGGTGATGTAAACAGCTTGAGTCGTTCGTCTAATCTGCTATAGCCTAACTGCCTTCGATTGCCAGTAGTATCGCGCGATGGTCAACCGCACCCAGTAGTTTGTTATCGGAGTCGACCACAGGAATCGCATGGTCGAGACGGGTTGCGGTGGCAATCAGTGTTTCGATCAGAGCATCCGGTGATACGACTGTTTCTTTGTTAACGAGCTGGCTCATGGGAGAACCGGACTTCGAGTCAGTCATGGCTTGTTCACGAGTTAAGGTGCCCTGATAGCTTTTATTCGAGTCGACGATAAAAGCGGCTTGAGTCTGGTATCTATCCATCATTGCCAGGGCGCCTGATGCGGTTTCATTTTCACTACAGCAACAACAATCGTTGTTCATAATGGAATTGACGGTCAGGACCTTATGGCGGGGAACATCTTCAGAGAAATCCCGCACATAGTCATCCACAGGATTAGCCACAATTTCTTCCGGTGTGCCAATCTGGACAAACTCACCGTCTTTCATGATCGCGATGTGGTCACCCATTTTGATGGCTTCCAGAAAATCGTGCGTAATGAACACCATCGTTTTGCGGACCACGGACTGAAGTCGAAGTAGTTCATCCTGCATCTCGCGTCGGATCAGTGGGTCAAGCGCGCTAAAGGGCTCGTCAAACAACATGATTTCCGGATCGACTGCCAGCGCCCGTGCGAGACCAACCCGCTGCTGCATACCACCTGATAGCTCACGAGGATAATTATCACCCCAGCCGCTCAGGCCAACAGATTCCAACACTTCTCCGGCTTTCTCGAGACGTTCATCCCGAGGCATACCCCGTACCTCAAGGCCGTAGGCAATATTTTCGATGACACGGCGATGAGGGAGCAGACCGAAGTGTTGGAACACCATACTCAATTTATGTCGACGCAGTTCGATCAGGTCTTTTTCGGGCATGGTCACGGTATCTATCCCATCGACTAAAACTTCACCGCGCGTGGGTTCAATCAAACGAGAGATACATCGAACTAGTGTTGACTTACCACTGCCAGAGAGTCCCATCACCACAAAGGTTTCACCGCGCTCGACTTGAAACGAGACGTCTTTGACCGCGATAACGTGTCCGGTCTTTTCCTGCACCTCGGATCGCGACCAGGTAGGATCGACCTCCTTCAGGATATTTTCAGGATTAGCTCCAAAAATTTTCCACAAGCCCTTGCAGACGATCGGTGAATCTTGTTGTTTTTCTTTACTCATAATTGTCACAACCTAAAGAAATAAATCAGGCACATTTTTCAGTCCTTTATCCCCATCTTGTCCAGCCTTGGTCACCAGATTTTTCCGTATGGCCCTCACAAGTCCTACAGTCCGACCAGTTCCTGTGCCATCTCGACAATGGCTCGACTGTAAGAATCATCTGAGGCACTTTCGTTTTCCAACACACTAAAAAATACGACAACCGTCGCGTTATCGGGGTTCACCATCAGCAGCTGTCCTCCCCAGCCACTGTGCCCAATCCATTGTCCGTTGGTCTTGAGCTGATTGCCGTAGTGTATGTAATTGTCGGGCGGGGCGAAAGTCGGGCCGGTACATTGCCTCGTCGCCTCCATCAACTGATGACTGCCGACCGTTTCTTTCGAGATCCCCTGGCCCTTTCTGGCAAAGATCAGACCATAACGGGCAAGATCCCGGGCCGTCATGCACGCGCCTCCGTTGGTATTGGGGACACCGTCACGGTCTGTAGACATGTAAAAAGTATGTTCCAGCCCCGCGGCTTCGACTATTTCGAGCAACATCGCTTGTAATGATTTCTTGCTGGCCCGCTCTACAATCCAGGCCAGCACATCTGTATTGGCCGATTTGTAATTGACCAAACCGGACGAGTTGGCAAGATCACCACTTTTAATAGTGCAAAGAAAATCCCGGTTGCCGATATCTGCCTCGCCAGACGGCGGAAGCCGCCAGCCCATAGCTGCATTATGCGCAAGCGCCATGGTAGAACTGTCTGCGTAGTCCTCTGAGTATTCATTGACTATGTTCATATCCAGTACATCCTGGATTCGTGCGCCGGCATAGCCCGAACCAATTTCAGGCAAGTAATCTGCAACGGTCTTCTCTACGTCGATCAGACCTTGATCAATACACGCACCTATCATCAGATGCGTGAAGGTCTTGGTAATCGACATAATCGAGTGCGGCTGATCGGCGGCAAAATCACTTGCATAGCGCTCATGCAATAGCTCATTGTCCCGGACAACAATAAGAGCAGAAAACGCCGGATGACTTGTGAGATCCCTGACCGAGGCCAACTCGGCAATTGCCGACTCAGGCGTGCTTGTGAGCTTTAAGACTCGCGACGAACGAAAACTAC
>DTZW01000286.1 GCA_012961165.1 Gammaproteobacteria bacterium | reverse complement strand
CTCGCCATAAAAACCGCGCCAGTAGAGGATCAGGCTGGACATCCCTGCCCACAACTTCCATGTTGTCAGCCTCCGCGCGCCGTGTCTCATCCACCAAAATTGGCGAGTCGTTCTGTCTCAGCATCCCAACCTCAAGTGCCAGGGACGAATGGAAGCTGGTCAGACAAAATATTATCGCGACCGTATAAAGAAAAATCTTCTGCATCTGCTAGTACTCCAACAATTGGTTCATCGCCAGCTTAGCCTGCAGTCTTTGTGCCAGCTCTGTAAGCATTTCGATAACATTGATTTAATTGAAATATTTCGGAGGTAGATGTGTTGAGCGGTCAAAAATGGTGATTAGTGGCGAAAAATACTGGCGTATTCGCCGTTTTTTTACCGCTTATATTTTCAATTTAGAAAATTTTGGCGGAATCTTCTGTCATTCGACGGTAGGTTGGCAGTGACACACCCAGCAGTTGCGCGCAAACGCTGCGGCTTAGTTTTCGGTCCTGGAGTTCGCTCATCAACAGCGCCGCCAGGATATCCAGCGGCTGCGCAGATTCCTGTGAAGCCATTTTCATCACTTCATGATACAACTCAGGGGTAACCGGCCAGTCAACTGGTCGTTCAGTCTCGAGGGAGCCGTAGGTTGACTCCATTTTCTGGACCTTTCGGCGCAGTGTTGATTCCGGCACCGCAATCGAGAGTGCTGCACGGTTAAGTACACCATCGTGATGTTTAATGCTCATGAGGATGAAATCCTCTTCAAGGTAGCGTCCAACCGCCAAAGGTTTACTGCCGCTGGCCCCCACATCTACCACTGCTTTTAAAATTGGCCGTAGCCCAATAGTTGTTCGAGGCGGTTCACGCAGCTCGGTTACGCCACTAAATACACCTACCTGGATCGGAGTAATCAATTGGTCCTTGCTCAGTATCACCGCCCGGTTAACCACATTCGACAGCTCTCGGATGTTACCTGGCCAAGCGTAACCCAGAAGAGCTTGTTCAGCATCGGCAGTAAAACCTGTGACCGTTTTGTTGTAGCGGGCAGCAAACTGCTGCAGGTAGTATCGAGCCACTTTCAGGATGTCGGCCTGTCGATCACGCAGCGGCGGTACAGAAATTGAAAAGACATTGAGCCGGTAATAAAGGTCTTCCCTGAACCTGCCTTCACCCACCATCTCCTTTAGATCCCTGTTGGTGGCAGCAATAACCCGGGCATCAACTGTTTCATACTGATTAGAACCAACTGCCGCGACCTGTCTGTCCTGGACGAACCGCAGAAGCTTTACCTGAGTGTCTAATGGTAGTTCACCAATTTCATCAAGCAAAACCGTTCCACCATTCGCTTCTTTCAGTCGCCCCGTGAAGTTAGATGTCGCCCCGGTGAAAGCACCCTTCACGTGACCAAAAAGTTCACTCTCAATCAGGCTGGGTGCCACCGCGCCGCAATCCACCACAACCAGCGGCTTGTTCCTGCGGCTGCCCTTCTGGTGAATGTACCTGGCGACGACTTCCTTGCCGGTACCTGACTCACCTAAGAGCAGTACCGTAACATCTGTGGGTGCCGCAAGGTCTGCAGTATCAAGGACATGCTGCATTTCCGCAGAATCATAAACCAGCTGCTGATCTGTGGAATCAAAGACCTGAACAGGCTCCGGCTCAACATCAAAGCGTGAAATACTGCTGCCGAAGTAGGTACTTAATGAGGACAGAAAGGACTGGTCCTCAGCACTAAACTCACCGCCCGACAAGAAGAGCACCCATCGCCCTGCAAGATCAAACAACGCCGTATCGCTGCTCAGCTGATCCTGCCAATCTCCTTTTGATACCGCTTTGATAGCGGAAAATTCACGTTCACTTAATTCCAGATCTGAAATATCGCCAGTCTTGCCACTACTATGGGTATACCCAACCTCAAGATTAATCTTGTCATCGACAACGTTGAGTAGCGCCGAACGCTGTGTCCTAAACACATGGAAGAGGTGTTGACAGAATTCATCACACATCGTGTTAAGGTCATTGGCCGTGGCTAGTGCATTCATCACATTCCACAGCAACACGACGTGCCGGTAGTCTTGGCTGCCGCTCATCTCTCTCGAATCAATATCCGGTTCACCGCCATCAACCCAAAGATGATCACCACCTGAGCGTCTTGCTGTATCCAGCGCAGAAGTGGCACGGCGAAACAATTCAATCGGTTCCTGGTCCCCGCCTGTGCTATGGGCAAGTCCGGCACTAAAGGTAAACGGCTTGCCCGAATGCTCGTATTCATTGAGTTGCTCCAGAAGCGCAGAAGCGATCTGCTCACCAGCTGTCACAGCGGTGTACGGCAAACTAATAGATACCATAGAATTGGCGAATATACTGACCAGGTCGGTCGCTCTCATGGATGAGTCGAGCCTGGCACGCACATCTTCAACAATTTCAGCTAAAACCGCGCTGGTCGCGCCGTCCGGCGAGATCAACACCTGGCAAAAAGATGATTCACTGGGGGACAGTTGATCTGAGCCAAGCATGGCATATATTTCTGTAGCGCCAAGTTTTACAGGGTCTTCAATATCACCCAGATCTCTCAGGATTAATACCGCACCCTCGTCCATGGGACCTACAATGCCATCGACCAGCTTAGTGGTACCGGGCACGCGCTGCATCAGAAAAGGTGGCAGCTTAGTCAGGTTCTTGTCACGTAGCGCGCTTTTTATGTTACCGGCGACTGATGATTTTTCACCAAGCACTTGACGCCAGGCTGCACCAGTATCCAGGTTCCGCCCCAGCAATTCTCGGGCATCCTGGTTGATGTTGATGATTTTGCCTTCCTGATCCAGAAAAATCAGTGCATTGCCAATACAGGCAAATGCGGTTTCCAGCAGCTGTTGTTTTTCTTTGAGCTCTTTTTCTACGCGAAATTTGTACAGCGCCATTTCAATCGTGATTTGTAGATCACGATTCTCAACAGGCTTAATGACGTATCCAAAGGGAGTGACTTTTTTGGCTCTGGAAACGGTGTCTTCATCAGAGAAGGCCGTGAGAAAAACAATCGGAATGTCCATCAAGGCCTGGATTCTTTCAGCCAGGTCGATACCACTTAAACCGTGGCGCAGGTGGATATCACTGAGTAAGAGGTCCGGCCGGGTTTCAAGCGCGAGTTCAACCGCTTCTTCGCCGAAAGCAGTGCCAACGACTTCCCAACCCATCTTCGTGAGCCTGTGCCGAATTTCACGCGCGATCAGCGCTTCATCTTCTACGATGAGAATTTTTGCCGGAGCCGATTCCTCAGTCACCCTACCCTCGCTTCACACAGTGCCTATATAAGTGGCATGCGGTTATGCGCCGAATCGCGCCTTTGCTTCCTTCCGTCTTGCGTGCAGAACAGGCTCGGTATACCCATTAGGTTGATCCTTACCCTTAAACACAAGATCACACGCCGCCTGGAAGGCAACGTTGTCATCAAAATTCGGGGCCATGTCCCGATACTCCGCATCTGCTGAATTCTGGCGATCAACTACCGCTGCCATTTTTTTCAACGTTTCCATCACCTGCTCTTCACTACACACGCCATGGCGAATCCAGTTAGCAATGTGCTGGGAAGATATTCGCAGTGTCGCCCGATCTTCCATCAAACCAACATCATTAATATCCGGCACTTTCGAACATCCCACGCCCTGGTCAATCCAGCGAACAACGTAACCTAGAATTCCCTGGGCGTTGTTCTCAAGTTCCTGCTGCACATCTTGCTCTGACAGGTTTTCACCGCTTAGTGTCGGGATGGTCAATAAGTCCGCCAGGTTCGCCCGGCTTCGCGCCTTCAGCTCGTCCTGCCTGCTTATAACATTCAACTGGTGATAGTGCATCGCATGTAATGTTGCAGCCGTCGGTGAAGGTACCCATGCAGTGTTTGCACCTGCGCCCGGGTGACCTATTTTCTGCTCCATCATCTGGGCCATTTCGTCCGGCATTGCCCACATGCCTTTGCCGATCTGCGCCTTACCTTGCAATCCGGCCGCCAGACCAACATCCACATTCCAGTCTTCGTAGGATCTGATCCAAACCTGCTGCTTCATAGCGGTTTTCTTCACCATCGGGCCGGCTTCCATACTGGTGTGAATTTCATCTCCCGTGCGATCAAGAAACCCAGTGTTGATAAAGATCACACGATCTTTTGCAACTCGGATGCATTCCTTCAGGTTGAGCGTTGTACGCCGCTCTTCGTCCATAATGCCGACTTTCAGCGTATTCACAGGAAGCCCAAACGCCTTCTCGATTCGCGCAAACAGGTCGACCGTCAGTTGTACTTCTTCGGGGCCGTGCATTTTTGGTTTAACAATATATACGCTGCCCGTCCTGGAGTTGCTGAGCGAACCCGTCTTGTTCAGGTCATGCATCGCAATCAGGCTCGTGAACATGCCGTCCATGATGCCTTCCGGTATTTCACTGCCATCAGCCATCAGGATGGCATCATTGGTCATCAGGTGGCCAACATTACGAATCAACAGCAGACTCCGACCGTGTAGCGTCACATCATTCCCATCTGCACCCTTATAGATACGATCCGGGTTTAACGTGCGTCGAACCACCTGGTCGCCTTTTTTGAATTCTTCGATCAGCTTGCCTGACATCAGACCAAGCCAGTTACCATATACGATGACCTTATCGTCCGCATCGACGGCAGCAATGGAATCCTCGCAATCCTGGATAGTGGTGAGCGCAGATTCAACCAAAACGTCCTTCATACCGGCTTTTTCATTTTTACCAATCGAGTCTTCGCGATCGATCTGAATCTCGATATGTAAGCCATTGTGTTTCAACAGAATTCCAGAGGGTTCACCCTCATCGTCAAGGTAACCCACAAACTGGTCGGGGTTAGCCAGGCCCGTCGTTGCACCATTTTCAAGCTGGATTTCAACTGCCCCACCCACAATCCGGTACTGGACGGCATCCTGGTGCTGCGCACCCTCTAGCGGATAGGTTTCATTCAGGAAATTCGCTGCGTATGCAATCACGCGATCACCCCGAACGGTGTTATATGCGCCACCTTTTTCGGCGCCATCGCTCTCCGGGATAACATCGGTGCCATATAGGGCATCGTACAAACTTCCCCAACGCGCGTTAGCTGCGTTCAATGAAAAACGTGCATTCATCACCGGAACTACCAGTTGTGGCCCGGCTGTTAATGCAATTTCCTTGTCTACATTTTCAGTGGTGATTTCAAAATCCGGCCCCTCTTCCAGGAGGTAGCCGATTTCACGAAGAAAAGCGGTGTATTCGGCTTCATCAATCTGCTGTCCTGCATGCTCCTGATGCCAGGTGTCAATTTTCGACTGGAACTCATCACGCTTCGCCAACAGGGCTCGATTTCGGGGCACAAATTCTTTAAGAACAGACTCCATTTCCGACCAAAAATGCGCTGGCGACACGCCCGTACCCGGCGCAATTTCATTTTCCAGAAGATCACTCAGAACCTTCGCGATGTTTAACAGGCCAATCGTCACTCTTTCTGTCATAGCTCTACTTTCCAACTCATCTTGCTTTATACAGCAGGTTCAATATTCGGGCACCTCGTTGGCACCCTGAAGAAGTCGCATGCTACGCCAATTACCCGTATCTTGCATGTCACGAGATGGTTTTATGAATCATCAAAACCACTTATGCTGGCCAAACCAGCCCCAAAAGGACAGGAAATGGAATTTAGCCGGCTACACGAATACGTCAGGATCGTTACCACGCTATTGGTCGATGGTTTTGTAATTGGCGCTACCGTTTTGGTCATCGCGATCGTCGTCATGTACATCGTCGATATTACCCAGACTTCCCATGCCATTCGCAGGAACTATCCGGTTGTCGGCCGCTTCCGCTACCTGTTTGAGACCCTGGGCGAATTCTTCCGCCAGTATTTCTTTGCCCAGGACCGGGAAGAACTGCCTTTTAATCGCGCGGAGCGTTCCTGGGTATATCGGTCCGCCAAGAATATCGACAGCACAGTTGCCTTTGGCTCTACCAGAAGCCTGAGTCCTCCAGGTACTGTCATCTTCTCAAACACTGCCTTCCCTACACTGGCAGGGGACTCTGTAAAGAGCGAGGCGCTGAAGATCGGTCCCTACTGCCGGGAGCCCTACAGACCACCGTCGATCTTCAATATTTCAGCCATGAGCTATGGCGCCATTTCAAAACCCGCCATTCTTGCTCTGTCGGCAGGCGCACGAATGGCAGGCTGCTGGATGAACACGGGTGAAGGCGGCCTTAGCCCATTTCATATAGAGGGCGGCGCCGATATTGTGATGCAAATCGGCACCGCTAAATACGGAGTGCGCGACGACAAGGGAAACCTGAGCGACGACAAACTGCTCGAACTCAGTGCCATCCCCCAGGTCAGGATGTTCGAACTGAAATTAAGCCAGGGTGCAAAACCCGGTAAAGGTGGCATGCTCCCAGGGGAAAAAGTCACCGAGGAAATCTCCGCGATCCGCGGCATCCCAGTGGGCCAGGATTCCATCAGTCCAAATCGCCATCCTGAAATTGATTCAGTAGACGACCTGCTGGATACCATCGGGCACATCCGCGAAGTCACCGGGAAGCCTACTGGATTTAAAATAGTGCTGGGCGATGATCAGTTTGTCGAAGAGCTTTGCCTGGCAATTAACGCCAGAGGTCTCGAGTCAGCACCGGATTTCATTACGCTCGATAGCGCTGACGGAGGCACGGGGGCCGCGCCCCAAAGCCTTATTGACTATATGGGCTTACCACTCAGGGAGAGTCTGCCAATACTTTCCAATTCCCTTATTAAGCACAACCTTAAGCGCCGGGTCCGGGTGATTGCCTCCGGCAAGCTTGTTGACCCGGCATCTGTCGCCTGGGCAATTTGCCTGGGCGCTGATTTCGCCGTTTCGGCGCGCGGCTTCATGTTTGCCCTCGGTTGCATCCAGGCGCTCCAGTGCAACAAGAATACCTGCCCTACGGGCATCACAACACATAACCGCTCCCTTCAAAAAGGCCTCGTGGTTGAAGATAAAGCAGAGCGAGTAAAAAACTACTGCCACAATATGAATTACGAGGTTGGTGTCATCGCACACTCATGTGGTGTCGAAGAACCACGCCGGTTATGTCGCCATCACGCCAGGGTGGTTACTGAAGTAGGCCTGTCCATATCCCTCGAAGAACTGCACCGGCTCCCCATAAACGCTAACTGAAACAAACTCTCAAGGAACATTAATGATGCTGGATGCTGAAATCGATATTGTGACCAAAGACGGGACCATGAATACATTCATTTCACACCCGGAAGAAGGTGGCCCCTATCCGGTCATACTTTTTCTGATGGACGCGCCGGGGTACCGCGAAGAACTTCATGATATGGCTCGAAGAATAGCCACCGCAGGGTACTACGTAATGTTGCCCAATCTTTACTATCGCCGCACGCGGGAACCCATGATTAATGGTGTGCCAGAAAGCCGCGAGATTATGTTTGGTCATATGAATAGTCTTTCCAATTCGATGGTCGTGGATGATTGCAGAGCACTGCTGGACTTTGCTGATTCGCAGGTTGCAGCGCGTGACGGCGCTGTCGGTTGCACGGGATATTGCATGAGCGGCCCCTTCGCCTTCGCTGCCGCCGCACAGCTAGCTGATCGCATCAAAGCATCAGCTTCCTTCCACGGGGTCAGACTTTGCGTTGATACCGAAGATTCACCTCACCTGGATGCCGACAAGATACAGGGCGAAATGTACTTCGGCATGGCAGAGACAGATGACTGGGCACCACCAGAAATGGTTGAAGCCCTGGACAAACATATGCAGACTACTGGCGCCAATTACCGCATTGAATGGTACCCGGGCACACATCATGGGTTTGTCTTTCCATTGCGCGAGGGCAAATACCACAAAGAATCAGCAGAACGACATTACGAACGATTGTTTGCGATGTTCGAAAGAAATTTATAAGGAGCTCAAATGTCTCGCCCCCAACGATTAAGAAGGTGCCAGTTATCTGTTCCCGGCAGTAGTGAAAAAATGATGACGAAGTCTGCTGGCCTTGATTGCGACCACGTGTTCCTCGATCTGGAGGATGCAGTTGCACCCAACGTAAAGTCGGACGCTCGCGGCATGATTGTTGAAGCCTTGAACAAACACGACTGGAAACCCAAAACGCTTTGTGTACGAATCAATGACGTCGAAACCGAATACTGTCACGACGATATCATCGAAGTCGTGACAGGTGCCGGTGACAAACTCGACACGATCATGCTAACAAAAGCAAAAAGTGCGCACGATGTCATGTTCGTGCATATGATGCTCGACCAGCTCGAAGCAAAACTTGGACTCAAGAACAGAATCGGTATTGAGTGTCTGATCGAAGAAGTCGAGGGCATGATGAACGTAGAAGAAATCGCCGCATGCAGCGATAGACTCGAGTGCCTGATCTTTGGTATGGGTGACTACTCTGCATCCCAGGTGATGAATATTCACAACATTGGCGGAGACAGCGCCAGCTATCCACCTGACCTCTGGCACTATCCAAGATACAAGCTGACTATCGCGTGTCGCGCCAATGGTCTGGACCCTGTTGATGGTCCATTCGCGGATTTCCGCAATCCGGACTTTTTCAGAACGGAGTGTGAGCGAGGTAATGTCCTGGGGATGGTCGGAAAGTGGGCAATTCACCCAAGCCAGGTCGAACTTGCACAGGACGCTTTTTCTCCCAGTGCAAAAGCGGTCAGTTCCGCAAGGAAACAACAAAAAGCTTATAACGAGGCGCTGGAACAGGGGCTTGGTGCCATCCAGGTGGACGGTGTCATGGTCGATGCAGCCAGTGTGCGTATCCTGCAGAACATCATCGACAAGGCCGAATTGATTGGCATGTGACGCCAGAAAATGAACTCAACATGATTAACAGACGTTTTGCATTGGGTGTTGTTTTTTTTACAGCACTCATGGACTCCATTGGCTTTGGCATCATTCTACCGGTGATGCCGACGCTGTTGATGGAAGTCAGTGCCGAGGGACTTTCAAGTTCTGCCGTGTACGGTGGCTGGTTGATGTTTTCCTTCGCTATCATGCAATTCGTCTCTATGCCGGTACTCGGGAACCTCTCCGACGCTTATGGACGAAAACCAGTCCTGTTAGGTTCGCTATTTGTACTGAGCATCAACTACCTGATCATGGGCCTGGCACAATCCCTGGTGCTGCTGTTTATCGGCAGGCTGATCTCTGGCATGGGGTCTGCGACATTTAGCACCTGTAACGCATACATTGCAGACACCACCTCGGTCGAAGAACGTGCCCAGTTCTTTGGTATGATGGGTGCTGCTTTTGGCCTGGGTTTCGTTATCGGCCCTGTCCTGGGAGGCTTTCTTGGGGAATATGGAAGCCGGGTGCCATTCTTTGCCACCGCTGGGCTGATTTTCTTTAACCTGTTAGTCGGGCTGATTTTTCTGCCGGAGTCCCATACACCGAACAACCGACGACCCTTTGAAATACGTCGCGCAAATCCGTTTTCTGCGATGAAACAGATGAGTCAATTCAAGATCGCCTTCGGAATTATCGGCGTCCTGTTCCTGTACAACATGGGTCACCAAGCGCTGCCCGCCGTGTGGACTTTTTGGGGCATCGAAAAATTCGACTGGACACCACGCGAGATCGGCTACAGCCTCGGCTTCATTGGTATCCTGATGGTGTTTTCACAGGGTTACCTGATAAGAATCGTGATACCGGCCCTTGGCATGCGGTGGGCTGGCGTCGTCGGACTCAGCTTCACTATCACTGCCTTCCTGGGATATGCACTGTCGCAAACGCCGACCATGGCATACATGTTTATGATCGCCGGTGCCCTGGGGGGGCTTGCGGGCCCAGCCATGAGCGGCATTGCTTCAAGTCAGGTCGGCCCGGATCAGCAAGGGGAATTACAGGGTGCGATTGGTAGCGTGGGGTCACTGACGAGCATCATCAGCCCGCTACTTATGACGATGGTTTTCGGGATCTATACAGGCTCGGATGCCCCCTTCTACTTTCCGGGTGCTCCTTTCATTCTTGCAGCGATACTCACCATGATGAGTCTCGTCTTATTTTTCCGGATCACTATTGGGTTCGCCCAAAAAAACACTGTTGCCCAGGCGTAACAAGGTAATCGCTCATAGCCCAAGCCAGGAATATGGCTGCCTTGAATCTGATACCCTTGGCACCAAAGGGCTCTAGCGGATAGGAAAAATCTCACCCATATTATTGTATTCTCTATTTTATGAATGAACTTTGCGCAAAAACCGCCGTGGAACTTCGCAAACTGATTGGCGAAAAAGAAATCAGCGCCGTCGAATTACTGGATGCCCATCTCGAACAGATCGAGTTAACCAACCCCTCGTTGAACGCCATCGTGACCCTGGTCCCGGATCACGCTAAAGAGATGGCGCAAAAAGTCGACCATCAAATTTCGAGAGGTGAAAAACCCGGGTTGCTGGCAGGACTCCCTATTGCACATAAAGACCTTGTTCAAACCAAAGCTATCAGAACAACTTTTGGCTCACGGCTGTTTGAAAATTTCGTCCCTAAGGAAAATGCGCTGATCGTGCAACGCCTGATTGATGCCGGCGGCATCACTATCGGAAAGACAAACGTGCCTGAGTGGGGAGCTGGCTCACAGACTTTTAATGACGTGTTTGGCGAAACGAAAAACCCGTTTGACCTGACGCGAACATGCGGAGGTAGTTCTGGCGGGGCGGCAGTAGCGCTTGCGGCAAGAATGCTGCCGCTGGCAGATGGCAGCGACATGGGTGGTTCGCTTCGTAATCCGGCTAGCTTCTGTAACGTTGTCGGGTTCAGGACCAGCGCTGGTCGGGTGCCTGCCTATCCTGTCCCTGATGGCTGGAGCAACCTTGGCGTCCTCGGCCCGATGGCTCGCACTGTTTCAGATTGCGCATTGATGCTGGCCGCCATTACAGGGCCAGATGACAGAACACCCATTTCACTGCCTGATTCTGCAGCGCTATTTCTGCAAACACTGGATAGCGATCAAAAGGGGGCCCGTGTTGCTTTCTCAACTGACTTCGGAGGACAACTCCCGGTCGAACCAGCAGTCCGGAATGTTATTACACAGGGCGTGCAAGTGTTGTCGGATCTTGGCTGCAAGGTCAGTGAAAGCTGTCCTGATTTCAGTGGGGCGGATGAAGTGTTTAAGACCCTGCGGGCATGGAGCTTTGCGTCACGCCATGGAGAAGATATCAGGCGGTATCCAGAACAATACAAGGAAACTATTATCTGGAATGTCGAAGCAGGATTGAAACTCTCCGGCACTGATGTCTCAGAAGCAAACAAAGCACGCACCCAAATTTACCTGCGCGTTAACACCTTCTTCCAGGACTATGACTTCCTGGTACTGCCGGTATCCCAGGTAGCACCCTTCCCCCTCACCAACGAGTACGTTACCAGCATCAACGGCGCCCGGATGGAAACGTACATAGACTGGATGAAATCCTGCTACTACATCACCGTCACAGGCCTACCTGCGATCTCGATACCATGCGGATTTACGCCGGAGGGGTTACCGGTCGGCATACAGATCATTGGCAAACCACTACAGGAACTGGCCGTCCTGAGGATCGCTTATGCCTTCGAACAGGCAACAAACACCTGGAAAACCCAGCCCAATATCTGCATCTAATAGCGCTCTTATCCGCAAACTTCAACTATCCGCAAACTTCATGCATAGGCAAGCAGGATCAGCTATAATGCGCTCAGTTCCTTGGGGGTGGTATTACACCTGAGATCAAACCCCAGAACCTGATCCGGTTAGTACCGGCGTAGGAAAAGGATGATCGCTACATCTCCCATTACGTCCATACCGGGTCTCTTATTTTTTTTGCTGGAGAGGCTCATGAACTTTATTAGAACCATTGTTAAAACCATCCTTAGAAACAACCCCGGGCTGCTGCTTTTCTTTGCTGCCTATACCCATTCAAACGACATCCCGGAAATCGTCGTCACTGCAGACCTTCGGCAATCAACAACCATGGAGACCGCCAGTAGCCTGACAATCGTGTCCGAGCAGGTCATCGAAGCGAGGTCTGCGCAGCATTTCGAAGACATTATAAATGTCATCCCCAACGTTAATTTTGCTTCCGGCAGCAACCGGGCTCGATTCTTCCAGATTCGCGGCATCGGCGAGCGCAGCCAGTTTGTCAACCCTGTCAATCCTTCCGTTGGCGTTCTTATCGATGATGTCGATTTTAGCGGAGCTGGAACCATCGCCACGCTGATGGATGTTCAACAGGTCGAGGTTCTACGGGGCCCTCAGGGAACACGATATGGCGCTAACGCACTGGCCGGGCTAATCAACTTTTCCACCAATGAACCGGACGAAGCTTTCTTCACCTCTGTCAAACTATCCGGCGGGGAGTTTGGGACACAAACAGCCGGCGTCGTCTTAAATGTGCCTATCAGCGAAACATTCCTTTCCCGGTTTGTCTTTGAGTCGCACCAAAGTGACGGTTACGTTGAAAATGATTTCCAGGGCAGCAACACGACGAACGATCGCGACGAGCTGACCAGCAGAGCAAAATTTTCCTGGCAGGTCAAAAAAAACTGGAGTCTGAACCTCTCACTGGCCTCCATAGATATCGACAACGGCTATGACGCTTTTTCACTCGACAACAACAGACACACATTGTCGGACGAGCCTGGTTTTGATCGCCAAAACTCTGTTTACGTGTCCCTGAAAAGCCGCTGGCAGTTGGATGGGATGAACATCGACGTGCTGTGGAACCAATCGGATTCCGACCTTGACTACGGTTACGACGAGGACTGGTCTTTCACCGGTATCCATCCGTGGGGATACACATCAACTGATCATTACTTCCGTGAGCGCGATACCACCAGCGCCGAAATAAGGCTGTTATCCAACGAATCCGGTCGGGTTTTTGCCGACACGACGGACTGGGTCCTTGGTTTGTATTACCTTAGCTCAAGTGAAGCGCTTCAACGCCAATACACCTTCCTGCCGTCAGATTTCCTGAGCGACTACGAGTTTGACACCTTCGCGATTTTCTCCCAACTCGATGTCGCCCTCTCGGATCGAATGACACTAAGTGCTGGCTTGCGACTGGAACAGCGTGACACTGAATATGACGATTCAGATGGAGCGACATTTTCACCTGACGATTCATTCTGGGGCGGTAAGGTTGCCCTCGAATACCTGGCCGGGGAAAACACACTGGCTTATGGTTCTGTTTCACGGGGCTACAAGGCGGGAGGGTTCAACATCGACGGTTCACTGGATGCTGACCTTCGATCCTTCGATGAAGAATACCTGATCGAATATGAGCTTGGTGTCAAAACGCTCCTGGCAAATGAACGCGTTGCGCTTCAACTAGCGATCTTCTACGACGATCGACACGACCAGCAGGTAAAAAGTTCAGTCGTTCGCTCTCGACCGGACGGGAGCACCGAGTTCATCGACTTTCTGGGGAACGCAGCAGAAGGTACGAACCGCGGCATAGAGATGGACATCAACTGGATCGTTAATGACAACTTCAACATCAACGCCAATGCAGGTTGGTTAGATGCAGAATTTGACGAATTCATCAATGAGTTCGGTGAAGACCTGTCTGGCAGGGACCAGGCCCATGCACCCTCCTACACCTTCAGCCTGAACTTTAATTATCAACAGGGCCCTTGGTTTGCCAGTGTTTCCGCCGACGGTAAAGATAACTTTTTCTTTTCAGATCGGCACTCAATTAAGAGCAAGCGCTACACCTTGTACAACGCTTCCCTCGGTTTTGAGTCGGGGCAATGGAAAGTCACGTTATGGGGAAGGAATCTGACCGACAAAGACTATTATGTGCGCGGCTTTGGCAGCTTTGGCAACGACCCGCGCAATTTCTATGTTACTGAACCTTATTTTCAGTATGGCGAACCCAGGGTGACTGGTGTGACCCTGCTATTAACAATGGGTGGGTGATGACGGATTTTTTGTCCTCGGCGCTAGGTGAATTCCACCAGAACTCCTTACTCGAACTAATCGCTGTTGTCCTTGCTATTGCCTATCTCTTACTGGCAGTGCGCCAGCACATCGCCTGCTGGTATGCTGCATTCATCTCGACAGCTATCTTCCTGTACGTCTTCTGGCAGGTAAATCTGTATATGGAATCTGGCCTACAGGTTTACTACCTGGGGATGGCGGTTTATGGATGGTGGGCGTGGCAACGTGGAAGGAGCGAGGGCAAACCTGGGTTAACAATCAGCACCTGGTCACTCAGACAACACCTGATCGTAATCGTAATCGTAGTGGTCGCGACCTTTGTCAGTGGCACCCTGCTATCCGGCACGGAACAGCGGCTTGGTTATCTGGATTCTTTTACTACCTGGGGCGCTGTCGTCGCGACATTTATGGTGACCAGAAAGGTCCTGGAAAACTGGCTCTATTGGATCGTCATCGATAGCGCATCGCTCTTTCTGTACTTCGACAGAGAGCTTTATTTCACCATGATCCTTTTCCTTGTGTACCTGGTCATCATCTTCTTCGGGTTCCGAAGTTGGCTCAGGGAGTACAGACTTGAAGCTCAAGATGACCCAACTCACGCAAATCTGACGATAAAACGATAACTCTTGCCTCGGAATATCTAACCGCAGGATAGATCATTTTACCTATGTTAACGGCCGCACATTTTTCAGATATTCCTGATTCACACAATTTTCCAACTTACCGGTTCGCAGGTATTTAAGCGCGACGGTGATTCCCTTCGTACGCATATCGTAGAGAGATTGCGGCGTATAGAAAGCTGAATGCGGGGTGATGAGTAATCGATCACGTATCCACTCATCCTCACACTGCCATGCACGGATCAACTTTCGCTCCAGGTTAAGTGGTTCTTCCGGCATAACGTCCAGTCCCACGCCACCAATCTGGTCAGACAACATCGAGTCATAGAGAGCATCCAGGTCTACTATCTCCCCTCGTGCAGCGTTAATTAACACCATTCCCTTCTTTGCATGCGCCAGCACATCAGCATTCACCATATCGCGAGTTTCTTCACTCAGCGGCGCGTGCAGGCTAACGATGTCAGATTCAGCAAAAAGTGCTTCAAGGCTCTCTACACGGTTGATATTTAGCGCCAGATCAGCGCCGTTAGAGACATAAGGGTCATAGAAAGAGACCTGCATTCCGAACGCTTTACATCGCAGGGCCATTGCAGTGCCAATACGGCCCAACCCAACAAGACCAACTTTGGCGACCGACAGGCGAAGAGCCAACGGATTATCTCGCTGTTTCCATTCGGTTGGCGCTGAACGCAATCGGTTATCCCAGCGATTAATTCCCTTCATTAATCCAAGCACCATCGCCATCGCATGATCGGCAACATCCTGTGTCCCATAATCCGGCACATTACAGACAGGGATGCCAGCATCTCCGTAGAGCTTCAGGTCAACGTTGTCGAACCCGACTTTGGGCGTAACAAATATTTTGCAGTTTGTTATTTTCGGAAGCCGCTCACTATTGACAGGGTCTGGCACGCTGAGCAGCGCATCCGCCTGCGCCCATTGCTCATCTGCTACGTCTGATGGTCTATCAACAAAGATACATTCCACATCATTTCCTGCAGTTTCTTTCTCGGGCTGATTGTCGTCACCCCATCGAGTTGCGGGCCAAAGTAAGGTTACAGACATCATTCCTCCCGGGTTTTATGAATCCTCAAACCAGTCACCGGGAAGGATTCCCAGGAAGACCTGCTGAAGACTAAATGTGTGAATACCAGTCGCATCATTACCTTCGCATCATGGCGCTGCTGACTCAACCAGATTCCTGCACGCAGCTTTTCATCGTTCTGACCCGTTGCCATCAGCACAAGAGCAATCAGACGCACTTAATCCTCTGAAAGTTAAAGGCTATCGAAGACGAACTGGCCATTGAGTGACGCCGAATCTCTGATGGCCTTGTATTCAGTTAAGATCGGAAAATAGTGGTAACGTTGTGTGGGAATTATGCCCTTTATGAGCAACGCTTTTTTCGCGTCAATCGACGCTGGTGATTCAAGTGCGCTGTTTAAGGAACGAAATACCTCCTCGCGATCAACACCACGCCTCACAACATACGGCGGAGACGGGGCATCAGAGCTCCGCTCAACAATTTCTAGCCCTGCTACCTTTGCAGGCGTATCACGCTCGATTATGCTCCAGGTAACTGCATCAATCGCAGCCACATCTGCGATACCATTTTTTAACACCTCGAGACTTGCCTGATGAGATCCAGTCACAACGACTCTTTGTGGTGTGCATATCGAAAGAAGTGCCGACCACCCAGATCGAGATGAAAGTGAATTAACCGCAGCAACGCGACCATTGACGTTGCCGACGATGTGGCTGAAGTACATACCTGCTTCACAATCCAGATCGAACACGGGCGATGCAACCGGCTCAATAGGAGCTTCCGATAGAAACAAATCAAGACCACACGCTTGAGTGACCAGTAGATCTGGGTCATGCCAAAGCTCAGACACAGTTTGATCACGGTTAAGCTCTCCAGGATATCCTGTAGCTTCCCACAAGCTATCGTTTGCCCATTGGACACTGGGAAAGTCGTACCAGGGAAACGAAGCTAGCATCTATTGCGGTCTATTTGTCGAAAAGCGAAAGACGTCAGCTGTCTGAACAAACCCTCGACGCTCGAATGCTCACCAATATATTCAATCATCCTTCCGATGATGGACTCCAAATCACGATTCGCGAATTTCCTTTCTATTCGCTCTAGACTAAGCACAAATTTGGAGATTTCAAGCCCCGGAAGGCCCGGCAGTGCCACACCTGCCAGGGGTACAAACAAACCCAAGATGCCGTCCTTTCTGAGATTCACGGTACCGTCGCCTGATTTTCAATTTCTCGCTAAGGACTGACGTCAGGTAACGGTGCGAACGACGAGAAATTTGACAGCCAACTTTTCACGCAGCCTGGGTCGGAAGCGGCATACCGTGAGATGTGCTGGTGAGCTAAAACAAAAGTCCGCTATTGGACAAGGAGAATCAGGGACGTCTAAGCTTGTCATAATTTGCTTTAAATAATTCGGCGCGATGAAGTTTATCGCTGATGGACGAATTACCGGGGTCCAGTGCAAGCGCCTGCTGCCATAGTTCAATAGCGCTGTTTAACTGCCCGTCTGTGTACATACGCTGGCCTTGCGCTGAAAGCTGAGTGACTTTTACGTTGACAGCTCTCATCAACATATTTTGTAGTCGTGCCTCCTCCGGTTCATCTTTCCAGGGGATCAGTTGAGGCAATATGGCCTGCGCCTCCAATAACTGGCCGCGCTCGATCGCATCATGCAGTGACTCTACGGCGGAGATGCGCAGTTTTTCCCGCTGACTGCGATTGCCGCTTTCCTGGAGCTTAAGTTCTGATTTGATCCTCTTTTGAGTCAGTGCAAGCGAATCCTGTAGCTTGGTATCGTCCTTGATTAACAGTGCCAATTGCAAATAGTGATTGGCGGTAGGCCAGTTCTGTCGGTCAATTTCCTGGCTGGCGGCGTCCATTAGCGTCGCATGGGAAGCGACCAATTGGGATTGCACAGCGGCTAGTGGTGCTTTGCTGTCGTGGTCGGATGCCTTTACTAATGACTGGAGTAATTGTAGTTCTAAAGGTAGATGTTGCGCTACCTCTATGGCCAGTTGCAGTTGTTGTTGCTTGATGTATTGATCACGCGTGCGTAGCAATTCAGACTGGATGGCAGTAATTGCCTCGCTCTCGGGCAGGTTTTTCCTGGCCTGGTTGGCTCGGGCGATCGCCTTTTGCCATTCGGTGTTATTGATCAGGGTTGTAATCGCTTCGGTTTCCCGGTCCGATCGATCGCAACGTTAAGCAAGCTCGCTTGTCGCTTGTAGACCAAAACTGCTGGCGGCCGATGAACAGACTCGACCGCGCAAATAGCAAGTCTCCAATACTCCACGGAGTGCCAAAAATGCCAAGAATGAATAGATCAAAGCTCGTTTAACCGTTAGCCACTCTTCTTCAGCTGCCGTCGTGCCAAAATAGGGTAAGCTGTGAGATTAAGATTCCTACAACTTAA
>DTZW01000285.1 GCA_012961165.1 Gammaproteobacteria bacterium | reverse complement strand
ACAACCTTAACTTTTTTCATCTGGCAGGTGATGCCTTGCCTGATGAGATTAATGCTGTTGATCGTGTGTTCATTAAGAATGTGCTTGAGTATGTGCCTGATCTCGAGGGAACTGTCGCCAGGCTGCATGCGATTTTAGGCGATGATGGCCGGATCGTCGTGATTGACAGCGATTGGGGCTTTGTCCTGGTAGAGCCATGGGGGAAGGTTCGAACCGACCGTTTTTTCGAAGCGGCTGCAGCCGCCTTCAGGGAACCACACATAGGTCGTAAGTTGCCCGGTCTTCTGGCCCGGGCTGGGTTTGAAGATATAAACGTCAAGATGATGGCCGGGGTTGACCTCAAGGGGAGGGGAGTCCCAGTCCTACAGAACATGGTTTCGTATATTCAGGAATTTGGGACCATGACTGAAACTGAACTGCAGGTGCATATGAGTGAGTTGGAAGCGGCTCAGGCGAATGGCAGCTTTATGTTTATTCTGCCGCAATTTGTGGTCACGGCCACCAAAGGGAATTCCAATGGGTAGTTTGCCAGCGAAAAGTTTTGCCATGGTGCAAACCGGTGACCGGGCTCTTGAGCCAAGGGATATTCCCATTCCGGATATCGATGAAGATTCTGCTCTGCTGGAGCTTGAAGCCTGCGGTATCTGTGGCAGTGACTATGAACAGTTTGAGGGGATGCTACGAACACCAACGCCGGTTATTCCAGGCCACGAACCCCTGGGGAGGATTGCAAAGATTGGTGACCGGGCGGCAATCCGCTGGGGCGTTGAAGTGGGTGACAGGGTAGCGGTAGAGACTATGCTGTCCTGCCATCATTGTCCGACATGTATCGATGGTCGGTATCATCTGTGTGATGACCGAAAGATCTATTCGTACATACCACTGACAGAATCACCTGGGTTGTGGGGTGGTTACTCGCAGTACATGTTTCTGCATGGCAACAGTATTGTTCATAAAGTTGATCCGGACATTGCCGCGAACATTGCTGTCATTTTTAATCCGCTGGGTGCTGGCTTCCGCTGGGCGGTGGAGATGCCTGACGCAAGGCCCGGAGATACGGTTGTAGTGATGGGCCCGGGGCAAAGGGGCCTTGCCAGTGTTATCGCATTACGCCGCGTGGGGGTAACGAATATTATTGTGACAGGTCTTGCTGCTGATGCTAAAAAGCTGGCGCTGGCTCGATTCTATGGGGCGGCACACACGATTGATGTGGACAATGAAAATGTCGTTCATCGTGTAAAGGAACTCACCGATGGAAAGGGAGCCGATATTATTGTTGATGTTTCCTCTTACGCAACCAAGCCTGTTGCCGATGCCCTGCAATTGGTTAAGGTTGGCGGACAAATTATTCTGGCGGGGGTTAAGGGTTTTAAGGCGGTGGATAATTTTGTCTCTGACCTTGTGGTCATGAAAGAAGTGACGATCAAAGGTGCCATCGGCGTGACTTCGTCAGGTTATAAACAGGCGATCGAAGTGATTGAATCAGGGGAAATTGATTTTGCACCTATGCATACCCATGATTTTGAACTCAAGGATGCAGAACTTGCCATCAAAACACTTGCCAGGGAAGTACAAGGGGATGAATCAATTCATAGTTGCCTGATCCCGCCCAAATAAGGAGAAGATGTGACCAGAACCAAACCAGAGTTTGAATTCAACGAGAAAATTGCTGAAAGCTTTATGCGCCCCAAGGCAAGCCTGGGAGGGTTGCATGAGTATCTTGGAATAAAGATTGTTGAGGTTGGACCTGGGACGATGCATGGTCAACTCGAAGTGAGGGACGAGCTTCTTACCTATATCGGCAATATGCATGGTGGTGTGCTTTCCGCGTTCAGTGACCATATGCTGGGTAGTGTTTGTTATCCGGTGATGAAGAAGGGGCAGTGGGCTGCAACCACTGAATTCAAGATCAACCTGACCGCGCCGGTATCGAAGGGTGTGGTGGATGCGTATGCTGAAATCATCAACCTGTCCCGAACCATGGCGGTGGTCCAGATTGAACTTGTCAATGAAGGACGCCTTGCTGCGATAGCCCAGGGAACTGTGACGATAAGGGATCCTCGCTGAAGGACCTTGGTCTAAGAGTGTTAGAGGTCGTCGAGGTGGCAGCAGACTTGGTGGTCTGCAATGGTGCGCAGTAGCGGGGCCTCTAGTTTGCATCTTTCCATCACCCTTGGACATCTTGGGTGAAATCGACATCCTGGGGGTGGGTTGATCGGTGAGGGTACGTCCCCGGTAATGATTTCACGTTTCACCCTTAGGTGTGGGTCCGGAACTGGAATGGCGGAGATTAGCGATTTGGTATAAGGATGTCGCGGCTCGTGGTAAATGGATTCGCCGGTACTTTCCTCTACGATATTGCCCAGATACATGATCGCAATCCGATCAGAGATGTGTTTTACGACAGCGAGATCGTGAGCGATAAACAGGTATGCGAGGTTGAACTCTTTCTGCAGATCCACCAGCAGGTTCAGAATCTGGCTTTGGATTGAAACATCCAGCGCAGATACCGGCTCATCGCAAATCACCAGTCTTGGGTTGAGTGCAATCGATCGAGCAATCCCGATTCGCTGCCTCTGGCCTCCCGAAAATTCGAAGGGATATCTCGTGATGGAACGCGCAGGTAAACCCACAATGTCCAGCAGTTCTCTGACGCGTTTTGTGCGACTGACTTTGTCGCCAATATTTTGAACGATGTAAGGTTCTTCCAGAATATCGCCAACCGTATGGCGAGAGTTCAGTGACTCCATCGGGTCCTGAAAAATCATCTGGATATTTTGCCGGTAAGGCATTAAAGCTCTACCCTTAAGTTTGGTGATGTCGGTTCCTTCAAACTCGATGGAACCAGAAGTCGGCTCGTACAATCGGGCGATGCATCTGCCGAGGGTTGATTTTCCGCAGCCGGATTCACCGACCAGGCCGAGGGTTTCCCCGGGTTGTATTTCAAAGGAGATACCGTCGACTGCCTTATTGGATTTATTGGCGCGAAGGAGGATGCCTTCTTTCACAGGAAAATGCATTCTAAGGTCGGTGACTTTGAGTATTGGAGACTGTATTGAAGACTGTATTGAAGACATGGGAGGTTAGATCTCCTGCCAGCGCAGGCAGCTGACCTGGTGTTGCTCTTTTATTGCCTGGAGGCCGGGAGCGTTACTGATGCACTGTTCACTACTGAAAGTGCAGCGATTTTCGAAACGACAGCCCTCTGGTAAATCCAAAAGCCCTGGCACCATGCCATCAATAACACTAAGGGTTGATTTGGGTTCTGTGTTGAGTGTCGGGATCGATTTAAGCAAGCCGCGAGTGTAGGGGTGCGCCGCACGATCAAAGATATCGAACACGCTTCCTCTTTCTGCGACTTTACCTGCATACATGACCACGACTTCATCGCAGGTTTCCGCGATCACCCCAAGGTCATGGGTAATCAATATGACCGACATGCCCATGTCAGCCTGAAGTTCCTTAATCAGTTCCAGGATCTGAGCCTGGATAGTAACGTCCAGAGCGGTTGTAGGTTCATCCGCGATAAGGAAGTCAGGTTTGCAGGCAAGCGCCATCGCGATAACAACACGCTGCCGCATGCCGCCAGAGAGTTGGTGTGGGTATTCGGTCATTCTGACGTCAGCGGAGGGTATGCCAACCCGGTCGAGTATTCCGACTGCCTCTCGGATTGCTGCGTCGGGCGTAGTGTCTTTATGAATCAGTAGAGCTTCGGTCAGTTGGCGGCCAACCGTATGCACAGGGTTCAATGCGGTCATTGGCTCCTGGAACACCATGCCAATTCTCGCGCCACGTATCTTTTCCATTTGGGGAATAGGCAGTTGCGTCAGGTCGGTTCCATCAAGCTCAACGCTGCCGGAAACAATCTGCCCCATGGGCTGTGGCAGCAATCGCATAATGGAGAGGGCGGTAACACTTTTTCCGCAACCGGATTCACCAACGATCCCAAGCGTTTTACCCGCTTGCGCGGTGAATGAGACATCATCGACTGCCCTTACCCGACCTTCGTCGGTGTCGAATTCGGTGATGAGGTTGTTGATGGAAAGTACGGCCATCAGGGAGTTGCGAACTGGTCGTAGAAGTTAATCTCTGGCTGAAATTGTTGGCCAGACTTCTTCGCAGCCTGGGTTTCTTCTTTGATTTTAGTATCAATCCAGTGAACAAAGAGCTCGTTATACCTTCGGGTGTGTTTGTAATTGAATCCTTCCGGGTACCTAATCCATCGCCAGTGTCCGATTCGGTACCCGGGTTGGGTGAAGCCGGGGACGAAAGATGCATGTTCATGATGAATTTCTGTCATACGGTGAGCGAGGTCCATCATTTCCTGCTTATCACCGGAAACTCGGTACTGGTCAATCATGCTGTCCATTTCCGGCAGCGCGAGAACCTCCAGGTTGTTTGTCTGGGTCTTAACCTTTCGTTCCGGGTTGATTGATCCGTCTGCCAGGTAAGGTACATCGTAAGCGTTGTCGGAGTGATAGGTTTCCCAGAAGCGGGGATACATTTCCAGGGACACAGAGAACGCCACGAAATGAATATCGTGCTTCTTCTCCTGTACTTTTTTAAAGCCGGCCGTGGAGTCCAAAACTTCTAGCCGCAGTTCCAGCCCTGCTTTGAGCGCCTCTTCCTTCAGGATGGTCAGGATATCCTTGTATTGTTCGTACCCGGTGGAGAAAGTGAAAGACAGTCGTTGGCCCGCGGCATTTTGCAGGATGCCATCAGAGCCACGCTTCACGAAGCCGGCTCTGGCGAAGGCTTCCTGCGCTTTGTTGATATCGAACTCTCTTGGTTGCAGTGTTGGATGGGTAAATTCTCCGTAGCCATCTGAAGACGTTCTCATACGGGTGTAATCGCCCCGGAAGAATTTCTCCAGCACCAGGTTCCAGTTGGATGCGTGTTGGATGCCGACCCGAATGTCCTTGTTGTTCAGCAGTTCCTTTGAGGTATTGATCCACATACCAAATGTGGGTCTTGGATGCTGGTTATAGAACATCGATTTTTGAATATAGCCTGACGTGACATCCTGATCATAGTCGGGAAGTTTTTCGTACCAATACTCGGCGAGACTTAGACTAAACTGGTCAATGTCGCCACGTTTGAATGCTTCGAAGTGCTTGGAAGTGTCGCGAATAACGGCCAGGTGGATTTTGTCCATGTTGAATCGGTAGCGCCAATGCTTCTTGTCTTTTGCCCACCAGTCCTTGTCGCGAGTAAAGGTGACCGACCTGCCCTTCTTGAGGTTTTTATCGTCTAACAGGTAAGGGGCGGTGGTTGTCTGGAACCTCCACTGGTAACGCTCAACATAGTCCTCGCCGAGTTCTCTAAAAAAATGTGCAGCCATGGGGCGAAGTTCCAGTACACGGGAGTCCATGTCGGGTTTGGCTTCGGGTACTGAAATAGAGAATGTCAGGTCGTCGTATTTTGTAATGTTGGTGTACTGGGTGCTGTACCAGTTGTTATACCAGGGCGCGACGATATAGCTGGACTGGTTAATGAAGAACATGAAGAAGAAGTCATCGCTAGTGATCGGCACGCCATCTGACCATCTGGCCTTCGGGTCAATTTTTACATAAACGGTTTTATTTTCCTGGTCGATTGACCATGACTCTGCGAGGCCTGGGAAATACTCGAATTTGTTGGGATGTCTGTGAGCAATGGACATCGATACAGCATCCAGGAGGTAGGTTCGAAATGAGCCGTTTGAATCCGGGCCCAGCGTACGCAGGGTTCTGGGAAAATCCTGTAAGCGCACATATTCCGTGCCGCCTTTTATTGCCGAGGGCGAACCCACTTCCGGAAGATGGCTACCATTTTCCCAGGTCAGCCCCTTAGGAAGATCTGCCGGAGTTTTAAATGAGAAAAAATCAGGGCGTTCCGCATAGTAAGCCTGCACCTCTGCTGTGTTATCCATAGCTTCGAAATCAGATTGTTGTTCGTCATCCGAGGACCCACCGCAGGCGGAAAGGATGAGCAGTGCGAGCAGTGCGGATGTCGTTTGGAAGAGTCTCATAACAAACCTCATTCTTATATAATTAGTGCGGCTGTGACCGTAAAAGTTAGCGATAGATGGTGAATTTCTTCGGGTCGAAAGACTCCCGAACAGCTTCACCGATGAATGTGACCACGGTTAACAATACAACCAGGGTTCCAAAAGCGGACATCACGATCCATGGTGCAGTTCTGAGTGTTGCGGTCCCCTGTTTTAGAAGTTCGCCCAGGCTCGGGGTGGGTGGTGGTAAACCAAACCCAAGGAAATCGAGCGCCGTGATGGCTGTAATTGCCGAAACCACAGTGAATGGCATGAATGTGACGAGTGTCGATAAGACGTTTGGCAGGATATGGCGGAAGATAATCCTCGTATTTGAAGCGCCTATAACCCGGGCGGACGCGATGTAGTCCCTGGATTTTTCTTTGTAGGTTTCTGTTCTCATGTAATACGTCATGCTGGTCCACGAGAAGAGCACCATTACCGTCAGTAGTATGCCGATCCTTGTCGGTACGGTGAAAGTCTGGGGTATGACGCTGAATACAATGATTATCATGTACAGGAAAGGAATGTTCGACCAGATTTCGATGAATCGCTGGAAAACCAGGTCGAAGACGCCGCCGAAGTAACCCATGGCACAACCGATGGTGATACCGATGGCATAAACCGCGAGCATAAACGCGATTGAAAACCAGAGTGCGATCCGGGTTCCATAAAAGAGTCGGGCCAGGATGTCCCTGCTGGTGGTGTCGGTCCCGAGTATATGCCTGTCGCTAATGGAGGGTGGTGTTGGCTTGAACACACCGACAGGTGCGTGGTTTTCAAGCGGGTTGTAGGGAACAAGAGGCATCAGGACCCAGTTATTGCCACCTTCCTGACCAAACATTTCTTTGAGATCCCGGTAGTTAACCTCGTAGTCGTAGTTCATGCCGAAATCTGTTCCTGCATGAAAGCCGGAATAGGTTGGGAAGTATAGGGTGTCGTCGTAATTCACCATCAGGGCACGACTGTTTACCAAGAGCTCACCAAATGACACCAGGATAAGCAGGCCGACCAGGAAGAGAAAACTGTAGTAGCCGCGCTTAATTTCACGGAAGCGGCGAACTTTCTTTAAGGTCTGTGGGTTCAGGTTCAACATTGTTTACTGGAATCTAATCCTTGGGTCGACCAGGGCCACCAGGATGTCTGAAATGATATTTCCAATGAGCAGGAGAAAACTCGCCAGCAGAACAACGCCCATCACCACAGGATAGTCGCGATCTAGAATCGCGGTCAGGCCGAGCAGCCCAAAACCATCAATATCAAAGATGGTCTCGATGAGAAAGGACCCTGATACCAGTAAGACAATGTTTTGCCCAAAAGTGGTTGCGATCGGAATCATGGAATTACGCATTGCATGCCGGGTCACTGCCTGCCGGAACGATACTCCCTTAGCGATTGCTGTCCGGATGTAGTCTGAAGCGAGGTTATCCATCAGGTGGTTTTTCAGCAGCAGGGTGACCAGTGCAAAGCTGCCAATCAGGTAACAAATGAGCGGCAATACCGAATGGTTGATCAGGTCCATCGTCTTGCCGATGACATCTTTCTCTTCAAATGAGAGGCTGACGAAGCCTCCCATGGGGAACCACTCCAGTCTGACGGAAAAATAGAGTAAGAGCAGTGACCCAAGGGCGTAGCCGGGGATTGCGTAGCCAACAAAGATGAGGATCGAAGAGACGTTATCCACCACTGTTTTGTGTTTGATGGCTTTGAGGACACCGAGAGGAATACAGACGATATAGGTAATCACCAGCGTGACCAGCCCGTAGTACAGCGACACCGGGAACCTGTCCCGGATCACATCCCAGACGGGTTCGTTGTATCGGTAGGAGCTTCCCAGGTCTCCCTGGACGACTTTGCCGAGCCAGTCTACATAGCTTTCCAGTACGGGTTTGTCGAAACCGTAGTACTCCTTGAGTTTTTTCAGTTGTGCTTCAGAAAGCGCCATGTTGGCACCTGCCATCTGTGAAGTGGCGCCAGAATTGCTGAACTGTTGGGATTCCATGATGGCTCGTTCCAGCGGACCACCGGGGACGAGTCGGGTGATAGCGAATACAATGATGGTGACTCCGAGCAATGTCGGCGGAATGAGCAGAAATCGTCTGATGAAATAGTCGCGCATTTATAGAGTATCTGGGTCCAGAGGTTTTTGGCCCCTTCTCCGCAATACAGCAGGGTAAGCCGTTTGCCGGCCACTAGGGAACTCGGCATCCTGCCACAAACCGGGTCTGCTTGAAAGTTCTAATAGATTTCTCTTCGTCATGATCCTCAGTAGGTAGAAATCTGGGTTGCGCTTGAAGAGGTCAGGAGCATCAAAGTGCAATGTAGTTTTTTTAGTTCGTCAGGCAATCGTAAAAGGTATCGATCAATTTTCGGTATCTAACGGTCCCGGAGTGATGTAGTTGGTTGGTCACATAAGCAAAGGCGACGTTGTTGTCCGGGTCCGCGAAGGCGGTTGATCCACCTGTGCCAGCGTGCCCGAATGCCATTTTAGAGGGTCCGTAGTAACAGGGTTCGCAGTTAAGTATAAAGCCCCTTGACCGTCGAAGAAGCTGATCCAGGCAAAGATCAGTTTCACCGTTAGTCTCTTCCTTTACAGCAAGTTGCAGGGATTCCCTGGAAAACAGTTTTCCGGCGATTGCTGCCTGATAACAGCGTGCAATGCCGAGGCTCGAGCCGTGTCCATTGGTTGCGGGAATTTCCGCATTTCTCCAATCTGCTGAACTCACAACGCGGTAAGGTGGCAGCGCAGGGTCATTTTTTGGCAAGGTGTTTCCCCCCCGTTCGGGCGTTATTGTGACAGGTGGCCTAGCGTGATTAGGGCCGATCACTTCTGCACACCGTTCCTGCTCGGGACCGGTTAGGCCGATATGGAAATCAGCCTCCAGTTGATTGGTTATCCGACTTCGAAGGTAGTCACCGGTAGTTTTTCCTGTTGTCTGGCGAACCAGTTCGCCGGCGATGTATCCCCAGGTGATTGAGTGGTAACCGAAGGCGGTTCCCGGCTCCCAGGCCGGTGCCTGACTTGCGACATTAAACGCCGCTTTTTGCCAGTTATAAAGGTCTTCTGATTCCATGGCTGGATGGAATGTGTACACGCCTGCCTGGTGCGACAATGCCTGCGCCACTGTAATACCAAATTTTCGTTCGGCCCCAAACTGTCGCCAGTAGTCTGCAACAGGTTTGTCGTAGTCGAGTTTTCCTTCATCGACGAGGCACGTGAGGGCCAGCGAGACAATGCCCTTGCTAATCGAATAGGTGTTAACCAGGGTGTCTCGTTGCCAGGGGATAGTCCGGTCCCGGTTGGTGTGGCCACCCCAAAGGTCAACCACCAGTTCATCCTCAAGAAAAACGGATAAACCAGCACCAACTTCGATCTCGTTCCAGAGCGACGCGAATGCTTCCCTGACAGGCTCGAATCCGGGTTGGATAGTTCCTTCGATCAAGGTTCCTTTAATCAAGTATCAGGGTCCGGTAAAAATAAGGGAGTGATACTATCATCCTTGTTCAGGAATCGGATAAATACAGGAAACCACTATGCCAAGATTAAGAGAAGTTAGCCGCGCTGACGCGGATCCGTCAGTATTGCCTTTGTATGATGCTCTATTTGGGGCGGACAGGGACCCGGTCGAACATCCCGGCACCGCTACTGGTACCCCGGGTAACTGGTGGACAGTGTTTGCTCTGGTTCCGGATTGTTTTAATCATGCGGTTGCCGGATTCCAGTTCTACCGATCAAAGAACCGGAAAATAAAAACCAAACTGCGGGAGTTGGGCCAGGCAAGGGCAGGGTTTGCGAGGGGCAGCCAGTTTGTCTTCTCCCAGCATTGTAAGGCCCTTCGGGCAGTCGGATTCAGTGAAGAGCAGATTGAGTCGATACCGGGCTGGGGCAGCAGTTCGTGTTTCGATGAGATTGAAAGAGCGGTTCTTTCTTATACAGATGATCTGGTGCTTGCCGGAGGCAGAGTTCCCGACAGTACCTTTGAGGTGCTGAAAAAACATCTGTCAGACGAAGAGATTCTGGAGCTGACCTATACGACTTGCACCTACGAGCTTCACGCGACGATGTGTCGTGCACTGCGCCTCGAGTACGATGACGTCGATGAGCGGATCAAGGAAGTACCCATTCCCGATGATGAAGGGCGAAATATCGACTTCATGGGAGCGGTTGATCAGAAGGACAAATAGTCGGTCCCCTCGTGGGTAGACCGATATTGCGGAAGTTGATCGGGTCTGCCTCTCGTGATCTCTTGGCATCTGACCAGGTCTGTTTGAACCATTCGGAAACGGGTGGCTGGCCGCATTGTTCCGCCAGCAGGTTGTAGTATTCAAACTGCTGGTCGCCCAGGCGGTGATAATGGCGTTTGTTTATGCCCGTGCGTTGAAAATGCTCAGATCTTTCCCTGACTTTTCCTGTGCGGGTGGGGAGGTCATGTAAGGTGAATTCCGATATCAGTTGTTTGACGAACCATTTTGCCTGCATTTCAAACATTGGGAATGGAATGATCAGGGAAGGCAGGCCGATAAAGCCAAGCGTGTTGTCTGTCGGCGGAATGATATCCTGGTAAAGCGGGTTCACCCAGTTATCATCAACACTAACAATCTCACCACTAATGAACGGGAAGCCGTAGTGATATCCGGTACAGTACAAAAAGGTATCGATGTCGAGTTCTTCGGTACCCACGATCAATTTTCCGGTTTCTGTAAACCCGGAGGGTGAGGGATATGCCGTTCTCGTTGCTCCAAACGACATGGGTTCGGTAAAGGCGCTACCGCACCAGTAGGTGCGGTCAGCCACCTTATCGATCTCGCCTGACAGGTCAAAACCTGAAGCAGAAGTCCCCCAGAGTGCAACTCGCTTACCGACCATGGCATTCGGGGCGCGATAGTTGTGAGAGTGGAGCAGGTGGCCCTGGAAATGCTCGATACCCGGTAATGTCGGTATGCGTGGTCGGGCGTAGTGACCATTACAGATAATCACTGCGTCGAATCGTTCATTTGATCCCCCGCTGTGGACTGTCCAGCCTTCGGCGGATTTCTCGATTCTGTGCACTTCCGCGGATAGCCTGATATGGGGAGCTAAGGCATAGTGGTCCGAGAAATTCTTAAGGTATTCGAGAACCTTTGTATGGTGTGGGAACCTGGGCCACGTATCATTGCCGCCACCTTTTGAATCAAAGGTGTAGTCCAGGAATGCCATCAGATCCCGAGGGATGTTGGTGCGCAGGGAATCATAGAGAGAGCAACGGATCGTCTGTCCAGGAGATTGCCCGAGCGGGTCATCTTCCACGCGCTCATCATATACCCAGACTCCGCCAATCTGATCAGCGGCTTCGAACACCACGACTTCGCATCCATGGCGGATAACTTCACGAGCCGACACCAGTCCGGCTGGACCGGCGCCAATGACGGCGACTTTCATTTAGGCCTGCTTGCAAGGAGTAAGGAGCAAGTGTGTAATAATAGCGGTTCTTCAGCCATGATTGATTTAATGTTTACCGTTCGCCTAGAGCGTGTCCGAACCCTTAGTGAATCGACTAAAGATTTCAGGTTCGCCTGCGCAGCCAATACTTCCCTTGACTATAAACCAGGTCAGTTCTACCGGTTTGTTTTCGCCGATGGACAGGGAGAATTTGAGCGAAGTTACAGTCTGTGCAATTTTGATGAACTCTATGGTCAACACATGGACCTGCTGGTATCGGAGGTCGGCGATGGTCGCGCGACAAATCTTCTGTTTAATTGCCAGGAAGGGCTTGAGGCTAAAGTCACAGGGCCGTTTGGTCGCCTTACGTTGCCAGAAGAAATACCGGGTCGCTTGGTCATGGTCGCAACCAGCGTTGGGCTTGCCCCCTATATGCCGATCCTGAGAGAACTGGAGACGGGTGGTTTTCCAGAGGTGGTGCTATTGCTTGGTGTCAGGGATCGATCGGAATTCATCTACAGTGATGTCCTGAAAGATTATGCTGAACAGCACGATTATTTTGGGCTGCAGCTATGCCTGTCCCGGGAAAAGGCATATGCAGGGTATGAGCATGATGGCTATGTAAATGCCCAGATTGAGCGCCTTGATGTAAACCCCGACTCGGATCATTTCCTGCTTTGTGGTAATCCTGAGATGATTGATGACGCCTGGGGTTACCTCAAAGAAAGTGGCTTCAAAGCAAAGAATGTCGTTAGAGAGAAGTATGTTTTCGCGCGCGAATCCCGATCATCAGCAAAAGCGCTGACTGCAGAACAGAAGCAATTGATTGCTGACAAGCTAAAAAAGTACGGAAAGTGATTGATGGGCTATTCTGAGCGTGAACTCGCTCTTTGGATTTCATCCCAGTGCAGCGCTGGCGATGGTAGAGGGTGTGCTGGTAGAGGTGTCGGTAGAGGTGTCGGTCATGCTGTCGCTGATTTATTGTGCCACCCGGGCACAATTGTTGTTTAAACACCAGGGCGGTCTTCTTATGACAATTAAAGTTGGAATAAACGGCTTTGGCCGCATGGGTCGACTCACCCTGCGCGCAGCTTTTGACTGGGACGGGATTGAGTTTATCCATGTCAATGATCCTGCGGGGGATGCGGAAACTTTGCCCACCTGCTTACCTTCGATTCAGTCCATGGTCGCTGGCACCACAACGCGGATGCCGAGAGCGACGGCGACAGCATAGTCATTGATGGCCGCAAGATCGGCTTTACCAGAAGCAAAACCATCAGTGAGACTAACTGGTCCGGTTGCGACATCGTCATTGAAGCTTCAGGGAAAATGAAAACCAAAGCCGTACTGCAGTCTTACCTGGATCAGGGTGTTCAGCGAGTAGTGGTCACGGCGCCAGTGAAAGAAGAGGGAGTGTTGAATATTGTTATGGGAGTGAATCAGCATCTCTATGATCCTTCTATTCACCCTATTGTGACGGCTGCGTCCTGCACCACAAATTGCCTTGCGCCCGTTGTCAAGGTGCTGCACGAGAACCTCGGCATCGTACATGGCAGTATGACGACGATTCACAATGTCACCAATACCCAGACTATTCTGGATGCGGCGCATAAAGACCTGCGTCGGGCGCGCGCCAGTGGGATGAGCCTGATACCTACCACCACTGGATCAGCCTCTGCGATTACCCACCTGTTCCCTGAGCTGGAGGGCAAGCTAAACGGTCACGCCATACGTGTTCCTTTGGCCAATGCGTCATTGACTGATTGTGTGTTCGAGGTGAAGCATGCGACAACCGAGCAAGCGGTAAAAGAGGCTTTACAAATTGGCGGCAGACAATGAATTGAAGGGAATTCTTGGGTATGAGGAGCGCCCCCTCGTGTCCATTGATTACAGGACCGATCCGCGCTCCAGTATTATTGATGCATTGTCTACGATGGTGATTAATGCCACGCAGGTAAAATTGTATGCCTGGTATGACAATGAATGGGGTTACGCCAATCGCACCGCAGAGCTGATGCGGATGGTTGGACAACCTGCATCATGAAAACAGTGTCGTGAAGAATCAATGAGCTTTTTTTTATGAGGGCGGTTTCAGGATTATCTGCCGAAGTGAGGCAGTACCTGGTGATTACCGGTAACTACTGGGCATTCACATTAACCGATGGTGCGCTGCGCATGCTGGTGGTGTTGCACTTCCATGCATTGGGTTACAGCCCGCTTCAGATTGCCTTACTGTTTTTGTTTTATGAGGTTTTTGGTGTAGTGACCAGCCTCGTTGGTGGCTGGTTGGGTGCCCGAATCGGGCTGAACCGCACCATGAATATTGGCCTGGGTCTGCAGGTGGTCGCCCTAGGCATGCTGCTGGTGCCGAGTACAATGTTGACTGTTGCCTGGATGATGGGTGCGCAGGCTATTTCCGGCATCGCGAAAGACCTCAATAAGCTCAGCGCGAAAAGCTCAATCAAACTTCTGGTTCCAGACAATCTGGTTTTAAACAAGGAGCAGGACAGACTCTACAAATGGATTGCTTTGCTGACGGGTTCAAAGAACGCGTTGAAGGGTGGCGGTTTTTTCCTGGGAGGTGTTTTGCTGACGTTGCTCGGCTTTCATGACGCCGTTTTAGTGATGGTAATAGTTTTGGCGCTCGTCTGGCTGGCCAGCCTGGTGACCTTAAGAAAAGATCTTGGTAAGGCAAAAAGCAAACCGAAATTCGCAGCAATATTCTCAAAAAGCAGAGCTGTCAATACCCTTTCACTGGCACGCTTGTTTCTGTTCGGTGCAAGGGATGTATGGTTCGTCGTTGCGCTACCCGTGTACCTGTCTGCCACTTTCGGTTGGGATCATTGGTCCGTTGGTAGCTTTTTGGCCTGCTGGGTAATTGGCTACGGCATAGTGCAGATGCTTGCCCCGCGGCTGACAGGGAAAGCCGAAGGGAAAGTTCCTGATAGCAAAAGTGTTTTCAGTTGGGCCGTTGCGCTATCGATAATCCCGGCTTTGATTGCGCTGGCGATGATGATGGATCTGCGGCCTGATCTGATGCTGCCAGGCGGACTTCTCGTTTTCGGTGCCCTATTTGCAGTGAATTCATCCCTGCACAGTTACCTGATCGTGAGCTACGCGAATGAAGATAGAGTATCGATGGATGTAGGTTTCTATTATATGGCGAATGCCATGGGCAGGCTGATCGGTACGGTACTCTCCGGCTGGGTATTCCAGGACTATGGAATTGTTGCCTGTTTATGGGTGTCGGCGCTGTTCGTCACTCTGGCAGCCGTGCTCTCACTGGCTTTGCCGGCACATGCTTCTCCAACACATGCTTCTCCAACACATGCTTCTCCAACACATGCTTCTCCAGAACAAGGGTTATCGGCACATAGGTCACGCTAAGTGCAGGTTCACCGATTACACAGGCTCGCGCGTTGTACCTGGGTATTTTGTCAGAAACGCCGGTGGTGACCAGGCCGATATTCCTGATTGTGCTTCTGGGTCTAACGCTGGGTCGCATTGGATTCATTGACGATCACTTTAACCAGATCGCATCGCGTCTGGTATTTTCAATATGCTTGCCGATACTGCTATTTACCACTATCAGCCAGATCAACCTGGATACGACGATCAACCTGGTCATGACGACTACGCTGGTCTGTATTTTGTCCTGCAGAATTGTCCGTATCGGGACGAAATTAGCCTAATGAGTAAACCGGGTAACCTCCTAAATGTCGGGAGAAAAACACCAGTGCCATGGTTCATAGTCAATGCCCGACGGATTATCCCTGGGATAGCTGAGGTGGAAATTGAATTCAGCAGCGTTATCACATAGCCACGCAAATGCCGGGTGGTTCTCAAACGCTGACTCAAGCGGCTTTCCGTCACCTGCATGAAGGTCCAGCGCGCGACCGGTGTGGTGCTCGCTGTAACCGGGGATGGCGTTTACCAGGAGTATGTCGTCAATTAACCTGCCTTCTTTCAGTTTCCGGTGAATAAGCCCGCACTGGTATTCGATGGAGCGATGCGCAGACACGAGATTCAGCTCCAAGCCATCAGATTTTGCGGCAGTTTTCATCGCACACCAGGCCTCAAAGGTTCGTAGCGTCATTTGTTGTGGCCGATCAAATAGATCCAGGCCGGCGTCAACAAGATCCGTGCATTCCTCACAGGGGGGCATCGGAGATGCTTCAATGAAGTCTTCGGTGATGCCGAGTTCCTTTAGGACTTCGGCCAGATTAAAGCTCATTGGGTGATTACCTCGACACTGAACGCTACAGCCAGTCCGAGTGTGGCAAGGATGATGTACACCAGTACAAGGAAGAGAAACTTGAAGGCGGTAATGCCATGAGATCGGCGGCGGGTAGCGCAGAAGGGGTCGTTGATTGGGGTTGCGTAATTGGAGCAAAGCGCGATATCGCCCGATAATGCCAGTTCGCTGTCTGCTAATTGCTCCGATTCAACAGAGGCGACCGTTTCGGTTGGAACGGTTTCCCCAATTAGTTCTTCGTCTGTCATAGGGGAATTCTAGCACTCACCGCGTAAATGTATTGTTGCCTGTCAGCCGCATCATCACCCGCGAGAGGATTAGGGGCAGGAAAGATCGCGAACCATCTTTTCCGAAGTTTCGTCTGCCGGGAGGAAAGTCTTGTTTTTTAGTCATGAACGACGATACAGCCAGTCTTGTTGCGGGGGTTGGCCTTGTACCGGGAGCAAAAGTCGCTCGCGGAAGACTCTGAACTGAAACTACCTGCCTGTACCCTCCACACGGCCTTGGACCCGTATTTCCCTTCCCGGTAGACAGGATCAAACCCTTCGAGTAACAAATCACTGCTGGCGAAAGCCTGGTGCCAGAGCTGCTCAGCACCGGTAATGCTGCTCATGGCGCCGAGTTGTATACGGTAGGTTTTGTCGTGGTTTACCTCATCGTTTGAAGATTGGAATCGAATGTCGTTGGGCAATCGAAAATTCCAGCTTCGTGACCATGCTACGGGTTCTGCAACCTTTACTATCTCTGCCTCTCCGGTTAGCGTCGAGAGCTTATCTCTGGCGCCCGGGTGTCCCGAATTGACTGCCCGGGATAACCATTCTTTTGCCGCTTCCGTATCTTTGGTAACACCCACACCATCAATCAGCATAATGCCAACGTTGTACTGGGCCGACGGATGCCCTTGCAAAGCGGCCTCCAAGTACCAGTGGAAGGATTGCTCAAGGTCAACGGCGGTACTTTCACCATACTTGTACATCATGGCTAGAATAGTCTGGGATCTGGCATCACCATTTCTGGCTAACTCAGTGAAAGCCTCGAAAGCTGTGCCGTAGTCCTTGTTACGATAGGCTTGAGATGCTGCTTCGATGTCGGCAATCGCGCGGAATGAGGAGGCAAGCAGGAGGATAATGGTCAAAATTCGCATGTTAGTCATCCTAACATGCTGACTTTTAGCCGTGCTAACGCCAGATCGAGGATCAATATTGTGAAGTTGAACCATTTTGGCGCATTATCGGACACATTCATCATAACGGGCTGTAAACAGGCTGATATGTCAATTCATGATCTCGAGACAAAGCGAGGCGGCGACGACGCTGAGCATTTGGAGCTGTTGAAACGGATAGCAGTGAAGGACAGGGTTGCCTTCGAGAAACTCTATAAGCGAATGCACCCACAGCTCACGAGGTATCTGAGTCGGATGTTGCGCAGGCCAGAACTGGTGGAAGAAGTCGTCTCCGACACCCTGTTCGTCGTCTGGGAGAAGGCCTCAGGGTTTGAAGGGCGGTCGAAAGTTTCCACATGGATTACCGGCATTGCTTACCTCAAGGGGATTAAAGCCCTGGATAAACTGAAGAAGATGCCGGAGCAAAATGCCGAGGAAATACATGAATACGATAATCTTGCAGACAGTCAGAATCTCATTAGCAAGATCGGATTGGACGAGTGGTTGGGCTACGGCCTGGACCGGATATCGGCTGACCAGCGCAGCGTTGTTGAGTTGACTTATTTTTCGGGGCACTCCTATCGGGAAATAGCTGAGATAATGAACTGCCCCGTAAATACCGTAAAGACGAGGATGTTTCACGCTCGCCGACGGTTAGCGAAATTGCTGCCGGTGCTTGAACATCATTCTGACAGCAACAAAGTGGATGAAATCATTCGAGAGAAAAATACCGATCAAAAGGTATTGCCTGAAAACGGAACAGGAAGAGAGTAGGAAATTGGTCAAACGTAAAGAACACGAACAGACAATGTTGTTTTTGCCCTGGTATGTTAACAATACATTAAGGGGGCGGGATGCTGACCTCGTACTGCGTCATCTGGCTCATTGTGAGGACTGCCAGGAAGAGCGTGATCGACTGTATGAGCTTCAGCAGATTGTCTGCGAACCCGATCTGATAACGCAGGATAGCAATAGCTCTTTTCGAAAGGTCCTCACTCGTATCGACGTGTCGGAAAGGAATAAAGTTAGTGTCCGAGAGGTTCCGGTTCGAACCCACCGCATCCTGGGTTTTCCTGTCGGTTTGACGACGGCTGCGCTTGCGGCTTCAGTGCTGGCGCTAGTGATTGGCGGGACCCAGTTTCTGAGCCCGGACCGGGTAGGTGACGAGT
>DTZW01000284.1:16473-18088 GCA_012961165.1 Gammaproteobacteria bacterium | reverse complement strand
GGTCGCTGGTACGAATATCGAGGTCCCAATTACGCATCTTCTTATTGCCATAGTGCGCCTGGGATGGGTTTTTGTACTCGCCTCGCCATGCGTCAAATTGTTCCCGATAACCGGGGTCAAGATACTCCCTATACTGTTCATGACTCCCACCTGCATGGGTGTCAGCTGTAATCAGAAGGTAAGGATCATTGTTCATAGTAAGTCGCCTTTCAGGTTAAGTCTGATTCACACTCTTCTACGAGGTACGATCGCATGAAACGAATATCGAAAACTTTCTCTTCGTCCTCTTGTATCTCTTTCGCAACTTCCGGCGCACTGAGTGCCTTGCCGCAAGCTTCATAGGTCTCCTGGTCCGGGTACCAGATTTCAAGAAAGACATCGTATTCCGGATCCCGAAGCTGCCCATCACGATCCATGTTTGGATTGGTAAATCGCCGCAGATAACGAGTCGCATAACCGTTCAGGTATTTTTCACCGATCAATCGATGTTTGGTTTCATAGTATTCCCTGAACTCGGGAACACTCATGCCAGGGCGTCTTTTCATTGGCATTACGAGTTTTATCATTTTTGTTCTCAGTATTCTTATCTGCCAGACACCAGAGAGTACCTGATATCAATTCACATGTGGAACTGGGTGATGTGACGCGGCTATACTGGCTGGACTTCTTTTAAGACAACATAAGGACAAATAATATGGCGCATACTGGCCAATGCCTCTGTGGCGAGATCACTTACGAATTCCCTAATGACCCAGCGATGTCCGGCGTCTGTCATTGCAAAAATTGCCAGCGCCAGGCTGGTTCTGCTTTTTCAACACTGGCCGGCGTTCCCAAGGTCGAGTTCAAGATGACCGGAGAACCGAAACTCTATCAGGACAGCGATACTGATAGCGGAAGTACTGTAGAACGTTTTTTTTGTGGTACTTGTGGCTCACCCATTTACTCGGCCATTCCAAGCCAACCCGACCTGTTATTCCTTAAGACTGGCACACTTGACGATACTTCAGCGTTCACGCCAGGTTTTCATGTTTGGTGTAGTACCAAACAGAACTGGGTAACGCTTGACGAAAGTGTTCCACAAATGGCGAAGTAGAGCCCTTAGTAGAGTCAGGGTGGTGATGTACAATTGAAATTCTTCCTGGAGAGTAGCAATGACCGCGGACAAACTTTCAAATAACCAGCTTCGGACCATCCTCGAAGAGGCCTCTACAATCGCGATAGTCGGTCTATCCGGTAACTGGTTCAGGCCAAGTTACTTTGCTGCAAAGTATCTACTGGACCACGGTTACAAGGTTATTCCCGTTAACCCCAACTATGACGAAATACTGGGCCAGCCCTGTGTGCCTGATCTTGCGTCAATCGATGAACCTGTGGATGTCGTTGATCTCTTTCAACGAGCAGAGCATATCCCCGGCTTTATTGATGGCGCAGAAAAACTGGACGCCAAGGTTTTCTGGATGCAACTTGGCATCGCTAACGAACAAGCCGCCACAGAGGCCAGAGACAAAGGGATGACGGTGGTAATGGACCGCTGCATGAAAATCGAATACGCCCGACTCTTCGGCGGCCTTAACTGGTCCGGCGTCAACACGGGAATCATCTCTAGTAAGCGCCC
>DTZW01000284.1:0-16221 GCA_012961165.1 Gammaproteobacteria bacterium | reverse complement strand
GCAGCGTGTCATATAGCGCCGCAGCGTGTTTTATAAAGCCCCGCAGCGTGTTTTATAAAGCGCCCGCGGCGTGTCATCTGAAGCGCCCCAGGTGGGTGGTGTAATTAACAAAAACAGGATTACCAATGCCAGACCACGAATACGACTTCGAAACACTCTGCCTTCATGCAGGACAGATTCCTGACCCCGCAACCGGTTCAAGAGCGGCGCCTATCTACCAGACCGCGGCGTATGTCTTCGACGATACCGACCACGCCGCCAGCCTGTTCAATGCGCAGACGTTCGGGAACATCTATACCCGATTATCTAATCCCACGACCGCGATGTTCGAAGAACGCATGGCGGCACTGGAAGGGGGAACTGCCGCGCTGGCAGTTGCTTCGGGCATGGCGGCTCAAATGACTGCCATCCTCACTTTGCTGTCCAATGGTGATGAGATCGTCTCAGCCAGCACATTGTATGGTGGTACCTACTCCCAGTTTGACGTGAACTTTCGTCGTATGGGCATCAACACGACGTTTGTCGATCCGGATGACCCGGAGAATTTTCGCGCCGCCATTACTGACAAGACGCGGTGCGTGTTCATCGAGACTATCGGCAATCCGTCGAATAACCTGATTGATATTCAGGCTGTGGCCAATATCGCACATGAATTCAGTATCCCGTTAATGGTCGACAACACATTCGCATCGCCATACCTATGTAAACCTTTCGAACATGGCGCGGACATTGTGGTGCACTCTGCCACCAAATTTATCTGCGGACATGGCACATCCATAGGCGGCGTAATCATCGAATCAGGGAAATTCCCCTGGGATAACGGGAAGTTCCCGGAAATGGTCGAGCCCTCGAAGGGTTATCACGGGATCCGGTTTTATGAAACCTTCGGCGACTTTGGCTATATCACCAAATGCCGGCTGGAAACCTTAAGGACACTTGGCCCGAGCCTTTCGCCATTCAATGCTTTTATGTTCCTGCAGGGGTTGGAGACACTGCACCTGCGAATGGAAAGACATGTGGAAAATGCAGAAAAGGTTGCCCAGTTCCTGAATGATCACAGCGCAGTCAGCTGGGTAAAATATGCGGGGTTGCCGGATAATTCATACGCAGACCTCGCGAAGAAATACCTGCCAAAAGGGGCAGGCTCCATCCTCACTTTTGGTATAAAAGGTGGCCAGGATGCGGGCGTCAAGTTTATCGAGAATGCCGAATTCATGAGTCACCTGGCGAATGTTGGGGATGCGAAAACACTCATTATCCATCCTGCATCAACCACCCATCGCCAGTTGAACGAAGAGGAACAGGTCTCCGCGGGTGTTTCGCCGGACATGATCAGGATTTCAGTGGGACTTGAGTCTATCGATGACATTCTCTGGGATATGGACCAGGCACTGGCTATTTCACAGGCGTAATAATAGCTGCTGCACCAGGAAACCATTCTGGCACCGTCTGGAACAGCTCAGGCTAAGTTCAAAGACCGGCAAGACTCTGGATGTTATTCTGGATGAACACGCAGAAAACGACGCGAAAACAACCTAAACTCTTTCAAAAACATCTGCCCATTCCTCGAGGGCAGATTCCTGGCCATGAACCAGCTGGATCGCGATCTGGTTGTATCCAGCTTCACCCAACTGCCTGATTCTATCGACGAGCTCGTCAGACGAACCGCTGAATGATGTTGCCTGCACAAGTTCAGGCGTAATCAGTTTCTTTTCCTCTTCCCTGAGAAACATTAGATGGCCACGATGAATCGTCAGGTACTTTGCGTCCTCTGGTTGGTAATCTTTTAACAAAGGCTGGTACTCATCGACGATCGCTGAGATATCCTCCGGAAGATTCAAAGGCACTGGCATCACTCCATCGAGCATGTTGTGGAACATCACGGCCGTCCATGGGGCGGCCTGGGCCATTAATTTTTGCCGGTTTTCAGCATCGGTACCGCTGAGTACCGCGCCCAGCGCAAACACCGTGCTGTGCTGCGCCGCCTCATCGACACCAGTCCCCTGCCAGGCCTGCTGCATGTCTTGAAGCTCCCTGACCAGGGAGACAGGGTCATTACCAAAATTCAGCCAGCCGGCTTTCATTTCTGCCGCAAGGCGACGTGCTTTCGGACCCATTGCAGAGATGTGCAAATCCACTGGGTCGTCAATATTAATTAATCCAAGGTCAGGATTCAGGAAACGAATTTTCCGTACCTGACCCTCCAAATCCCACTCTATTGTCTCGCCAAGCAACATCGACTGAACCCGCTCTATGTAGCGTTTCATCTTTGCAAGCGCAATCGGCTTAAGCCCCATGGTTCTGCGACCGGTGAAACCTGTACCAACGCCAAAGTCGATACGACCCGGCGCCAGTTTGTTCAGGGTTGCGAACGCATTCGCGGTCACCGGCTCGATTCTATTGGATGGAATCAGGACGCCGGTACCCAGCCGAATGGATGATGTATTTGCAGCAGCAAGTGCCATGCAGATAAAAACATCCGGATTCAGAAGCTGGGTGTCATAGAACCAGCTTGAGTGGAAACCCAGTTCTTCTGCTCGCTTTACATGCTTCCAGGAATCGGTTTCAGAAGCGACGGCGACAGCAAATTCCATTAGCTATTCCTTTGAGCGTATTTCGCTGTTGGACGAGAACCATTTTCATCAAAGAGATCAAATTCCGCAATGAGATCTTCCACCCACTGGATGGTACCAGTACGTGGCATCATGTCATCCGACATGAGCAATGAAGTGGCCGCCCGCCCAACCAGCAATGGCGTTTGTGACTGAGACAGGTCCATACCCTGTTCCTCTGCAGCATCCTGAATAAATTCAGTCGACACAGACCCTGGATACAGCACACAGGCAGGAATACCCTTTGGCTCAAGCTCAACCGCCATGTCTGCCGTTAAGCGGTCAAGGCCTGCTTTACCAGCACCATAAGATGAAGAAAAGTGATAACTCTGACCACCCGGTGACGACACATTCAACATTCGTGCATTGTCACTTTCGAACATCAACCTGGCAGCGTGCCAACTCGCGACATAATGCGCCCGCAGGCCAATACCAACCTGATCATCCCAAATCGAAATGGGGTGATCCCAGTAACCGCCACCCCAGGCTGGCGGACTCGGAATCTTGTAGACATTATTAACAAGAATATCGATACGGCCAGCTTCTTGACCAATCTGCTCAAACAACCGTGCGATTTCATCGTCATCACCGTGATCACACCGGATGGCATGACCCTCACCGCCAGCCTCAGTGACCAGGCGCGCTGTCGTGTCGATGGTTCGATCACCGTCACCGATAGTTCTGCCCGTCACGTATACAGTACAGCCCTGCTCTGCCAGTGCCAGAGCAATCCCTTTGCCAATTCCTCGACTTGAACCCGTGACAACAGCAATCTGCCCTTTTAAATCACTCACATCTAACCCCTAATCTTGGTTGTTAACAATAATGAAAGTCGAAGGATAGCCCATGGTCCTCCGAGATAGCTACGAGACATCGCTGGATAGTTAACGGTCGAAAACAATTTACTATATTCATTTACAGTTATATAACTATATGAGTATATTTATGCCCATGGATACATTCAATGCCCTGGCAGAACCCAATCGCCGCCGACTACTCGAAGCCATCCGGCAGGAACCATGCACCGTCAATATGCTGGTTACCCGATCCGACCTCAGTCAGCCCGCGGTGTCCAAGCACCTTAAATACCTGCGGCAAGCGAACCTGGTGGTGGTAAAGCCCGATGGCCAAAAGCGCTGGTACGCGCTGAACCCGACTCCCCTGGAAGAAATAGAGGAATTTCTTGAACCATACAGGCAGTTGTTCCTGAACCGACTGGACGCCCTGGAGCAGCATCTTGATTGGACGAGCCAGACAGAGACTAACGAGGCGGACTAATCGCTCGGATGAGCTCTCCTCGAAAATCATTCCCGACTTTGAACAAAAGACCCGGATGCTTTACGGACAGATAATTCCCCTTAGAAAAGACAGTGAAGAACGAGAAAATGCGAAGAATAATATGCATACCTCAGTAAAGAGCACAGATTACGTGACGACGAGATAATCAATCTTCGACTCGAGATGGAAAACCTTGAAACAGAGAAGAACCTGAGACCCCAGTGATCGACCAATGAACCGATCCTGCAGATCATCACGAGCACCAGGATGAGGTTCCCCGAAATACCAATATCCGTGCCCCAGGGCTCACCTGCCATTCAGATGCTAACCCAGATAAACTGATCACATGACAACCGTCCTATTTTTGTTGGCTGGCCTGACCATGCTGCTCGTGGGCGGTGCATCCCTTGTTCGCGGCGCTTCCGGTATTGCTGAAGCACATGGAATATCGCCACTCGTTGTCGGCCTGACCGTTGTCGCATTCGGCACCAGTGCACCTGAGCTGGTGGTAAACGTCCTGGGCGCCATAGACGGCGAAACCGACATTGCGTTCGGCAACATCGCTGGTTCCAATCTTGCGAATCTTGGACTGGTTCTTGGTACCGCAGCACTGATCGCGCCGATTGCGATTGAAGGACAAATCATCAGGCGTGAATTGCCTTTGCTCCTTCTGGCTACAACCGCCCTGCTGATCATGACGCTAGACTCACAACTAAGGGGTTTTGACCCAGTACTTGATCGGTCTGATGGGTTAGTGCTGCTCTTGTTGTTCGGTATTTTCGTTTACATCATGATAATGGACTTTTTCAGGCAGGTGGAGGATCCACTACTCGCCACCATTGCGAGTTTGTCCCCACAGCTCGAAACCAAAACATCACGAGCCTGGATGTTTATCCTGGCTGGAATCTTTTTCCTGGGCCTCGGAGGCGAGCTGGCAATAACCCATGGGGTAAAACTCGCAGGAATACTGAACGTTTCGACAACCATTATTGGTATGGCCGTCATCGCAATCGGCACCAGCCTTCCCGAATTTGTCACATCGATCATCGCCGCGATGCGCAAGGAAGCAGACCTCTGCGTGGGCAACGTCATAGGCTCGAACATTTTTAACATTCTGCTGGTACTGCCCATCAGTGCTCTGATTTACCCGCTATCAATACCAGAACACGGTACAACGGACATCATCGCCACCTTGCTTTTTGCAGCTGTATTAATCCCGGTGTTTATTATGCGGGGCCAAATAATGAGTCGAACCGTCGGCGGGGTTTTCCTTGGCGCTTATCTGCTCTATATGTACTTGAGAATCACAGGCTGACAAATACCGTCCCACGACAAAGTCATCCCGACCAACAAAGTCATCCCGACCAACAAAGTCATCCCGACCAACAAAGTCATCCCGACCAACAAAGTCATCCCGACCGAAGCGGAGGGATCTCGTTGTACGAAGTAACCCAAAAGGTCAGCACTCACCATGGCGCCAGGTATACCCAGCTGGTGATCTTTAGACTTCGCTCAGGGTGACGCCCTTTGGGCGTCAGATTTTCTGAATAATGGTTCCTGTACCAAGCCCGCCACCACAACACATCGCGATTAAGCCGTATTCTCCGTCGGTGCGCTGCAACTCATGCACTGCCTTTGTCGTCAGGAAACAGCCTGTCGCACCAAGAGGATGACCGAGCGCGATAGCACCGCCGTTAGGGTTAACCTTCGCCATGTCAGCTCCCACTGTTTTAGCCCAGCCGAGTACAACTGAAGCAAAGGCTTCATTGACCTCGAATACATCGATGTCAGAAATCTTGAGCCCGGTTTTCTTGAGCATTTTCTCAGTGGCGGGGATTGGACCTTCGAGCATCAACACAGGGTCACACCCTACCAACTGGGCATCAATTACCCGCGCGATGGGCTTCACACCAAGCTCGGCAGCTTTGGATGCCGTCATGAGCAGGACGGCCGCAGCACCATCTGCAATCTGCGAGGAAGTTCCTGCAGTATGAATACCATCTTCCCGCGCAACAGGTTTTAGCCCTGCGAGTGCCTCAAGGCTGGTATCACGAAGAACTTCATCCTTCTGGAACACAAAAGACTCATCTGTTCTCTTACCTTCATCGTCAAACACCGGCACTTCCATAGGAATAATCTGGCTATCGAAATGACCACCGTCTACCGCTTTTTTGGCGCGTTCCTGGGACTGCAGACCAAAAGCGTCAGTGTCCTGTCGCGTGATCTGGTATTTTTCTGCCATCCGTTCTGCACCCTCAAACTGACTGGTGAATTCATATTGTTCGAAGTACGAGCGGGAAACAGGTTTACCAAGCTCTGGTTTAAGACCCACTGAATCTGTTCCAATCGGCAGTCGCGACATGTTCTCGACACCGCAGGCAATCACACATTCAGCCATACCTGAGCGGAGGATACTGGTCGCAAGGTGAACGGCTTCCTGTGAAGAACCACATTGGGAGTCAATAGTGATACAGGGCGTTTCTTGCGCCCCGCCATGCGACAACCAGGCAGTTCTTGCGACGTTCATTCCCTGGGCGCCAAGCTTATTGATACAACCGCCAATCACCTGGTCAACGTTGTCCGACGAAACATTACTTCGTTCCAGCATTTTCATCATCACATGACCCAATGTGTCAGTAGGATGTACCAGACCGAGTGACCCGTTTCTTCTACCTACCGCAGAACGTGCGGCATCAACAATTACGACATCTTCCATTTTGATTTCCGGAGGTAATTTAAGAAAGTGCGTTATTGTGCCACAGCCGTGAAACCCTGCGAACTGCTATGATTCCGGCTGATTGACTATTATTTGAACTGTTAAGCCCATGAAAACCATTGTGGTTTGTACTAATTTTCGACCCTTTACGAGCCAGCCAAGCTGCGCCCACCGAGGAAGCGAAGCACTGGCTGACTGGCTTGAGGGCGAAATTGAAACACGCAGGCTTGATGCGACAGTAGATAGGTCAGTCTGCCTCGGTCATTGCCCCTACGGCCCAAATGTCAGGTTGCTGGGTGAAGATTTCTATCATGAGTCAACGCAGGAAAAGCTGATACCGCTGCTGGAAGCCCTCGATCAAGCCGATTAGTTCAACTACCGCAGCAACCAGCGAATGGCGTCGGCAAACAACGCCCCACCATGGGCCAGTGTGTGTCCGCCGACACCGAATTCAAATCGATAATCGTATCCGGAAAATCCCAGTGACTGGGCAACACTTTTATTAGCCAGTGGCCAGTTGCCGAATAGACCATCGATATCATTCTTGCCGCTCTGCATGAACACGCGAATCGGCTTTCTTGGTGTGGTCCTGATCATGGACTGGTAATTGTGCCCGCCCTTGATGTTAGTGAACGAGCCGCAGTGACTAAGCACCCTGGCAAACCTGTCGGGATGATGCCATGCCACTGTGAATGCGCAGATGCCGCCACTGCTCATGCCAATCATCATTCGACGGTTGGGATCATCTGTCGCACAGCAATCCATGGTCTGCTCCGCCAGGGGAATGATTTCTGTCAGTAGAAATTCCGAATAGTCGGGGCGCAGGGAATCATATTCGATACTTCGCTGCTCATCGGCCCTGTCTCTCTCCGGCTGTGATGCCGGCTCGGCTGAGATACCGACAGGTCTACCCGGATTAATAAAGACCGCCAGCGTCGCGGGGATCTCACCGGCCGCATGTAAACTATCCAAAACCAGCCCCGCCCGGACTCGTCCATTACGTCCAAGGTATCCAATTCCGTCATTGAATATCATGAGGCTAACATCCGTTGCGCCGGCTCTCATCCCAGCAGTTTTATAAAACCGGATATCCCTGATTGTTCCAGGATACTTCACGGATTCATTCCAATCTTTTAACGACGTCACGTTGCCACGAGATAGTCGCTCATCGGGGAAAGCTTCCGCGCAAGGATTGTAATCCACATCAAACTGGCCATCGGCAGATGCGAGCCCGCCGTATCTGCCGTGATTGTTAACCGCCTGGGGAGCGTGCCTGTCCAGCCCAAGAAGACTGTAGGTTCCTGTATCCATGGGTGATGCATAAATCGGGCGGGGGTCATCGACTATATTCATTCGGGCAACCAGTCTTCGCCATCGAAGCTCCACGTCGATTCGAGCGGCAAGTTATCTGACACCTGTCCTACCCTGAAGTCATAGGTGCAGGCTTCGAGCATCCAGCCATGATGTGGATCGTAGTAGCATAGTTCTTCATCACTCAGTTCAATTTCCAGGTCTGCGATTTCACCTGGCTCCAGCTCAACCCAACCAAAACCCTTGAGTTCCTTAACCGGTCGCTCAACAGATGAGTTCCGATACGACACATACAACTGTGGAACTGCTGCACCAACTGTGTTGCCCGAGTTCTTCACGCTGACATTCAGGAAAAATCGATCCTCGGTACGCTCGACCTGCAAACCTTCCAGGGTGAATTCCGTATAACTCAGGCCAAATCCAAATGGAAACTCTGGCTGCTCCGCTTTCCTGTCAAGGTAGCGATAACCATGGAACAGGTCGTGGGTGATATCGAGCGCCGTAATATCCCAATCCACCAATTGGCTGATTGAGCGAGGGAAACTAACCGGTAACTTCCCGGACGGACTAACCGTTCCAAAGAGCACACGGGCAATGGCATGTCCTCCCTCGCGACCCGGGTACCAGACCATCATCAACGCCTCGACCTCGTTTACCCAGTTCGACACCTCAATCGCACTACCACCCTCAAGCAACACGATGGTTTTCTTCGCTTTCGAAGCAACCTCTCGAATCAACTGTTCCTGGCTTTCGGGTAACCCGAGATGGGCCCGGTCTCCGCCCCGGGCAAGGTCAGAGCCGTCTGATTCCTGTTGCTGCGTAGGAATGAACTCACCTTCTTCCTTATAGGTCAGCCCGACCACAACCACGGCGACATCAGACTCACCGATGTCGCCCAGGTCAGCATCGCTGGCGTAATAGTTAATGGCTACCTCGTTGCCAAACGCCCGGAGCCCCGCCAGGGGGGTGGTGACCTCTGACGACGTCACCATACTGCTACCACGATCACCGAGGTTCGGAACATCAGCAAGGTCACCGACAACTGCGATACTTTGCGATGTCGATAAGGGCAGCACAGCTTCATTCTTTAACAATACGAATGACTTCTCAGCCACTTCCCGGGCAAGTTCAATATGTTCACTGCATTCCACCACCGACGCATCGGGTATCTCCCGGTTTGCGAGATCGAACGCAACTTTTTGATATAGCGCCCTGCCTGCATTTCGCGAAATCGTTTCCTCGGTCAGTTCTCCTGCAGCGATCGCTTCCGTAATCTTCTCGTCGTCAAACCGGTAACCCACAGGCATCTCGATATCCATGCCCGCATTGATCGCAGCCGCGGTGGACCGTGTCCCCAGGAACCAGTCGGATTCCACAAAACCCTTAAACCCCCAGTCGTCCCGAAGAATATCGTTGAGCAAAACGGGGTGTTCACCGCAGTAAACACCGTTTATCTTGTTGTAAGCACTCATCACCGACGCTGCAGCACCTTCAACGACGCAGCGTTTGAAATGTGGCAGGTAAACTTCATGCAATGACCGTTCGTCGATATTGGCGCTCATCTCGAACCGGGTCATTTCAATATTATTAAGCGCGAAGTGTTTCGGGCTGGTAAGCACATGATTTTGAGCGCCGGACACAAACGACACTCCCATAGCCCCCATGTGAAAGGTGTCTTCCGAGTAGGTTTCCTGGGCGCGCCCCCAACCCGGGTGGCGAAGCAGGTTGATTGTAGGTGCAAGGATCACATTGCCATTTTTAGCGGCAACCTCCAGACCAGCCGCCATACCAACCCTTCGTTCAAGCTCAACGTCAAAGGTTGCTCCCCGCGCAATTGCCACAGGAAATGCCGTCGCCATTCCGGTTCTTGCCCCTCTTGGCCCGTCAACCATCCTGTAGGCAGGAATGTTGAGCGCTTCGTCCCCACCGGCATAGTAAAGCCCGTCGATGGGCGCTGCCTGCCAGCCACGTATTTCATGAATCTTTTGCTGCAAACTCATGCTGGCCAAAAGGCGTTCAACCTCGACCTCGACGGCCGCGTGGTCAACCTCCCGACCTATATTCCCCGCGTGAATTTTTTCGCGATCGAAAGCTTTCTTCGAACGATTCGCTTCCATCGCATCAAGCATTTCGGATCGTCAAACCACCATCCACAGGAAGGGTTACGCCGGTCATGTATTGTGATGCCGGTAAAACCAGACCGAGTGTGCCGTGCGCGACTTCTTCCGGTGCCCCATAACGCCTGAGCGCTGTGCGGCGCTTGGCGAAGATGATCTTGTCTCCATCTGCAATAGCTGACGTCATACCGGTATTGATAGGGCCAGGGCAAACACAATTAACGGTAATATTCTCAGGACCAAGTTCAACCGCCAGGGAACGGGTCAGGCCGATCACCCCTGTTTTTGCTGCCGTATACGGGCTGCCATACTTGGTGGCACCCAGGCCCTCCGTCGAAGCAATATTCACTATGCGAGCGTGCGCAGACTTACGCAGACAGGGTAACGCCGCTCGAATGGTTAAAGTGTGCGCAGTGAGAAGAACAGCCATGCTTTTACTCCAGGCAATACCGTAATCTTCAGAATCTATCGGCGCGAACATCGATATTCCTGCATTGTTGATCAGAATATCAATCCCGCCAAAATGATCCCCAATCTCCGAGAACACCTTTCCAATAGCCACCTCATCCGCGAGGTCCAGCACCCAGCCTTTCGCATCGTACCCGGCATCGGTCATTTCTTTGACAACAGCCTGTAAAGGCTCGGCGTTAATGTCGATCAAGGCGACTCGCGCGCCTTCATCGCCGAACAGGTGTGCAGTTGCCCTGCCCATACCTGATGCGGCACCAGTAACAATCGCGACTTCACCTTTAATAGAACGGCTCAAGGTAGAAAGGGCCATGGTAATTCTCCATTCAAAAAAATCAATACAAGAGTGTGCCTGAAGTGCAAAGGCCCTGGCAACTGATCTGCTAGCGCCCAGGCGGCGCTGCGGAAACACTGAGGTCTATTGAACTGCTGGATTTCGTGGCTTCTGTTAACATGCCCGTTTACTTTTCGCCGGCTGACAGCGTGACCCCCAAGAAACTAGGCAGGATAGAAATTGCCAAGCAGGCCCTGAATTTTTCGGCCGCACACTTTACCATTTTCTCCCAGACTGAGCGGGAGGACCTGCACGGGCATAACTTCCAGGTGGAATGCGAACTTACTTCGCCGATTGACGCCAACGGTTTGATCTTTGACTACTCACTGATCAAACGAGTGGTGAAAGAGCTATGTGATGAATTAGACGAGAAAACAATCCTGCCAGAGAAATCGCCCTACTTTCAGCTGGAACGCGATGGAGAGTATATTGTGGGGGTCTACGGCGATGAGCGCCTACCATTTTTGCCGAGGGACGTCATAACCCTGCCGATATCAAATACCAGTGTTGAAGAACTCTGCCATTATCTGCTGGAAAGAATGCTCGCCCACCCTGATATCAAGTCCAAGGATATCAGAGAGATGACAGTAAAGGTTTCATCCAGCCCTGGACAAAATGGGTCCGCAAGCTGGCATATAAAAAATTCAGAGACGAAATCATGAGTACCGTTGTAATTTCAGGTGCTAGCAAAGGTATCGGTAAGGCCGCAGCAGCACAATTTATTGAAGCAGGACACCTCGTATTCAACCTGTCGCGAACCCCTGCAGACCTACCTGACATAAAAAATGTCCAGATTGATCTCGCAGGCACACAGGCAGTACAGGAAGTCGCAGCATTCGCGGACAGCCTGAAACCGGGGGTACTTCACCTGGTCCACAATGCGGCGAGACTGACCAGTGAGACGGTACGAAGTGATGACATTGATAACTTTCGTTCCGTTATCAATATCAATGTCATCGCACCCCAGATTTTGAACGCCGCCCTGTTGCCGAAAATGAACGCCGGCTCGTCAATCGTTTATGTTGGGTCAACGCTGTCAGAAAAAGCCGTTCCCAATTCCTTTAGTTACGTTGTTACCAAACACGCAATGATCGGCATGATGCGAGCCACCTGCCAGGATCTGGCTGGTTCTGGTATACATACCGCGTGCGTCTGTCCCGGATTCACAAACACCGAGATGTTAAGGGCTCACGTCGGTGACTCGCAGGAGATACTGGATAGTATCGCCGCGGGGTCAACCTTTGGGCGACTGATCGAACCCACCGAGATCGCACGGACAATCTACTTTGCAGCAGACAACCCGGTTATTAACGGCGCCATCATTCACGCCAACCTTGGACAAATAGAGAACTAGTATGCAAAGCCAGCCCAGAGAAATTTCTGACGAAGTCCGGGAGAGACGAGAAAGAGTATTTCTGGTTCTCGCAGGTTTCTTCCTGTGTGCCATGACAATGTTGAACATCATCGGCATCACCCGTTTCATCCAGCTTGGGCCAATGGCCCTGGCGGTGGGTGTACTACCCTACCCACTGACCTTTCTCTGTACTGACCTGATCAGTGAATTGTACGGCCGTGCACGTGCGAACTTTATGGTCACTGTCGGATTAGGACTAAATTTTTTTATTCTCGGCACCATGTGGCTCGGCAATGCCATGCCCTCTGTCGGGCCTGAAAACCAGCCTCCCTGGCAGCTGATTCAACTGGCGGAAGATGTCGCTTTGCCAAACGGTAGCTTGGTAACAGGTTCAGTAGAGCTGTTTACACTGCTTTACGCCACCACAACCGGTGCGGTCATGGCTTCAATGGTGGCGTATATCGCCGCGCAATACTGTGACGTGTACATCTTTCATTTCTTGAAGCGACTCACAAAAGGCAAGCACCTCTGGCTAAGGAACAATGGCAGCACCATGATCAGTCAGGGTGTTGATTCGTTTATGGTGATTACCGTGACATTTGGCGCCCAGTTTCTAGCAGGCGTCATGAGTGCCGGCGCAATGCTGGTGCTCATGGGCAGCAACTACCTGTTTAAGCTATGTGTCGCATTGGCAGATACCCTGCCTTTCTATATGGGTGTGCACTACCTGTCGAAATACCTCGAACTGTCAGAGGAAGAACTGATGGCACATGCCGAATAAACGTTCGAGTAATAATTCTGAAGCCATCATCAGCTATTGGCTTGGGTCTTCTGACTCAAACCCGGCAGAATTCGAAACTCAGCAGAAGCTCTGGTACCACTCAAAGCCAGAAACCGACAACTATATTAGAACGGCATTTGAATCAGACCTGGCATCTGCAGAAAACGGCGATCTATCCCATTGGAGGAATACCGCCGAGGGATCTCTTGCCCTGGTTATCCTGTTCGATCAGTTCTCCCGTAATCTTTACCGGGGAACACCTGCGGTGTATGCAAATGATGCCCAGGCACAAGACGTAGTTGTTTCGCTGCTGGAAAGAGACGGACATCTGGGCTTCAATATCCCAGCCCGAATTATTTTTTATCACCCTCTCCACCATGCTGAAAACCTTAAGCTCCAACGGAAAGCTGTTTCCCTGTTCGAAGATATGCTTGAACATGCATCGGATGAATGGCGGCAATCCATCTCGGGAAACCTTGCGTTTATCAAAAGCCACTGCGATATCATCAGCAAGTTCGGTCGATTCCCCCACCGCAACACTATTCTGGGCAGGCAATCGACACCGGAAGAGTGTCAGTACCTGCAGCAGGATAAACGTACTTATGGACAGCAATAATGGCTTTCTCAGACGCGGGAGAACGTGATGCGCGATGAACTGGGATTGGACTACACCACCGACAACCCGGACTGCGTCCAACTATTTTGCGAGGCACTGGAACATTACCTGGCCTCCTCCGTCCAGGTAATGCCGACTTTGGAGAAGCTGATTGAACAGGATCCCGCCATGCCAATGGCCCTGCTCTTTCGTGCCTATCTTCTAAAACTTGCGGCAGACCCCAGGTTTCGGGGGCCAATTAATAAATGCTTCGAGGCTGTGGCTGCTCGACCGGACCTCAACGATAGGGAACAACGTCATCTTAAGGCCCTCTCGCTCTGGCAGGCGGATCAAATGGTAGACGCTGTTGCTGTTTTTGACGGCATCAATCTGGATTACCCAAAAGACATGCTGGCGCTTCGCGTCGCCCATTACCTGCATTTCTACGGCAGCGGCGGCCAACAGATGATGGGTTCACTCCAGGTTGCCCTGGAAAACTGGGAAACCAGTGACCCTTACTACGGCTTTCTAAAAGGCATGCACAGTTTCGCCCTGGAAGAATCCGGGCACTACCCGGAGGCAGAGTCAGCTGGACTCGAAGCGCTGGATATCAATCGAAACGACATATGGGCAGCCCATGCGGTCACCCACGTTTACCAGATGCAATCGCGCTTCGAAGAAGGTGTACCTTTCATAGAGTCACGGCTCCCTGAATGGAACTCAGCGAACAACTTTGTCTATCACTTACACTGGCACAAAGCCCTGCAGCATATTGGACTTGGCAACCTGGACCAGGCGCTGGTTATTTATGACAGGGCGCTGGTTGAACCTCTTGGCGATGATTTCTACCTGGATGTCTGTAACGCAGCTTCCCTGCTCTGGCGTCTGGAAATGTCCGGCTTGAATGTCGGAGATCGATGGGGCCAGCTACTTGAGCTTTCAAAGAACCGTATAAGGGACGACGAACTTGTCTTCACCAGCCTGCATTACCTGATAGCGCCTGCAATACTGGGAGATGCAAAAACGGTAAAGGCAGGCCTGGATCATTTTCACCACTGGTCGAATGCGAAAACCAGCCAGGGGACTGTGGCTAAAATAGTGGGTGAAACCATGGCAACGGCCCTGACGAAAATCGCATCCGAGCAAAAACGCGAAGGCGTAACGCTCATGCAAAGTGTACAAAACGAAATCTACAGAATCGGCGGCTCCCATGCCCAGCGCCACCTGTTTGACCAGTTAATCAACACTTACAGTTAACAAACGAAAAACCCAAAATAAGAGAAACATCATGGATTACGAAGCGATTATCTACGAGGTGGAAGACAACATCCTGACCATCACTCTTAATCGGCCTGAACGCCTGAACGCTTTCAACGGTCAAATGTCATCTGAAGTACACAACGCCCTGGATCGTGCTGATGCTGATGACAATGTTAAGGCGATCATTTTTACGGGCGCTGGCCGCGGGTTTTGCGCGGGCGCAGACCTTTCGAGCGGCAGTGAAACATTCGACTACGAATCAGACGGCCGCGGTATTCACCCTGATGGTGGAGGTGTATTAACCCTCAGACTGTTCGAATGCTTGAAACCGGTTATTTCGGCGTGCAACGGTCCAGCCGTGGGCGTCGGTGCAACCATGCAATGCGCGATGGACATTCGAATGGCTTCGGACAAAGCGCGTTACGGGTTTGTCTTTTCAAAACGCGGGATCGTACCTGAAGCCTGCTCAAGCTGGTTTTTGCCGCGCTGTGTCGGCATTAACACAGCGCTGGAATGGGCATATTCAGGCCGGATTTTTGATGCCCAGGAGGCTCTGGAAAAACGATTCGTACGCAGTGTCCATAAAGAAAATGACCTGATGCCTGCGGCCCGTGATCTCGCACACGAATTCGCCGAACAAACATCCTCGGTCTCGGTCACCATGATTCGTCACATGATGTGGAAGATGCTTGGCGCGGATCACCCAATGGAGGCTCACAAGATCGATTCCCGTGGTGTTTACTTCACCGGCAAATCAGCAGACGCCCATGAAGGCGTACAATCCTTCCTGGAGAAGCGACCAGCTGAGTTCTCCGGAAAGGTCAGCACCGACATGCCAGAGTTCTTCCCATGGTGGGAACAACGAAAATTCGAATAACAGGATAGGTTTTTATCCCATGAACTATCTGGAACTCATTGCTGTAAAAGCCTGGGCCGATCTTAAGTCCGAGGCCAGCCGCGCCTACATCGGCTTTCTCTGGTGGTTTATAGAACCTGTTCTATACATGGGTTCTTTCTATCTTCTCTTCGGGCTCGGTCTTAAAATGGGCGGAGATAATTTTATGTATTTCCTGTTGTGTGGGCTGCTTCCATGGAAATGGTTTTCCAGCTCACTCAGTAACGGAAGCCTCTCCATTGTCGCAAATGCCGGGTTGATCAATCAGATCTACCTGCCTAAGTATGTCCTGCCAATGGTGACGGTAACGGTCACCTCCATGAAGTTCCTGATGGTTTTACCGATCCTGCTGTTGTTTCTGGCTTTGAGTGGTTTCACGCCCAGCATTCACTGGACTGCACTCCTGCCGATCGTAGCCTGCCAGTTTTTATTGGTTGCGGCGCTTGCCAGTCTGCTTGCCGCTATCATTCCGTTCATCCCCGATCTTCGTTTTATTATTG
>DTZW01000283.1:9432-18119 GCA_012961165.1 Gammaproteobacteria bacterium | reverse complement strand
ACCTTGAGATTATCCAGAGAATCATAGATCAGGCTGGGCTATCCATCCCGCCAGCCCGATTGGCGCGACTAGTCAGAAGGCGTCAGGCGCTCTATCGTGATGTCGACCTGTCGTCCCAGCCAGCCCGTTTCACTGTAGTTGCTGCCGTTCTCATAGGCACGGTCCAGCATCAGTTCAAGCACTTCAAGCTTGGCGCGTTGTACATCAAGATTATCCGGTGCCGATGATTCTGCCACTTCAATAAAGTGCAGTGCCTGCTCCATATTGCCCGCATCAAGTTTGGTCGCTGCTCGCTCCAGCAGGCGCTCGGCGCCACCGGCAAGTTCAGATAGGTCCGGATAAATCGTACGCACGGGTACGTTGTAGAGTGCGGTTGTCGAATCGAAGTGAAACCACGTGCTGTAATGCTCCCAGATACTGCGAACGTTCCATGACACCTTGCCGTGACCTTCGCTGAGGGCAAGAGCGGGTGGAAGCTGGACGTCCTCCATCAATTGCCAGAGCGACTTGCCCGTGTTCATACCCGCAAGTGTTTGGTCATGAATGTAGCGGGTTGCTTCACGCATACGCGTCATATCAGCTTTCAGCTGATCTGCGCCAGTGATGGGGTCAAAGTGGCTCGGCAGGATGATGTCAGGTTTGAGTTCGATCAGTGTTGATAGCGAGTCGATGTAAGCGCCGGGGTCGCGAAACTTCTCGCCCCGAAGCGTGAAGAGGCTCGGCACCATGGGAAACAGCGGGCCGAAAAAGTCGCCGCTAAAGAGCGCGCCGCGATCACCGAGCCAGAGGACGAGATTGTCGTCGCCTTCCGCGCCAGGAGTCGGTAGTACGGTAAAGGTGATGCCGCCACTGACGAACTCGTACTTTTCACCGTTCCTGATCAATACATCAGGTTTGATGCCGCCATAGGAAAGGAAACTTGGTGCTTCCGGTGGCGTCTCCGGCATAAAGGTGTAGAGCAGGCGGTTGCGAGACCAGAAATAGGGTTCAGGTCCTTAAGGTAACGTTGACCGGAAAGGAATTTCTCGTGGCTGATGACCGTTGCATCAGGGAATTCATCCAGCCAGAAGTTGGTGCCGCCAATGTGATCGGCATGGGAGTGTGACAGCACGATATGGGTGACTGGGCCGGGTGCAGCTTCCTGCAGCAGGCGTTTGTGTTTTGCTGACTGCGTACCAAGCCCGGTGTCGAACAGGACGATGCCCTCATCGGTCCTGATAAGAAAGGTATTGGCGATACCCGTTGCCCTCAGAATGTTATCGTCGATCACTTCGATTTCAACCGGAATGTGATTGAGGCCAGCGACGGTTTTTACCGTGGCTCTTGAATCCACCGGGTCCGACTGGCGTGCCATGAAGTTGCTGGCTACGCTGCCAACCACTTCAGCCTGTCGCTCTTTTACAATACGTTCAGCGTCGGAACCTGAATAAAGGACCGAAAGACCAAATCCGACGATGAGGCCGATAATCAGCGTGATAGCTGTCTTCATGGGGTTTCCTGCGGACCTTGATATCGAATTCGAACCCTGCCCCAGGGTGTGCCGTAGTGGATGCGCCCCGCTTCATCAATCAGCGTACCGGCAAACATCACGTTGTAGCGCTGGCCACCAAGGATGTAGTGGAACTTCTCCCTGCCCGTCGTGAGATCAAGGGCTTCAAGTGTAAATTCGTTGTCCCTGGCGCCGATCAGATAAACGGCATTGCTGGCTGCGCTGATGATAGGCACGCAACTGGGTGAGCTGATGTCGGCGTTGACCCAGGCAGAACTGAGGGTGCGGCTGTACGGGTCCCAGCGAAAATTCTCAATGCCATAAGGCTGATACTCGGGGTTGCTGCCGAGCAGTCCAATAAACACGCCTCGCGCACGTGCCGGTGCATACCAGGGCATGTTGCGTGGTTCGTTATTAACCACAATCGCGTTGTAGCCGGTGATAACGACTGACTGTTCGGATTGAATCGCCGTGAGGTTCGGATCACCCATGGTAACCAGCGCGGAACCTGCTATTCGTGAGTCAAAACCTTCCCTGTCAGGTAGCCATCCTCCGGGAATGGCATCGCGCCAGAATGCCATCACACTCATCTGATGCTGACCGTCGGTAATGACGACAAGTCGATCTTCCTCGCCGAAGCCCATGAGGGCAGGCGTAGCACCACTTCCGTGACCCCATGCGTTGGGGTAGCGCAAGGTCCAGGCGCCGTCTTCCTCACTTGTGGAAAGACGCGACCCACTCCAGACAATCTTGTGCATGTGATCCTGGGACACGACGTAAATACCACCATCTTTATCCACAGCGGGAGCATTGCGAATCCAGCCGTACCCGGTCGGCTTGGTTGACTTGTTTTCTGCTCCTTCACTGTGAAGGATTCGAATGACTTTGTGCTGCGTCAGATCCCGCGATACCACCGCAACGTAACCGTGCTCGGTGACCACTACCAGCCAGCCGTCAAACGTCATACTCAGACCCATGACTGGACCGGTAATGTCATCGGGCAATTGGTACTCATTCTTCTTCACGATGCGCGAGCGTGAATTCGAGGAGTCTTCGTCACCGTAGACATGAATCCGGCCGTTACGATCACCGATGTAGTAGTTGTGATCTTTGTCGAGCACGGTGTAGAGGTTGGCCAGATCTTTCAGCTTCATCATTTCACTGATGCCGCCCAGCATGGCCACCAGCCCACTGTTGCTGGCATCAAATCCGGCAATGGATTCGTCGGCCTGCTCGGCAGTGTAGACAGTCACATCGGGGAAAAAGTACTCGTCGATCACTTCGTAATTGTCAAAATCCAGTTTAACGATCCGATCGATACCGTTGCCCCAGTAGACACGATTGCCGTCCGCATAGGTGCCGGACATGAGATTGCCGAAGTGACCAGGACCGGTATGCACGTAGTCGATATCCGATTCCGACAGACGCCTCGAAGGTCCTCGCGGGCCGGACTGCGGCACCATATCCTGCTGCGCGGCTTCATTGTGCGACATGGCCGTGTTGGAATCGGCAAGGAACGGGTTTCTGGGCGGGAGATTCGCGCTGCTCGCCAGTATCGGAGTAATCAGGCAGCAGATGGTTATCAGTATTCTTGTCATCAGTCCTTGTCCTTGATAAGTGCAGGTACGAGAAAGTGCGCAGCACTACAGATTTCCGGCCCACAGATTTCCGGCCCACAGAATTCCTAGCCTCCAGCACGCTCAGTAGCCGCGAGTATCCGGCCATGTCCCTTTCGTGTAAGTCGATAAAAACTTGCTGATGTTACAGTGATGCCGATCATGATGAGGACGCCGAGACCATACCCATGATCATACCCCAGAGCACCGCTGTCAAAACGATCACCTGGGATGAACGCAGTGCAAAGGCCTGCCGGTTGTCTTCGAGAATGTCCATGCGTCATTATAGACGTTTTAATCGTGTAGACCGATAGGGACAATCAAGGCTCGGCCCGGGGTATTACAACGGTAGTTAAACTCAAATTTTAGGGTAATGATGTACCTGGCTGACTCAGCAGATATGTGATTTATTCTTCCTATACACGGCCTAAACGTTCTCGCGGGAATGGCTCGGTTTGGGGTCATATTTTATCTGCTGGTGCCCGTTGATACTTGGTCTGGCATCTTTGATTGGTGGATGATCGGGCAGCTCACATTTACTCGTATAGCGTGCGTTTTTGTGGGGATACCAGTTGGCGTATTGATTATGTTTTTAGCTGTCCCTTCGCACACGTAGCATCGTTTCACTTCCATGCAGAATTATCTTCCGCGTTGACCAGGGTCTGCTTTGCTCATGTTAGCGGTCACCCGTTACTTATTTACCAAGGCGCTGCTTACCGCCAAGAGCGGGCATTTTCGATTCTGATATAAGATCCTACGTACGAAAAATAGGATAAGACGATGGAATTGGACTTTGGGAGTAGAGCGCTAGAAAAATTTATGAAAATTGTTAACAACAGATTAGGGATGCTAGCTCCGTTAATGAGCCTGATTACACTGTTTGTTCCCGGCTGTGAACAGGTGAAAAAAGAAACAATTGATAGAGGAACGCCATCAATGCAAGTAAAGAGACTGCTTGATCAGCCGATTATTACACCAGAGCTGGATGAAAGTATTGGTGTAAATAACCAGGGACCCTCTGTTATTCGAGTGCCGGATTGGGTTGAGAACTCTTTGGGCAATTACTACCGAACCTATCCAGAAACCGTACAAGCGGAAGTTTCCGGCGTGCTTGCCACACCCGCTGATTTTACAGTTGGCCCCTTTGCACTTTTTCGCGGAAGCATGCGAGCCTGCTCGCCCGCCCGGCTGCGCCGGAAAACATTATCCAATCTATCCAGCACATCGCTGAAAACCTGGGCATAGAACTCGATCACAAATCAGCTTAGCTGGAAGGCGTTTTGTAAAGCTGGACTGCGCCCAGGAAGAAGCTGGTCATGATGATCTGGAATCCTGAGATGAGCAGCGTAACCGCCGGAATCGCTGCCCGCATAGTGACACTGGGATCCAATGCGCTGAATTCAACTGCGCCCCACTGAAATACAGCATCCAGGGTCCAAAGCACACCCGCTGCCATCGCGATGCCGCCAACAGTCAGGCCCCGTTCAAGGGTGAAGAATCCGATCAAACTAGTGATACTCGATGCATCAGGCATCCGTCCAAAACCCGTAGCCACTACGCGCATCAAGAGACTGAACATCACCATCTGCAAACCCAGCACAACCAGTGCAGAGGCGTAGAGCAATGTATGTATATCAAACGCCACACCACCAATCTGAACAGGACCAGCGAGCAATACGAGCATACCCGCTACACCCACGATCAATACCAGCATACCTGGAATCAAAAACAGCCAGCGGGGGCTATAGAGCAGTAATAGTTGCAGGTGCCGCCAGCCATCCCGGAAGCTCCGAAGGTGTGGCGCCCTGCCCCTGCCATCGACTGCCAGCGTTGTTGGCACTTCTACAATCCGCAATCCCGCAAGCGAGCACTTCAGTACCATTTCACTGGCAAACTCCATTCCCGGACAGGCTAGGTTTAGCTCCAGTATGCGGTCTCTTCGGAAACCACGAAGCCCACAGTGAAAGTCCCGCACTGAAGTTCCATAAAACAGGCGACCTATAAAACTCAGGATAGGATTACCCACGTATCGGTGAAGCCAGGGCATCGCATCCTGGTCGATCCCACCGGCGAAGCGGTCTCCCATCACCAGGTCTGCGCCAGCACGCAGACCATCAACAAAAAGATCCAGTCGTGAGAAGTCGTAGCTATCGTCTGCATCAGCCATGATGACAAACTGCCCCTTTGCTTCAGTGATTCCTCCGAGCAGGGCCGCGCCATATCCGCGTTCAACTACATTAACTACCCGGGCACCGAGAGAATTCGCGATCTCGACTGAGCGATCTGTTGATCCGTTGTCCGCGATGATGATTTCTGCCGAGACTCCAAGCCTCTCGGCACAGGCTCGGGCTTTATCGATACAGATACCGACTGTCTTTTCTTCGTCCAGACAGGGCATCACAATTGAAAATTCTGGTTCGGTTACCATGATCAAGACTAAATCACCTTTTCGGGAGGTTAACAATGGGACAGGGAAATATGTGAACTGGCGTCATGCTAGAATAGATTGGTGGATAAGCCGATTGCTAATTCGTCAAACCTGATCGCAAAGAAAATTGTATCCCCGCTTCATCGCGCCGTCGTCGCTGGTCGTCGAATCAGACAAATAGCCCATCACCTTTCGATGATGTTTCCCGAGTCGAGACCTCTCAAAGGCCTGGACGTTGGATGCGGTGCCGGTGAGCTTGCACTTTTACTGCAGCAATCGACACAAGAAGTATCACTCGAAGGTGTCGACGTACTCGTTCGTCCAAACTCGGTTATTCCTGTTGCTGAATTTGATGGCAATACTCTGCCTTTCAACGAGAACAGCTTCGATTTTGTTGTCATCTCCGACGTCCTGCATCATACGGATGACCCGGTCGCACTATTGAAAGAGTGTGCACGCGTATCACGCACCCATGTGCTAATTAAGGATCACCTTTGTAACAGCAAACTTGACGAGCTTATCCTTGGCCTGATGGATTGGGTGGGTAACCGCGGCCACGGTGTGTACCTGCCTTACAACTATCTATCTACCGGTCAATGGGAAGCGGCGTACGAGCAGGCCGGGTTAACAGTCCAGCTTGATGAGCGACACCTCGCACTCTATCCATTTCCGTTTAGCCTGATCTTTGATCAGGGTCTACATTTCATTGCTCGATGTACCGTCACGGAGGATGTTCGGGTCTGATGACTGCAACGACAGAGGACGGCAGGATCAACCAGTTCATCACCAACCAGCCTGCTGCTGGTTGGTTAATCCTTGCCCTCTTCGTGATCAACGGCGCTTTCCTGTTAACCACCACCCTGCAGATGTCGGACACCGATCTCTGGTTTCAACTAACCAATGGTCGCCACCTGCTGGACACGTGGCAGACAGCCAATCCATTCGACCGTTCTTACCTCACCGAAGTAAACGAATTTTACAATTACTCGTGGGGCTTCCAGGGACTGCTGTATGCCACATGGATGAGTACCGGATATGTTGGCATCCTGGTACTGAAGGCAGGGCTTGTGCTTTTAACGGCTTATGTCGTGATGAAAATCATCACCAGGAACCAGGCAATAGCCGCAGCATCCTTCAGCCAGATTCTGGTTCTGGCTTTGCTGGTCTACCTGTTAAGCATGCGCGGCATTGCTATTCGACCGCACTTCTTTTCATACCTGTTTATCCCGCTGTTCAGCTACATCCTGATCTACCGGCGAAACTGGCTCCCGGCATTGCCGGTCCTGACATTGTTGTGGGTCAATACTCACGGCATCGAGTGGATTGTTGGCGCACTGATCTGCGGTAGCTTCACCCTGCAGCAGATTGTGTCCTACCTAAGAACACGGCAAATAGGCGAGCTAAAACCATGCTTCTGGGTGATCCTCTGCCTGCCGGTCCTCCTGCTCAATCCTTCCGGTGTTTATGTACTGCTCACACCTTTCCTGTCTCCGCCAGAGATCTACCAGTTCATTGCGGAAGTGGGTCCATTCAATTTTCTGGGCGCGTTGGATTTCAGCCGCGGAGTTAACAGCGACAACGTTGCGCTCGTACTGATCGCTATTCTTCTATATGGACTTGTTCGCGGCCGAATGCTGAACCTGGCTGACAATCTGTTTCCCATTCTCCTCGCTGTCGGTGGCGCTTTACTTATTGCAAGAGGCGCACGATTTATGTGGGAAGGCCTGTTGCTGGCGACGCCCCTGTTTGCAGTCGTTGTTAGAAGAGATTCTGCACGCATCGACCTCAAACGGTTCGCGGGTCTGCTGCTCGTTCTCCTTGCACTCGCACGCGCGTACTTTCTTGCTAATGCTCCACTCATACACGCCTATCCGCTCGCAGAAGATACCTTGCCAAGGGGAACCACCGACTTCATCGAAAACCTGAATATAGAAGGAGACTATCTGTTACCCGCCGGATATGCAGGTTATGTCGAGTGGCGACTACCTGATGCCAGGGTGCATATGGATCTTCAAATGCCACCGTTCGATAGCTTCGACTACTTTGAGTCTTTCTCTGCCCAGCACTCCAGGGCAGGGTTTTTGCATCTGGTGGAAAAATACAAACCGGGCTTGATAGCTGTCACCAGATCGAATTCCAACTTCGCACACTTCACCTCGGATCAGAGTTACGTGCCTGTCGTGTACGACCAGTTACTTGTGTTGTACGTGGATCAATCTGCTTACCCTGACATCGCAAGGCGGTACGAGTTGATACATCTCGACCCGTTTAATCCCGACAGTATCCAGAGCGGGTCGCTGCAACAGGTGATTCTGGAGCTTGAAAAAATGCTCTCGGTGACGGCCAATTTGCCAGACGTCAGGCTGACGTTAATCGGCTACCTTATCGCTGCGCAGCAGTTTGAAGCAGCACTTCCTCACCTGACAATCCTCTCGAAATGGCAACCAGAGAACCAGTCACTGCTTTTTTTCAAAGCAGATATCGCCCGCAAACAGGGCAACTATGAGAAAGCCATTTCAAACTATACTCGCTTGTTCGAACTCACTGATGAACCACACAGGATTGGCCCCCTGCTTGGCGAGAGTTACTTTCGCTCGGAAGATTATGTAAACGCATACAAAACTTTCGCTGCCTCCATCAATCCCTATCGGGATGTACAGAACAACCTGCTGCACTACTACTTCTACGCATTCTCTGCCTATCGGACCGGAGACATCCAGCAGGCCAGGAAACTTATCAGAATTATGGAGGCGCTTTACCAGGGGGGTAATGAGCCGCTCATACGGCAAGTTCGTGCGCTTAAGGAAATTATTGGGGATTAGCTTGCGGATGTGACGGTCTGCGGTTTATCTGGAAGACGGTAACCAACTACTCAAACAATCACTGGAGAGAGAACAATGACTGATCTGCTTGGGGGTTTTGCCCCGATTATCTTAGCCGTACTCACTGACCCAGACATAATTCACAAGATCCTGGATCACATCGAAGCACGACCACCACCGAATAGACCTGTGACAGCTATTCAATCCTAAAACATTCTCGGAGAAACAGGCCAAATCACCCCGGCCCGATATAAGAATCTTTTCAGTGATCAACCCGGCCGTCTGTAAGACAGTAGATCATTGGCTATTCAGACATTGACTATCCTCAACCG
>DTZW01000283.1:0-9229 GCA_012961165.1 Gammaproteobacteria bacterium | reverse complement strand
AAAACGATCACCTGGGATGAACGCAGTGCAAAGGCCTGGCCAGCTTCTTGCGCCACCTGCCGTAGGCTGCAGCGTTTGCTCGTGGGTGCGGCTTGAGGTAGCTGAGGAATCTGACTATGAGTACCGTAAGCCGATATCCATATCCCAACAGCCAGCACCTGGGCGAAGGTGCCTGCAAATCGTGGATAAGCGTCAGGGTTGAGTTGTCCGTTCGGATATTCTGCACAACGATAGCACCTGCCGCTGCAAGCACGGGCGCTTGCTGCCCGCCACCAGAAGCAAGGCAAAGTACTATTTTTACCGTGAAGGTTTCCACACCGTGATTTGGGTACTGGCTTTAATGGAGTGAGAACCACCTGCCAGGCTCCGTTTCTGGCTGCGCTGATAATTTCTTCAGAGACAGGCGCAGACCACTCGCCGTCATTTAATGAATCGCGGTTCCAGGCCTGCCGGTTGTCTTCGAGAATGTCCATGCGTCATTATAGACGTTTTAATCGTGTAGACCGACAGGGACAATCAAGGCTCGGCCCGGGTTATTACAACGGTAGTTAAACTCAAATTTTAGGGTAATGATGTACCTGGCTGACTCAGCAGATATGTGATTTATTCTTCCTATACACTGTCCATACTCCGCCGCCAGCCATCATTAAGGTCATTGCTGACAAAACCATGTCCTGGGATTTTGGCAAAATGGTGCAGGCTTATGAGAAGGGTGTATGGTTTGGTGAGTCCTACGACATGGTCAAGAACCTCTGACCTGGTCTTTGTCCACCGTTTTATCTGAAAGTCTATCTACCCTGGGAGAGGAGGCCAGCATCTGATGCTGACCTCCAAAAAACCGCGCTCTTAATCCAATGGTTCAATCAGCCATGAATTTCATACCAACTTCCAGGGCATAATACCGGGGAGCGCCATAGGCAGACATGATCCATAGCTGACCGACTGACAACGAACCCGTGCGATAGCGCTCATCGGTCAAATTGCTACCCATTAGCCTAACGAAGTATCGGTCCTTTGCATCGGTGTATGTCACACTTGCATCCCACAGGGTCCTGGATTCCAGAAACGTATTGAATTCAGGTGCCACATCAGAATAACTGGAGACGGAGTCATCTTCATATGACACACGTACATCCCAGTCCAGGCGGCCACTGCCTATCGCCATGTGGTAATTCGCATCAAGACTCGCCATCAAATCCGGCGCCCTGGTCACCGGTTGGCCGCTCAGGTCGACATCGATAATGCCGTCGAAATTTGTATCGGCCGCGAACTTATCGAATGTAGAGTCCATCCACGACACATTGTAGCGTAGTGTCAATGCGTCGTTTGCCATCCAGATACCTTCGGCTTCCACGCCTTTGACGGTCAGCTCAGCTGCGTTGAAGAACAGTGTTTCCTGTCCGCCGCCGGGGAAGGATACATTGAATGTCCTTTGTGCATCGGTGTATTCGACATAGTAGGCATTGAGAGAAATAGTGGCTCTGCCATCAAAGATGCTGGATTTAAAGCCAGCCTCCAGTGAGTCGGCAATTTCCGGCTCAGTCGGCTGAGCGGCCAGTTGTGTAATTGGGTTCAATTGTGTACCCAACTGATCGTTGTAGCCGCCACTTTTGAATCCGCGCGAATAGCCAAAGAAACCCGTCGACGTCTCTGAAAAATCATAGCCGAAAATCAGTCGATAGGTCGATTCGGTCCAGTTTTCGCTGTTGTGCACCACACCAGTCGGGAAACGGTCAAAATCAGCCCCATTAATTGGATCACCCAACTCGGCGAGCGTCGGCGCACCGTCGAGTGCAAACACGTTGACTCTTGGGCGACCCGACCAGGACTTCTTCTCATCGGTATAACGATAGCCAGCCGTGATGTGCAGTTTATCGTTAACATCATATACACCATCGATGAATACCGCCTTGGCTTCAGCGTCCTGTTTGTTACACAGTATCAAGGGATTATCGTTGAAGAAATCAGGGGGAGTCCCCAGGAAAAATCCATCCAACAGACCGACAACCTGCAGGACGCAGAATTCTGTATCGTCTTCCTGGAAAAAGACTCCAGTCGTAAAATTGACTCGACCGTCAAGGTTCGAGCCGATTCGAACTTCAACTTGAGACGTCTCACGATCATCATCGCGGGTAGCGTCAAAAATCGAAATTGGCCCTGGATTGCCAAAATAGGAACTGGGCAGGCGTGATTCCTGCTCGCGGTTTCCAGCGTTGAAATAGAGAGTATAGGCGTCACTGAAAGCCCACTCACCATTGACATAAAAGCCATCGATATCAACCCGGTGTCCCTTGGACATATTCAGCAACAAGTCGTCACGCAAAGTACTGCCCGCGTGTTCAATCGGGTCGCCGGTTGCGGCAGGGAAGCCCCAAAGCGGTAAAAAGTATCCTGACCTTGAGTCATTCACTATTGGCGGCGTGTCGCCTTCATCGCGCACCACCTCGTACTGGAAAAGAAGGCTCAAATCATCCGTCGGGTTCCAGAGCAACTTGGCACGACCGGAAAATACATCATCACCACCCAGATCCCGTCCATCCCCCACGCCTGACTGGCCGGTCAGCGCTGTGTTAAAAGGAACAACGACGCCTATCGGACCATAGGTATTTTTGTTCTCATAGTAACCATCAGATTCCAGATACATACCTGCCAACCTGACAGCAACGGTTTCTCCGCCAAAATTGAGCGCCAGGTTGGTCTTCTTGGTGCCGTAGTCGCCGTAATGAAGTCTGATATCTGCGCTGGTTTCTTCCAGTACTGGACGTTTTGTACGGACATTGATGACACCGGCGGTGGTGTTCTTACCAAAGAGTGTGCCTTGTGGTCCTCGCAGAACTTCCACTGCTTCAATGTCAAACATCTCAAGGTTTGAAGTTTGGATATGCGGTACGACAAATTCATCAAGCGTGATGCCAACCGGCGATTCCTTGTAGAGAATAATGGTGGTTTCAGACACACCGCGCATCGCAAACTGCGATGACTTGAACGCCGAAACCGTCCCTGATGAAAGGCCGGGAACAGCAGCAGCGATACCATTGAGATCACGCAGGGCGAATCTCTCCGTATCCTCCCCGGTTAACACCGTAATGGATTGTGGTATTTCCATGATATTAGCCGAACCACGTCGATTGGCCGTTACTAATATTTCTTCGATTACTCGCTGATCAGCATCCGTCGATTCATCCTGCGCCAGGGCGGTAGAAGCGACGAATGAAAAAGGAATGAAAAACCACGCGCTAAGATAATTTCGTTTCAACATTGCATCTCCCCCTAAATAAAGAGTTCTATATGCTGCCTCACGTTCGGAATGCCTGACATCAGCAGCTCAAAACAAGTTATACTTGAATTTAATTCAAAATCAAATTGTTTCTCATTTTTACAACAAAAAGCTAACTTTGTTAGAATTATTTAAACAAAATTAAAGTTTTCACCAAAGCCTGTACGAGACGGGATATGAGCAGGAAACAGGAGATCAAAATGCTGGCAGACGACAAGCTCGCGATTCAGGAATTACTCGCCCGCGCTGCTTACGGCCTGGACGTTCGCGACCTGGACATTCTGACCGCTTGCTTTGCTGAAGAGGCGGTGATGACGTTGCGGATTGCAGGCGCAGACCTCGTGGGTCCCTTCGATGGTCGGGTTGCCATCATGAAACTAATGACCGACAGTATGGAACAACAGACCGATCAGCGCAGGCACGTAACGACCAATATATTCTTTGAATCAGAAAGTAAGGACGCCGCCTCGCTGGTTTCGAATCTAACCCTGCTTGGGACGGAAGATGGTCAGATGAGATTAATATCTGCAGGTGTTTACCAGGATGAAGTGGCTCGGCAGAGTGGTGAGTGGAAACTGGTAAAACGCCATATTGAATTGGACTTACCTTACTAGTTGTCCAGGACAACGTAGCTGGAGAAGAATATGAGTGGTCTGTTGAACGAAGACCTGCTGGCTAATATCGGTCGCTCTGCACCGCCTCGAAGCGAACTTGCCAGCCGTCGCTAAATTCGTAAATACTCCATCGCAACCGACCAGCGATTAAGAAAATTTCTGGATGGAGACGAGGCACCACCGATGTTTCACGTCGCGTTATTTTGGGACATGGTGGAACTGGATCAGCTCTTGCCTGACGGTATTTCCACTGACACGCTCCTGCCAAAATTTCCACTGGAACGGGCCATGGCAGGAGGATTGAAAATCGATTATCACCAACCGATTTATGCGGGTGACAATTTAACGGCAACGCGAACATTGACGGCTATTTACGAAAAGCAGGCTCCCAGGGACCACTCATATTCTACGAGGTGGTCATGAGTGTGGTTAATGATGCCGGTGAGCCGGTGCTCGATGAAAAGACGACGCGCATTCTGCGTTGAAGCACTAGGACAACAAACTGAGCTTTTAGAGACTGTTTTTTTACAGCTTGAGCCAACAGGATTTCCGAATATGACCTCAAGAGTTTCGACCATTGCACCAGGCGACACATTGCGGGAGAGAGATTTTAAACCAGACAATGTGCAACTGTTTATGTACAACGCGGCTATCTGGAACGCGCATCGCATTCACTATGATTATCCCTATGCGACGGGAGTGGAAGGCTACTCAGGACTTGTCATCGCGGGGCCGATGATGGGGGACTGGCGAACCCAGTGTGTCCTCGACTGGTTAGGTGATGATGGTCAACTTACATCCATTGAATATTCCAATAGAGCAGCGGCTTATATAGGGGAGACATTAACCACCGGTGGTAAGGTCTTGTCCTGTGACGCGGAAAAAGGCGAGGTTGAACTGGAAGTAACCATCAAAAATGAAACCGGCGACGTGATCGTGCCTGGTGTCGCGCGAGCTCGATTCCATCAACACTGATCGGATATAAAAAAGATGCATCCATTGCGGGGTAAAGTTGCGATCGTCGGAGCCGCAGATACTGAAGTCGGCATTGTTCCTGATCTCGGCGCCACCCAGCTTTGTATTGAAGCAGCCCGGCGCGCGCTCGCAGACGCCGGTATCAGCAAAGATCAGGTCGACGGTTTTGTGACCTGGAATAATTGGGGTCGGAGTAAAATTTACATTTTTATTACATGGCTTGGAGCGAAAGGCTGAAGGCTTCATAGTCGCAAGCTTACAGATACTCGCTGTTGCCACGGTGATACTTGAACTTCATTAGTTCAGGGTTCGCTGTTCGATGCCAGGAAGGCCTGGAGTTCTACCCGTCGGAAGACCGGCTCACGTTATCCAGCGGGGCGATAACAGACAAATTTGTTTTGGGGTCTGATAGGTTTCGACTTCAATTTGAAGAACTGACGGGACTACCACAGTCTTTTCGGAAGCGTGGCCGTAAACCAAAGACGAAATTGTAAATTTTACGCCGACCCCAATTATGCTCTCTGCCGAAAAACGGTTTTCTCCAACTTTTATGCTAAACATTCCCTATGAAGATACTTGCGCCATCAAGGGAAAATACACTTCATAATTCCTATTCTCTGAGTTGAAGGTGCGTCCAACGGGATCAATAACCGCCTGGTCTGATCACCCATCAAACAAGATGGCTTTTTGAATCTTTCAACGGTTTACCAGGCGTGGAGCTTGACGGGTAATTCCTCGTAGCCTTTGACAAAACAGGATTGTACACGCACTGGCTCACCTACAACTTCGATATGCTTAAACCGCTTCATGATTTCTTCCCATACAATTTTGAGTTGCATCTCAGCCAGCCTGTTACCCATGCATCGATGCAAACCAAAACCAAACGACATGTGATGGCGAGGTCTTTCCCGATCGATAATAAAAGCATCCGGGTTATCAATCACATCCTTATCACGGTTCGCAGAAACGTACCACATCACCACCTTTTCACCCTTCTTGATGTGCTTACCTTTCAGGACATAATCCTGGGTAGCTGTACGGCGCATATGAGCGAGAGGTGTTTGATAGCGAATGATTTCCGGGATCATCTTTGGAATCAAATCAAGGTTATTACGCAGCTTTTCATATTCCGACGGATTTTCATTTAAGAAATAGACACCCCCTGTAATAGAGTTTCTGGTGGTGTCATTACCGCCTACGATCAGCAGAATGAGATTACCTAGATATTCCATAGGGTCCATGTTCTGTGTTTCAGGATTGTGAGCCAGCATGGAAATCAGGTCATTACCTGGCTCCTTCTTAATCCTTTCGTTCCAAAGTCCTGTGAAAACCTCCAGGCACTCAAGCAGGCCTTCTCTTCTGACAGATTCAGGGGTATTTCCACCATTCACTTCAGACGAGGTTGCTATGTCTGACCAGTAGGTGAGCCGACGTCTCTCCTCGAAAGGAAAATCAAAGATGGTGGCCAACATCTGCGTCGTTAGTTCTATCGAAACATGCTCCACCCAATTAAAAGTTTCACCAACTGGCAGCTCATCCAGAATTTTAGCCGCTCTCTGGCGGATGATGGGCTCAAGTAGTGCAAGATTGGTGGGCGCAACCACACCTGTCACGGTTTTTCGCTGCACATCATGTTTCGGTGGGTCCATCTGAATAAAGCTGGATGTTTTAAAATCCGCCATGCGTTCAAAAATTGAGATACCACCTGTTTCAGAAGAAAAAACCTCATGGTTTTTCTCAATCTCCATGATGTCATCAAACTTGGTGATGGACCAATAGGGACCGAATGGGCTGTTCTTGCAATAGTTAACCGGATCCTCATTGCGCATACGCTCAAAGTAGGGCCAAAAAGCATTAGCCTTAAATAGCATAGGGTTGCTGACATCGAGCTCGTCTAGCGGCAGCGTATAGGGGTCTACAAACTCTGGTGTACTAATTGCTTCACTCATATTAACTCTCCTGACACTCTAAAGTCGCCTTGACTGGTGTGACTTAGTCCTTTCCATTGTGAATCCAGGACACTCGTCTTGCTATGGATTTATGCGCCTATTCGTATGTCCCAGCCAGCGGTTCTGATACCCGAGGGACTGCAGTAATGCCACCGCGCCCTGCACCGCCGGTCTGATGCCCACGACCGAAGTCAGTCGGGATCTCCCGAGCATCTTGCAGAGATAGCCACAGCCGCAACAAATGTCGCTTGCGGGCCGGGTCGTCGTAATCCTCGTAGGCGGTGCGGGCGTGCACGATAGTGTAATTGCTCAGGAATTGCATATCGCCGGGACGAAAATCTGTCTGCAGAGCGAATCCTGGTTCAGCGAGAATCTCGTCGATTAGATCAAGAAACGCCACGCGCTCAGGGGAAAGCTCCGGTACATCATCATGGCGGGTTGCTGACTCGAGAAAGGGCCGCACGTACCGGATCGACAGACGTTCTCCGTCCCACGCAGCTAAAGGTGAAATAAACCAGGGCGCTTTGCCGGGCTGCTGTTCGTTCCGACGGTCGTAATACCAAGGCTCAAACCACAGATGGGCCAGATCTTTCCGGCGCTGGAGTAATTCGTTCCAGATGCTGGTACTTGAGGCAATTGAACTGGCGCCGCCCTGTTTTGCCGGAAGCAGGCATAGCAGCCCCACCGCGTCTGAGCTGTCGGTATGATACGGCAGTCGGGAAGAGGTCTGGTATCCACGTGCGCTGTGGTCGCGAAGATCAATGCCTTCATCGATGACATGCCCAAGCAGATGCCCCCGGGCGTTTTGCGATACCGGTGTGCCTAGGTGCAGACCAAGGCCCCAATAGGCAAACGCCGCATCGCGCTCGGACATCTTGTCAACAGGAAGCCCACGTAATATCCAAAAACCCCGGCCCTGATCAATCTCGCGTGCAAGCTGTCGCATCCGTGAACTCAAAGTGGGCAGGTTGAAATCCTCCCGGCGCATATCGAGCATGCTTATGTTTTTATCGTTCACGGTGCGTACGGCCGTTAGGATTTCCCCGACTTCTTCGGCAGAGAGCTGCTCCAACCAGCTGTGGTTTTCGGACATATCGCGCCCGTACCAGGCGGCGGGCGATACCAGCTCCCCCGGCATTTCGAAGCGTATTGCTTCTGCACGTCTCATTATTTCTCTTCCCTGTTGGGTTATGGCTGGGAATCATAAACTAGTCGAATACATATAACAACGTAGTCAAGCTGTTTTATCCGACAGCGGCGTCTGAGGGTACAGGAGCCTGAAATCTTCTTGTAAAGGCAGAACCAGATGCTACAACTGGAGCGCAATGACGATAGCCCTCTCGCCTCGAATGTTGAATGATGTTCCTGGATCGCGTGCATGAATCCGTCTTTGCAGATGATCCCTGACATTGGAAGCACATGCTATATCAGGATTAGGCTGGCATAACGCATTGGGGTGTTTTTTGCTACACCCTCTCGACATCGCTACAATAGCGCACCATTCCAGCAACAAAGCAGAACATGGCTGAACAAGCGGAGCCCCATTTCCAAAATAGCTTTCTGGCGCGGGCACGCTACCCAAAAGGCAAACGCCGCCTGCAAGCGATACTCGACGCGACCTTTGACATAGTGGTCAGCGAAGGTCTCGCCGCCGCCTCCCAGGAAGCCATCGCCAAGCGCGCCGGGGTTACCCAAAGTGCCGTGCGGCACTATTTCCCAACCAAGGATGAACTTCTGATGGCGTTCTTCTCCACCGCCATTGAGCGCCTGCAGCAAAAATTTCACGCCACCATAGCGAACAGCAGCCTCGAGCCAAGGCAACAGCTACTAGATAGTGCATCGACGCACTACGAAGAGATATTGGAAACCGAGGACATCTACTTTTTCGAAGCTGCTGCATTCTGGGGGCGCAACGCAGATTTCAAAAAATTGAGAGACGAGTGGTATGAGAGTCTTGATCGACACTACATCGGACTACTAGAAGAGATTCACCCCAAATGGAGTCGCAAACGCTGTGCTGATGTAGCGCTCCAGATACTGACTCTTATTCTCGGCGGGTGGGTAACTATGGGGAGTTCACGCCCGATTCGACGGAGCGAATCGCGCCAAGCGTTAAAGAATTCGCTATTGCAGGGGATTGAGCGGGTGATTGATTAAGGCTTGACGGACAGACGTAATGTGCAGAATCGAAATGTCCGACTGACCATTCAGGGGTGATAAGCGACCGACATTCGTCCCTGTTCATCATCGGTTTTCCCTGCAATTTCATTGTGACCACAGCCCGGGAATTCCTCGCCCGTTCTTAGCAAACAGAATTGAGAACACCAGCACGGGGATCCATGGTGACTTGAGGAGCACTGGAAAATATGCGATCTGTAATTCCATGCCCACTGCGAGCATTGCCAGAAAAATCG
>DTZW01000282.1 GCA_012961165.1 Gammaproteobacteria bacterium | reverse complement strand
AAACTTGATAAGATATCGGCGAGTCGGGGTGTAGCTCAGCCTGGTAGAGCACTGTCTTCGGGAGGCAGGGGTCGTGACGGTTCGACGCATCGATTCAATTCTCGGAAATCGAAGATTTCCCTCTCTGATCAAGTCCAGAAACTTGATAAGATATCGGCGAGTCGGGGTGTAGCTCAGCCTGGTAGAGCACTGTCTTCGGGAGGCAGGGGTCGTGAGTTCAATTCTCGCCATCCCGACCAATAAAAATAAAGATTCCAGCGGTTTGCAAGAAGTTGGGACATAGCAAAGAACGAGAATTTTTTGAGCAGCATACCTACTATAACTCTGCTCAAGTTGTGGCAACCATCGCAGAAGCCGTCGTGTTTAACTATTTTTCTTTGAGTCAACAACAGCAGGGAGCATTCGCTAACGAAATTCAGAAATCTCCAAGCGACTTTCCTGCTTCTATGGCGAAGATGGTTCGCGTTTGTGTTTCGCTCAATGATAAGAAGATGATTAGGCTTACACTGCAACTTAGGAAATACATTCTCCGATATCAGCCGGTTATCGACGCGAAGAATGGCTTTTTTTGAAATTGCGTGTGGGGGAAAAGGCGTCTGATCAATACCCCACTAGAACCCTAACAAGACATCTAAGGCGACGGAGTATTATCAAATAGAGGCCCTGGTTAGCTCAGGTAGAATGTATTGATGGGTCGATTTTTCAGCTACAGACCCTTGAACTCAGGTTTTCTTTTTTCGAGGAAAGCTTCTCTACCTTCCTTATAGTCACCAGAGAGTCGAATAGCTGTGCGCATAGTTAAACCTACTTCTTTGGCTTTGGCGTCATCTTCAAACACACTACGCCACAACGTTTCTTTTTGTGCACGGATTGCCAGTGGACCACTTTCTGAACAAATACGGTGGGCGTATTCAAGCGCTGCCGTCTGAACTTGTCCTGCATCACTAATCACTTCCACAAAACCGGCGCGTTCGCACCACTGAGCACTTTTTGCGTCGCCAGGAGTAAGGAATGCAAATGCTTTTGAGTAGCCAATTTTCTTACCGAGCTTGATTGGAATGTCTACGGCGTTAGTACCTACCTTCGCTTCTGAGATAATAAATTTGGCGTCAGGATCCGAAAAGATCATGTCGCAACAAAGCGCGAGAGAAACACCTTCGCCGACGCAAAAACCGTGGACTGCGGCTATGATCGGCTTATTTGTTACCATACCATTGTCCAGATTCAGGCCACCTAATGCAGCGTTAACGCCTTTCGCGGCATTCTCGCTAAGCGCTGTTACGTCTGCACCGGCGCTGAAAGCTCGCTCGCCCGCTGCTTGAATCACCGCTACCCATAGATTGGGAGAGCTTGCGAACTTGTCCAGCGCTTCATTAACACCTTGATACATTGGCGCATCAAACGCGTTGAGTCTCTCCGGTCGATCAAGGGTGATGACGGCGACTTTACCAATGGTTTCAAATACTACTCGATCTTGAAATCGTTCGACCAATGCAACCTCCTAACTGTTGAGAACTTCTACTAGTTTTGACTTTCCAGTGGTGCCCGTTTTTAACTCAAAATGATCTTCGCTTTGGAACTCGATTTTAGCCCGGAATCGTAGCTGATGGTGTATCGCATTCTCGAGCTCATTCCCCAACTCAGTGAGTTGAGCTGTGCTGAGGTTCCTGACATGTTCTACAAGAATTGGGATAGGTGGTTCTGCTACAGGCCCTGATTTCTGTAAAATCATTCTGATATTGCCAGTAGCTTTACTGGAATGTCGGTTAACAACATCGCGCACTGCATTAGGAAAGACGTTCACACCTTTAATGAGCAGCATATCATCCACGCGACCTTTGAAAGTCATACGAACTCCGGGACGACCGCACTCACAAGGGTCGGTATTGATTCTGATGATGTCTTTGTCGCGCCATCGCAACAACGGACCGCATTCTCTCTCAAGTCCAGTGAAGATGATTTCGCCTTCGACACCATTTTCTATGGGCATAGGAGTAAGCGTGTCTGGGTCGACAATTTCAAAGTAGGCGTTATCCTCAGCATAAAAATGTATACCAGCATGGGCCTCGCAAGAGATCCCTGTTGGGCTGTGACAGCCGGTCGCCCCCATATTGTCGTAAACCGTGGCCCCACCGAATCCCGCTTCTATCTCACCAAAGATCTCAGGGATGCTACCACCCGGCTCTCCAGTAACCACCACTTTTTCAATGCCTAACGATTTTGGATCGATCCCCGCGCGATCCTGCATTGTGGCTGCAAGATGCCGGGCAAAGGAGACCGTGGTTCTGATCATGCGGGGCCGCGTTTCTTTTGCTATTTGAGCAACTCTTTCAACGCCGCTTAGGGCGCCCACAGGCACAACGCACGCTCCATACGCCATCATGGAATCAACAGCCGGTACCCCAGCGATCCACATAGACAATACGCTTGCATGCAGGACCACATCTCCTGGCTCGATACCGATTCGTGTTAGTCCGCGAGCTGTGTTCTCTGCGGCAATCGCCCGATCAGCCTTTGTGAATCCGCTAAAAGTGGGCGACCCTGTCGTGCCAGAAGATGACGAAACTCGATTAACTAATTTCGGGTCGCAAGTAATGTGCATGCCGAAAGGGTGGCCGAGGGCTTCTTTTGATTCTTCCTGACTCAGGCGTTCTTCGTCTTTGTCAAAAAATGGAAAGTCTTGATAATGCTCCAGACTTTTTAGGTGTTCTGGAGAGACGCCTGCTGCGGTCAACTTATTCTTGTAATAGGGGCTTTCGTTGTAAACCCGGTTGACCAGGACTTTGAGTTTATCGAATTGCAAAGCTCGCAATTCTCTGCGAGTCATATTTTCAGCTGTTGGATTCCACAAGGACAAGACACTTTCCTATTGGCGATTGCTACTGGATTGTTTCATTCGTTGAGGAAAATAGAAACCTCGGAATCTCGGAATAATGTAGCACCAACAAGATAGATTAATCGCCACGCACCAGCGCTATTATTGCGTCACCGATTTTACGTCAGCCTGTCTAAGGCTGTTAAAATAGAATCCAGCTCCCAATAGAGCACCGCCCAGAACCATGAACCATTCGTAGGGCCAAATCAGTGCTGCCGGGCTACCGGGGAGATATAGACAACCTAATCCGATTGATAGTATGAGTGCGAGAGAGCCTATCGATTTACCTTGTGCAACACGAAAAGGTCGTGGCATATCGGGTTCTGAAAATCTCAATTTGAGAAACGCTAAGGCAACCATGCCGTAGGCGATGACGACCATAAAGCTACCAGCATCAACTAACCAAACTAAAATGGTGCGTCCGAAAAAGGGCGAAATACAACTTAGTAAACCGATGAAGAGAATACTCACATAAGGTGTTTTATAACGCGGGTGAACTCTAGCAAAGGCACCGGGTATCATGCCAGTTTCTGCTAACGCATAGAGGACTCGGCTACCACCAATGATAAAGGCGTTCCAACTTGTGAGAATGCCCCCGACGCCGGCCAGGATCATGAGATTTCCCATCATTCTGCTATCCCAAACTGTCGCCATGGCATCGGCAGTAGCAGCACCACTAACACCGATTTGATCTGTGTTGAGAGCGTTGCCCACTGCAATCGAGATTGCGATGTACCAGATTGCGGCAAGGCTGACTGAAAAGACCAGGAGTTTGCCTATTTGCGATGGCGGTAGGTCGATTTCCTCAGCGCTTTGTGGGATCACATCGAACCCCACCATTAGAGCTGGCACCATGACTAAAACACCAAGTATGCCAACAGCGCCTTTGGTAAATAACGGTACACCGCTGCCGGTGAATTCAAAAAGTGCAGCGCCAGTAAAGAAACTTAGGCCGACCAGCACGATTAAAACCGTCATCACGGTCTGAACAAATGCAGCGAAGCGTATGCCAAAAAAGTTGATTAAGGTCATGACAACTGCCGCACCCACGCCCACTGCCACCATGGTGATATGGACCTCTGAGCCAGCAATGGTCCAGAGATAACCCTGGGCTAGATCTGGGAAAACATATGCAAGGGCAGTTGGTAGTGCTGCCGACTCAAATACGCAGACATTGACGTAAGCCATAACAATGGCCCAGCTTGCGATGAAACTTGCACCATAACCCAGCGCTCGGTGAGTATAGACATGCTCACCTCCGGCTTGCGGCATGGCGGCGGCGAGTTCTGCGTAGGTTAGGCTGATCAATATTACGGCAATGCCGCCCACGACGAACGCAATTGTTGTACCTAGTGAACCGGCCCTTGTTAACCATTCACCCGTCAACAGTACCCAACTCCAGCCGATCATAGCGCCGAAGGAGAGCGTCAGCACTTCCCTGCGAGCCAGCGTCTTGGCGAAGCTGGTGGGTGTTTGCTCTGAATTCAAGTTGATCGCCTTTTTGTTGCTCTTTTATTTAGTTACTCATGCGTAACTTACCTTGCCTAAAACAAACATTACATATGAGATTGAGAGTATAAGTAGAATTGGGCCAGTTTTTGTGTAGGTAACCAGGTAGGTCTGTCTGGATCAAGTATTCCTGGTCTCTGAATAAGAAGGTATCGAGTGGATCTGCTCCACCTTGCCCCGTGGTAATTCACCATGGTGTTGATGCGGTCCAGTCGGGCAACGGCGGCATGGCCATAACGGTGGCTCGCCACCTGGCAAGGCATAGAACATACTTAAAGCCATGCCCGGAAATAGTTGACCACTACAACCATCAGTCCTACTATTCTTCAGTTCAAACGCAACAGGCTTCCACATGACTACTGACCCGATTCAAGTAGCGCTGGTTACCGGTAAAAATGCGGTAACCCTTGAAGAGTTCCCAGCTCCACAACCCGGCAAAGGCAAAGCGGTCGTTGATATTGCCTACTGCGGCATTTGCGGTACCGACCTTCACGCTTTTTTGTCAGGAGAACCCTACAATCCATCCATCTGCGGCCATGAATGGGTGGGGTCAGTTGCCGCCATGAGTAGTAGCGATAAAAACCATAACATTCGGGAAGGTGATCGGGTTGCCATTGGCGTTGCTACCGCTTGCGGCAATTGCCCTAGCTGCCAACGCGGCGATGCGAGCCACTGCGAGACTGTTTTTGCTGGCGCCACGGGTATGCACCCGAACAGCGCTCCACATGGTGGGTTTGCACCGTCTATATCTTTTGCCCTAGATCGTCTTTACACAGTTGCCCCCAGCCTGAGTGATACCCAGGCCGCTATACTGGAACCGGTGACCGTCGCCGTGCACGCTGTGCGTCGAACAGGCATTCGCTTGGGCGATTCGGTGGTGGTGATCGGTGGCGGTCCTATTGGCCTTTTGACCCTACAAACTGCTAAAGCCGCTGGCGCTGGACACTTGACGCTAATCGAGCCGGAGCCTTTACGCCGCCAGCTAGGTGAGTCACTGGGCGCCAATTTATTAATCGACCCACGCGCCGAAAACAGCGCTGAAGTAATAAACGCGGCGCTAGGTCAGGTGGGTGCGGATGTGGTGTTTGAATGTGCAGGTATTGCTGCCACTATCCAGACCTCGGTGGATTTGGTCCGTCGAGGTGGCAAGGTGTCATTGGTTGGCGTACCGAACGGGGCGTCTGAAATCTACGGTGCGCTATGGCTAATCAAAGAGGTCAATCTCACCAGCTCCATTGCTTATCTCAATGAAGACTTCGAAATTGCTCAAGGCCTGGTCGTAGACGGGCGCATTCAGACCGAAACGTTACATACCAAAACCGTCGGTTTGCGGGGCATGCAAGACGCTTTTGTTGAACTCGCAAACAAACCAGCACAGGTTAAAATTTTGGTTGATCCACGCATCGTCTAGGATGTGTGACGCGGCATCTGTGAATACCGAAACGTAACGCCCATCGTAACCCCAGCCTGGCGGTAGGTACTCACAAGTGAACGCCCGATCAGCCAGAATTTGGAATATGAGCCAGTCATAAATGTACAAACGCCACGGTTTGCAAATGCCCATACCGCTGTGTGCAATCTATTCAATACCATGCGTCAGTTGGCGTCAGTTGGTGTCAGTTCGTGTCAGTTGGTGTCAGCTGGGAATTATCGATATTTTCGACGGTGTGCCTTTGGCGCGCCTTTGGCGCGCCTTTGCATCTTGGCAAAAGGCAATGGCAATTTGAAAATGATTTGATGGGCTTTTCATCCATTTTCGAGTTAATTTGTCAGTACCCGTTAGATGGTTATCTATATCGAGGAATAGTAAGTAGTCGTGAACTCAATCCGGTGCAACCGTCGAGCGTTCTTCTTTCACAAGAAATAGCATCACCGCACCAGTCACCATCAGTAATATCAAGGATGCAAAGCCTGCTCGCTGTGATTGGAAAAATGCGGTTGTTGTACCCACTAGCAATGGCGCAAGGAACGCGGTGACTGTGCCACTTAAACTATAAAGTGCAAAAAACTGGGTCGCCATTTCCGGTGGCGATATTTTTGCCATGAGCGTTCGAGAAGCAGACAAACCTGTCACAAAAAATAACGCGAAAACCTGAAACATCAACAAGTAGATAATTTCGGCGACCGTATTGAAATACGGTGAGGACCAAACCGGCTCAGTGCTTACCGGTACAACAAAAAAAATGGTATCTGGTTGCATCGAAACTAGACCAATCAAAATCAACGTCGTCATACCAATGGCAATCTTTAACGTCATAATCGACCCCAGCTTGTCGTCTACAAGCCCCCCCAAATAAGCGCCTACCATTGCAGAGGTACTGGTAAATATGCCCAGCAACAATAACGCAATGGTATCCCAGCCAAATGTGCCGGACGCGTAAACTCCATTGAATACAAGCACACCCGCCATGCCGTCATTAAAAAACATCCGTGCCAGCAGATAGGTCGCGATATTGGAATAGTGCTTTAGCTGTTTGACAGTGTTAACAACGTCCTTAAGACCCTGTCGGACACTGGCGAGTAGAGGATTGTCCGAAGCAATGCCGTCGGGGGTAAACAGAAACAGCGGTATGCTCGCCAACAGTAACCATAAGCCTCCTAGCGGGCCAACGATACGATCGTGTTCATGCAATTGCTTGTCGATACCAAACAGAGGAGCCTCGGGTAAAAAGCTCCAATCCAATGTGCCGGGGAGCGCGAAGGCGATCAGCACGAAGACGAGTATTCCTATGGCACACATGTTGCCGAGAGAGAATGCTAAACCCGATACGATCCCGGCTTTATCGACCGGTGTAACAGCCGGCAACATTGCGTTGTGAAAAACTTCTGCATAGCCAAAGGCGATCAATAGGATCAGCAATAATCCAAAGCCCAGTTCCAACCCAACACCTGCGTTCGAACCAGCCGGGAGTATCCACCACAACGAAATAGCGATGACTACCATCAAGATATGGCTGCCAAATATCCAGGGTTTACGTTTACCAATTTTGTCCGCGATCGCACCCAGGAAAGGAATCGTCAGCGCCATGAAGGCACCGGCACCCGCGTTCAAGTATCCAATGAGGGTTTGCCCGCGAATGGGATCTCCCACAACCACATTGCTGAAGTAGGGAAAGAATATGTAAATGATGACCATGATATACAGAGGGTCTCGGGCAGCCTGACCGAAAGTCCAGCTGTAGTAACCGAGAGGGGATGCTGCAGGAGTTCCAGCCAATGAAAGTGGTTCGCTAGTTCGATTCAAACAACAGGCTCTCTCACAGTAACTATCACAGCAAATCCCATGGTAAATCTCACAGTAAGACCGCTACAACAGTACTGATTAATGGTATCAACAAACTATAGAGTAAACAGATCTATCTCGCCGTGTACCCACCGTCCACCGGCAGTGTGATGCCGTTAATAAAACTGGCGTCGCTACTCGCCAGGAAGGTTGCGACTGATGCGATTTCTTCGGGTTGGCCTAATCTGCCCATTGGATGGAGGTCAATGAGAAAATCTTCTCCCGCCTGTTCGGCCCGAAACTCAGCCGTCATGGGAGTCACAATAAACCCAGGCGCAATTGCATTGACCCGCACACCTTGACCGCCGTAGTTAACCGCAAACTGCTTGGTTAACCCTACGACGCCATGCTTCGCTGCAACGTAGGCACCTATTCCCGCTTCGGCATCCGGATCAGCTTCTGTCTCGGCATCCTCATCCACAGGCGGTGTCATTAGCGCTATCATGCCCGCAATGGACGCAGTGTTAATTATCACGCCGCCGCCTCGTTCGGCAAGAAGCGGCGCGCCAATTGATAGGCCATGGAATACACCTGTCAAATTCACGGCAATAGTTTGGTCCCAGCCGAATCCTCCCCCGACACCAGCATTGTTGAAAAGCACGTTAATATCGCCCAGATTCGAAATGGTTCTCTTGATAGCCTCTCGCATTTCCTGCGCACTTGTCACGTCCAGCCCCATGCCGTCTGCACGACCACCGGCTTCACTAATCAAGGCAACGGTACCTTCAGCAGATTGAGAGTCAATATCACTACACATGACAGCAGCACCAGCCTGCGCCATATGAATTGCACTTGCTCTACCGATACCACTTCCAGCACCAGTTATCAGCGCTACTTTTCCTTCGAGTTTAGACACGTGCTATCTCCGTTGTTCTTGCTATGACCAGTACACACATCTATACCACATTCGACACTTTCAGTAAGTATCTTTAGTAGAGTCAGACAGCGTAGAAAAGGATATCTGGAGGGAATGGGTGGCGTTGCAGCATGCCGAGCTCAGCCTGGCACTGGGATCACCCGACGAGGCCTATGTCATTAAACTTCGGGCTGAATCCGAACGATTGAAAGTAGATCAAGGCGATAGCGAACCAAGCAGATGATGGGACAAAACCCTTTCTAACAATTGTGTACGGTTTGGTGCTGACAAAGGCTGCTGCAAAAAAGTTTGATGCGGCGCCCCCATAAAAAATCACCGGCTGCAAATTCCAGATAGCCATCGGCTGCCTGGCCAGGTTTTTTGTAATGTGGTGAACCAGGTCGCCCGTTGCATTTCGACCGATCAGGGTACCTTGTGGGCCACGTAATATCTCAACTCGCTCGTAGTCAAACATTTGGAAGCCTGCACCGGAAGCTGCGCTGACATAATTATTTGTTAATCGGTTTCCATCACGAGTTTTATAACGGTCGTCAAAGTAATTTCTTTCAGTGCTTTGCGGTGTTGTTTATGGGTCGTTTCATAGCCAATGAAAACCGTTTGTCCTTCAACTAAAGCGCAGATAAAGAGTGCTATTTCCTTTGTTCTTTTCTTGCTGAGATCAGGGCGGATATTATTGATAAGCCCAATAAGAACAGCCATATAAATGTCGTAGAGCTTACGCATTTGCTGTTCGGCTTTGTCATCCCTGTTGGCAAGGACCCAGAGTTCTGGGAAGAACATCGTGGTCTCCTTATTACCAAGATCATCTAAGACATATTCGATCACGGCGGTCAGGGCAGTGACGGGGTCACCCTGGGATTCAGCCTTCAGGGCCTCGAACCTGGTCAGATAGGGTGCCAGTACAGCGTCAACAATCGCCGCAAGCATCAGCCCGTAGTTCGGGAAGTGATAGTGAAGATTGCCCGGTGATATGCCCAATTCTCTGGCAACCCGCCGCATCGTCACAGCAGATACACCTTCATCTATTATCAGTTTTTTCGCTACTTCAATAATTTGATCTTTGCGAGTGCCGGCAAATGGCTTAACCTTCTGGCTACTTGGTACTTTCGAATCGTTCAACGCGATTGCCAATATTAGAGCACTTGTACTATTATTTGGCCGTAGGTTACTATGCGTCAAAAATATAAGTCAAGATCATTTGTGCACATCATGGACAAGCAGCAGGCGGGGTTAAATGACAGTATGAAAAACAACTATAAACGTCTTAATGATTGGGCTGGTGGCGTAAAGCTGTGTACATTGCTGTTATTAGCTTTCTCTGCCTTAGTAAATGCGGAGACTTTTCCTGATCCGCTGCCCGCCGAACCTCTACTGATATCTGATTCACTGGATACACCATACCCTGCCAGCTACGCGGTTGTGCATGACTTTGGGTTCGGTAGTCTGCCAGATAGCGCTTTTAGTCTTGTTGACACACACACAGGGCGCTTCAAAGGCATGATGAGCGCAGGCAACTTCGCGACGTTTGATGTATCCGTTAGCCGACAGGAAATGTATGTGGGAGAAACCTACTACAGTCGCGGAACTCGTGGCGACAGGTCGGATCTTGTCACTGTTTACGATATGAATAATCTGGAGCGGCTTGCTGAGATTGAATTGCCGCCGAAGAGGGCTGCAATAGTTGTAAACAAGGCGAGCACCGGAATTACAGATAGTGGGAAGTTCATGCTGGTTTTTAACCTCACGCCGGCAACCTCTGTATCCGTGATCGATCTGGATTCAAGGAAAGTCGTCAATGAGATCGAGTCCCCGGGTTGCAGCCTGGTTTATCCAACTGTAAATGACGATTTTTTCATGCTCTGTGGCGATGGTGCTGCCCTGTTTATCAGCCTGGATAGTTCAGGTCAGGTGAGAAAACAATCAAAGAGTAAGCCGTTTATTGATATCGACAATGATCCACTATCAGAGAAATCCAGCAAAATTGGAGGTGCCTGGTTCTTCGTCAGTTTCCATGGCAACCTGCAAACGGTTTCTGCAAAGGGAGAGCCGCTAGATAGCTGGTCATTGTTATCAAATAATGAGCGGTCGAAGGGTTGGCGGCCAGCAGGCTGGCATTGGACGGCAAGTCACCCTGACGGCCGACTATGGGTGGGAATGACACCTGATGGCTATGAAGGTAGCCATAAAGACCCGGCCAGTGAAGTGTGGCTTTTCGATACCAAGAAAAAGACACGGCTTTCACGTATTAAGCTAAACGTAAACGCCATCGCTATTGATGTGTCATTGGAAGATGAGCCAAGGCTTCTCGTGCTCAATGCCGCCCAGGCTCTTGATGTTTACAACGCACAAACAGGTAAATATCAAAATTCAATCATGGACCTGGGGGCATCGCCCTACCAGGTTCACCGATTACAGTGAGGTAGCAACGATGGATTGGTTGGATAAAGTTACACAACAGACAGCACGTAACATCGCCCACCGCACTTCGCGCCGGAGTTTCTTTGCAAAGTTTGGTGGTGTGTTACTTGGGACGGCGGCGTTGCCACTGCTACCTGTAGCGCGAGCAAGTACAGGTAGCGGCGAGAGCAGGGTCCCCGCCCAGACAACGGGCAATATACAAGACCCTGGCGACCCCACGCTATGTGACTATTGGCGATACTGTGCCATTGATGGTTACCTGTGCTCCTGTTGTGGTGGTACCCAAAACACCTGCCCACCAGGCACTGAAATGTCTCCACTTACCTGGATTGGAACCTGCAGAAACCCGGTTGACGGTAGAAATTACATCATTTCCTACAATGATTGCTGCGGCAAGAGTGATTGCGGCAGATGCCTGTGTAACCGTAACGAGGGTGACAAGCCCATTTACAGGCCGCAGGCAAACAATGATATTGATTGGTGTCTAGGCACAGAAACTAATATTTACAATTGTTCAACGGCTGTTATTTTAGGCGTCGCGACCGAGTAACTGATTTGCGGCGTTTATTACCCCTGATACTGTTTGCAACGATAGTAGCCGCTTCTTGCATCGCTAGCGCGACAGAGCCAGAAATAGCGGCGACGGGCGATTACCAGAAGCTTTGCGGTGTTTGTCATCTGCCAGATGGCAAGGGTATCCCGGGCGTATTTCCGCCATTGAATGAACGGCTGGGACACTGGGCCAACAAAGAAGACGGCCGTACTTATCTTGTTAAAATAGTAACGCAGGGAATGAGCGGCACCATCATTGTCGATAGGCAGAAATTTTCCGGTTATATGCCGGCCGTTGCCATGCAACTTGACCCTGCGCCATTAGCTGTATTGTTAAACTATGTCCTGCTCAAATTTGCGCCTGAAATTGATGTTGAGCCTTATACCGCCAGGGAAATAGAACGTATTCGGAGTATCGTGGTGAGAAACACCAGGGATTTGAGACCTCAGGCCTCAAGTTGAACTCGATGATGGAACTTGCAGCGCACACCATCCCTTTGATGGCGATTTCAATTCAGATCTTCGCAATCATCTTGTTTATTGAAGCGGCCATTCACAAATCGTCGGCTTACAAAGACTTTGTTGGGATCATTTCAGGTTATCGGCTGATACCGATTTCACTGGTCTGGTCAGCGGCTGCCCTTGTTATATTTGCTGAGTTCCTTGCAATTATTAGCTTGCTGCTAATGCTTCCGTTTCTCAAATACCTTGCCGCTGTAATGCTCGTTGGCTACGCAATAGCGATCCAGGTCAATGTGGTCAGGGGCAGAACAGAAATTGATTGTGGATGTGGTGGGCAATCCATGCCCATTAGCCAATCACTGGTTAGTCGTAATCTTGTTATTGCGATTCTTCTTGCGTGGTCGACGAATACTGTTGGGTTTACTGGTCTTGTTGAACTTGGGCTTGCCTACTGGATCCTGGTCGGTGGCACCGTGCTGGGTGCCTACCTCTTCTACCTATCTTACAACCAACTCTGCTTTAACCAGAGTTTACAAAGTAACCTAACACGGAAGGAACTATGACCACCTGGCTTGTCGTTGCTGTTGTCTTACTCTGGTGTATTGTCATTGCGCTGTCATTGACTGTGTTTGCACTTACCCGGCAGATAGGTGTTCTTTATGAACGTGTGGCCCCGGCGGGGGCACTCATGGTTAACCAAGCGCTAAAAGTGGGTGACAGTGCACCTGAGATCAAAGTTGAAACGCTAACAGGCTCGTCCATTAAGATAGGCGCGCAGGGTAACGGTGCGCTGGTATTCTTTGTGGCGCCTGACTGCCCAATCTGTAAGTCCCTTCTGCCTGTATTTAAATCGTTATCACAGGTTGAGGCTGATTTTGATTTTATCCTTGCCAGTGATGGAGATACTGTCAAGGAACATGAGGCCTATGTTACATCTAACAAGCTTGATGGGTTTCCCTATGTCTTATCTGAGTTATTAGGCCGCTCCTACGGTGTCGCGAAACTACCCTATGCTGTTTTGATTAGGCCGGATGGCAAGATAGGCTCTATGGGGATTGTAAATTCAAGGGAACATCTTGAAAGTTTGTTCGAGGCGGAGGCGCTTGGGATAGCATCGTTGCAGGATTATCTTAACCCGCCCGACCCTGTTGCTATTTATGACCCTGAGGAACAGAGAAACTAATGGGAGTTAGCCAACCTTTTAAAAATGCCTGGCTACTGGTGATCACTTTTTCGATTGCTGCTGCACCCCTGGCCTGGGCTGAACCACTCTACAGTAAGCCGGTTGCCAACGAGGCCCGAGTTCACTACATGTTGTACTGTCAGGGATGCCATCTAAGTGATGGGGCGGGAAGTCTTAAGGCTGAAGTCCCTGAGATGAAAGACTATGTTGGAAACTTCCTTAAGGTTCCGGAAGGTCGTGAGTATCTTGTTCGTGTTCCGGGTTCAGCCAACGCCCCCATTGGGGATGAAAAATTAGCCAACCTTCTGAACTGGATTCTTCTTACGATTGCAGGAGAGTCGACGCCAAAGGGATTTACGCCCTATACCGGCAAGGAAGTAGGGGTGTTGCGAGCAAAAAGTCTGACGAATGTTGTTACCCTTCGATCGAACCTCATCGAAAAAATCAACAAAACATCATCTGACTTTGATACCCATGCGATTAGGAAGAGCAAATGACAAGCTGGGCATTTCTTTCGGCCACAGAGTTGGCAGCGAAAATCAGGGATGGGGCGATCAGCTCGATTGCTTTAACCGACTATTTTATTGAACGAATCGAGCGCCTGGATAACGACATTAACGCCGTCGTGGTGAGGACTTTCGAGGGTGCTCGGAGTGCCGCGCTTGCCGCGGATCAGGCGGCTGCAGACGGCAGGTGGTTGGGCCCGCTACATGGGGTGCCGATGACGATAAAGGAATCCTATGTACTGGCTGGAACACCAACCACCTGGGGTATAGAGCACTTTCGTCACAACGTTGCAACGAAAGATGGCCTGATTGTTGAGCGGTTCAAGCAAGCAGGCGCACATTTTCTTGGCAAGACCAACGTGCCGGTCGATCTGGCTGATTTTCAGAGTTACAACCCGATCTATGGAGTAACCGGTAACCCCTGGGATATTACGAGAACCCCCGGCGGCTCTTCAGGTGGTAGCGCGGCGGCCTTAGCGGCAGGCTTATCGGCCCTCGAGGCGGGATCTGATATTGGCGGCTCGATTCGAAATCCAGCACATTTTTGCGGCGTTTATGGCCATAAACCAACCTATGGTGTGGTGCCGATGCAAGGCCATGAATTGTTGGCAGGGCTACCAGAAGGGGATCTTGCCGTGTGCGGGCCTCTGGCTCGAAGCGCTGCCGACTTAAAGCTCGCACTCTCTATTATGGTGGGTCCTGGCACACGCCAAGCAAAGGGTTGGCAGCTATCGCTGAAGCCAGCCGTCAAACAACAATTGTCTGATTATAAAGTTGTTATTTGGGCAACGGATGACACGGCGCCGGTGGCCGAAGACGTATCAACGCGAGCCTTGGGGATTGGTGCCCAACTGGAGGCAGCTGGCGCCACGGTTTCTTATACGGCGCGACCTGAATTTGATGTGGTGGCCGCCCATGAAAATTATCAGACCTTGCTGAATTCGGCGATGACCTCAGGGATGGGCCCTGAGGAAGTTGCTCGCATGCAGCGCCGAGCGGACAGTCTTGATAACGATGACCGTAGTCGTGGGGCGCTGATCACTCGTGCGGCAGTGCTCTCGCATCGAGACTGGATTGGCGCTAATGGCCGACGTGAAAAAATACGAGCGGCCTGGGATGAGTTTTTTGAAGAGTGGGATATCGTCGTTTGCCCGCAAATGGCTACCACCGCCTTCGTGCACGATCATCAGCCTTTTCGACAGCGCACCGTGACAGTCGATCAAGCGCACCGCCCTTATTTTGAGCAGTTATTCTGGGCTGGTTTGGCGATTAACGCTTACTTGCCGAGCACGGTTTTCCCAACGGGCCTTTCAGGGGATGGATTGCCCATCGGCCTTCAGGCCATGGGTGGACCTTACTGCGACTTTGAAACCATTGAGTTTACCCGGTTGCTGGCTGAGCGCGTTGGCGGTTTTCAAGCACCTGCCTATTTGAATTGAACGTGCTGACAACTTAACTCAGTAAGGCCAGGAAAGGCGGTGGCAATTTGACAATGGTTTGACGGGGCTTTGTCATCAATTTTACAGTTAATTTGTCAATACCTATTGGCCGGCTAGCCAAGACGATTACTGCGCGCAATGTTACCCAGCCAAACTGCACTGTCCTTCACAGTGCGTTTCTGGGTTGCCCTGTCGACGGCAATCAGACCGAATGTTGGCCGGTAACCGAGCATCCACTCATAGTTGTCCAGTAAAGACCAATAGGTATAACCCATCACCGGAATACCATCTTTGAGGCAGTTTTTCACGCCTTGCAGTGCTCTCTCGACGAATGCGATCCGGCGGCTATCGTCAGTGGTAGACAGGCCGTTTTCAGTCACCAGCACCGGTAGCCCTGAACACGCATGGGCTTGTCTGATAGAGCTCTCAAGCGCCTCAGGCCAGAATTCGTAACCCATCTGGGTGAGTTCGACCCCTTCTTCCGTTGGCATGGCACCGTTAGCGTCGTAACGATGGCGGGTATAACACTGCACCCCAACGAAATCATCACCCACAAGGTCTGTCAGATATTGCTCGTTAACCTCTAGCTGGTGTTGAGCGGCAATAGCCTCGCCCCCCTTTACCGCAACAATGTCCTGCACGGCTAAGGTGACGCCAACTGGAAAGGTCGCACCCGTGGCACGTATAGCCTCCACTGCCTGATGGTGAGCTGCCATAACCACTCGCTGACCTTGTTCACTCACGGCAAACATAAAAGGATTAAAGTCATCGGCGCTGATACCCAATTGATCAGAGGCTTCGACCCAACCCGGTGACGCTCGGATTAGATCTATGGGCGGCAGTACGCCTGAGGAAATCAAAACACGGCCGATATTGGCCTCGTTGATGGTACAGCCCCCGGCAATAAGGTCTCCAAGGTCTGCAGCCAGGCGACCGCAATAGCGGGCAAATAGCGCAGGCGTATCGTCGCTCTCCCAACCACCAGCTTTGATTAACCACTGGGGTGAGGAGAAGTGATGAAAGGTCACGAAAGGCTTAATTCCATGGTTATGGCATGCCACCAACATGCGGCGGTAGTGATCAATAGCAGCGGCTGAAAAATGCCCTTCCTCTGGTTCAACCCTGGCCCATTCGATCGAGAACCGATAGGAATTAAAACCCAGGTCCGCTAACAGCTTAATATCCTCCGGGTAGCGATGGAAATGATCACAGGCATCCAATGATGGTTCCTTAAACATGCTGTGCTCCACATGCTCCAGCAACCAGATGTCGTTGTTGGTATTGTTACCTTCTACCTGATGAGCTGCGGTGGCCGAACCCCAGATGAAACTTTTTGGAAATTCCATAGTGCTCTACCCTTTAAAACTAAGTTGATTATCAAGTAACCGTTTGCTTGTTGCCACCAATGCTGGAATCATTTTGACTTTAACGAACAGGAATAAGATGAGCCTGCAACAACACGAAAAAAATACGGACTTTGTTTGGCCTGACACCCAGGGCCCTTTCCGCATAATTACTGAGTCGCAAGCCGATACATGGAACCAGGACGGCGGCTTTCTGCTGGAACAGGTCATCCCACAGTCTACGCTGGATGAGTTGATTGCAGACATTGATCCGATGGAAGCCAAGACCAACGAATTCTTGCGCACAGTGAAAGACAAGCGCCAATTTATTGCGCGGGCCGATGAAATCACGTTCGCCCTGCACGTTGTGAAACGCTCTAAGGTTGCCCGCCAATTTGCTAAATCCGAGCTGTTCGCAGACTTATGCTTTGACTTGCTCGGCCCGGACTGTCGGCTCTATTGGGATCAGGCGGTATATAAAAAGCCTCACTGCCTGGAGGAATTCCCCTGGCATCAGGACAATGGTTATAACTTTGTTGCACCGCAGGACTACCTGACTTGTTGGGTGCCCTTGGTTGATACGACCATAGAAAATGGCTGCCCGTGGATTATGCCCGGCGTGCATCGGCAAGGCACGCTCAGTCACAGGCATACTGATCTCGGCTACGAATGTCTAACAGATACATCCGGTGCCCAGCCGATAGAGGCAAAGGCTGGAGACGTTGTGGTGTTTTCATCCCTGACGCCGCATCGCACGGGTCCGAATCATACGGAAGGCGAACGTAAATCCTACATTTTGCAATACGCCCACAACCCCTCTGTGTTGTTGGCGAAAGAGGGCGATGACGCAACGCCACAGGACGACCCTGACAGACAGTTCGCCGTCATTCAGGCAGGTAAGTACGTTTGATCTACTCCAATCTATCACCCATCCAATTCAACGATCCGCTACCGGATTCGGTAGACGTCGTAATCATCGGCGCTGGCGTTATCGGTATCTCTACCGCCTGGTTTCTGGCTACGCGAGGCATCTCGGTGCTTGTCTGCGACAAGGGGCGAGTAGCTGGAGAACAGTCGAGTCGCAACTGGGGATGGATTCGCCAACAAGCGCGCGATCCCGCAGAACTACCGATCATGATGGATAGCATCAATACCTGGCAGAGCTTATCGAAGGAATGTGACGATGACATTGGTTTCACGCGAAAAGGCGTCCTTTACGCGGCTAAAAATGACCGGGAAATGGCCGCGCACGAGCGATGGATGGATATCGCTACCCAGCACCAGTTGGATACACGGTTGCTGAGTGGCGCCGAGGTTGATGAACTCATCAAAGACAAACCAGGGCAGTGGAAGGGCGGCATGTTCACCCCGAGCGATGCCCGGGCGGAACCCTTCAAGGCTGTGCCTGCCCTTGCCCGCGCCTTACGCAACCGGGGTGGCCTGATCCGTGAAAACTGCGCGGTGCGCTCAATAGATATGCAGGGCGGTCGAGTCACTGGCGTGATCACGGAACATGGAAGCGTTAAAGCACAGTCTGTGGTTTGCGCTGGTGGCGTCTGGTCTACCCTGTTTCTTGCAAACCTTGGTATTAATCTGCCCCAGATTGCTGTGCGGGCAACCGTTGCAAGGACGGCGCCTGCACCCGATATCTATCAAGGCAATGTCGCGGTGTCAGAGATAGCCATCAGGCGTCGGCAAGACGGAGGTTATACCGTGGCCTCGAGCCCGCAGAACGAACACTTCATTGGTGCGGATAGTTTTCGCCACTTCTTTAAGTTTGTGCCCGCCCTCTATCAGAGCGTCCGATTTATCAAGCTCCGCTTCGGGGGCGATGTTATTGATAGGATGCTACCTACACGGCGCTGGCGCGATGATGAAACCACACCTTTTGAACAGCATCGTGTACTAAATCCGGCCCCTTCTCAGAAGGCACT
>DTZW01000281.1 GCA_012961165.1 Gammaproteobacteria bacterium | reverse complement strand
CCAGTCGAGATGACGGGATGGTGCGTCTAAAATGATTCGATGGTGTGTTTAGGATGCCGGAGCTCGGAACTAACCCATCCGTCATTTCGACGGAGCCCGAAGGGCGATTGGAGAAATCTCCTACTCGCGAGGCTGTCGCCTGAGATCTCTCCGTTCCGGCTTCGCCTCCAGTCGAGATGACGGGATGGTGCGTCTAAAATGCCCGGGTCTGGCTAGATGACACGGCTAGTTTTATAATTTACAAAGCGAGCCGAAACCCAAGGTTTCTCAGGCGTATCGAAGGCAAATAATCGTAACGGATTGCAGATCGATTATGATGGCCCCGGTAGTTAAATGCGCCACCGCGTAATACACGTCTGGGGCAGTCTTCGAAAAAAAATGCCGAACCATCAGTAGGCGCATCGTTATAGTGCCTGATCCAGCAATCCTGAGTCCATTCCCAGACATTTCCGTACATGTCATGCAAGCCCCAATTGTTGGGCGGAAATGAACCTACTTGAAGCGTCATTTTTCGGTCTATGCCTTTGTCGCAGCCTTTCAGGGGAAGGTCGCCGTCATAGTTTGCCATTTCAGTACTGAGACAGGACCCTGTGTAGACGGGCGTTGTGGTGCCTGCACGTACTGCATACTCCCACTCGGATTCTGTAGGCAAACGATATTTTTTGCCGGTTTTCAGGTTAATCCACCTTATATACTGCTGCGCGTCATTCCAGCTAACATCGAATACCGGGCGATTCCCTCTGCCCCAATTGCTATCTTCCGGGTAGTGATCACATCCATTTTGAGCGACACAAGCATCCCAATGTTCAAAGGTCAGTTCATATTTAGACAACCTGAACTCATTGATATTAACTTTATGTGGCGGGTATTCATTGTTCACACATTCAATTCCTGTAATACAGCCCATGGTGAAAACACCGGCAGGAATTGTAACCATTTCTGGCTCATGGATTTGATTGCCCGTCTGTTCGAGTAATTTTTGTCTGAATAAGGCAGATTTACGTTTATTGAGTTTTAGCGAAAGCTGTATTTGATTGTTGCCACTAACACTCACCAACTGGCTGGAATAAAATTCATTTTCGCCTCGGTTAGCGGGCTTAATGGAATCAAGTTTATAGTCACCTTCGGGTAAGCTGATGGTCAAAGCCTCACCTTTCTTCGATGGTGTGATTCCTTTCAGCTTACCGTCGATGTAAATATCAGCCTCGCCGGGTTGTGAGCTTATGGATAAACTAACCATTTTTTCCGTTGTTGAGCTACAGCCTGACAATGTTGCCAGTAGCAATAGTGGAAGCAGGAGAGAGACGATTTTATTCATGGGATTAAAGTCAGTTTTTTATGATGACAATGTCGACATAACGGCTAATGGAATGATTCGATAAACTTCTATGTTTAAAAGCCTGGTGAATATTTGTCGTTAACATAAACCAGGCAGAAGATGTTTTTGTTGTCTGGGATTCGCGTACTGCCAACGGACAGATTGTAGAAGTATTGCTGATAATTTCACAATTTCCTTTTTCTGGTTAGATTGAATTTGAGACTAGTAAGGATGTAAATGCCGTTATTAATCTAGACCATAGACGATCCGCTCGCTTGACCTAAGGCTTCTTTAGCAAGTCGCGTGATATCAGCCCAGGCACCCGCAGCGATCAGGTTGGTCGGAGCGATCCACGTGCCACCTATGGAGAAAACGCAGTCAAGCGACAGGTAAGTCATCATATTGTCGATGCTGATTCCACCCGTTGGGCAGAACCTGGCGTCGCCAAAGGGTGCCGCCAGGGCCCTCAGTTTCGCGACGCCGCCTTCTGCTTCCGCAGGGAAAAACTTGAAGGTATCCAAACCGGCTTCCTGCCCCCGCAATATGTCGCCCGCCGTCGATATTCCTGGCAGGCAAGGCAAGCCCGATTCGACGATGGCTTGCAGCAGATTTTCCGTTAGTCCCGGTGTCACCAGAAACCGACTACCTGCATCCCTTGCTTTCCTGACAGCTTCGCCATTGGTGACGGTGCCGGCACCAACCACGAGTTCGGGAAGTGATGTCGATACTCTTTCTATAGCGTTCAAGGATGCATCTGTGCGAAGGGTTATCTCGATAACACCGATGCCAGCTTCCAACAGCGCCTCACCTACCGGGACAATCCTGGCTTCATCATCTATCGTCACAACCGGGATGACAGGGTGACCAACCAGAATCTCACGAATACTGCTACCCATGTAGATTGCCTCGAAGTTACTTACCGAAGATAGCCTACAACATCCGCAGTACAGCAACAAAGCCCAGCGGATGGACACCCGAACCTTTTATAGCTTCATGAGCGTTGCACTACCGAGTTAAAATTACCCTGTTTGCCAACAATGTCACTGATGAGCAATTTGTTACCGGTCTTGGTAACGTTGGTGGGCTATGGGGCGGAACACCCGTGTACGCTCAGGTGGTTCCTCGAGGGGCTCAAACTTATGCGGGCATTGAGTTAGGATTCAATTTCTAAAAGATGATCGGGTACCATTATGCTGCGAAGAGACTTTCTTTATCTGACATCGGGAGTGGTGCTTTCATCGGGGTTTCTCGGATCCTGTAGTCAGCACCTCGTTCGGCAGGACGCTCTGGCGATCAGCAAGCTCGAGCATATCGGCTTACAACTTTCGACAGTCACGCCGATGATGTTAAAAGATTTTGAGGGCACCCTGGCCAGAGTTGCAGAGATTGGTTACGACCAGGTCGAATTTTCTGCCATGGGTTTTCTTGGGCGAGAGGCCGGTTACGTGCAGCAACTGCTGACAAAGAATAACCTCGGTGCCCCTGTCGGCAGAATTACCCCGGTATTGCCGGAAGGTTTTCTGCAATTGCCACGGGCTGAGGCCTTCCAGGTTTTTCGTGAACGCAGCAAACCTGAATTTCTGCTGGAGAACGTGAACAACTCTATTGGTGATGCAGAGCATCTCGGGCAGAAGTACCTGAATTTACCGGCAATGATGCCCGAACACTTTGCAACAATGGATCAGCTGAAACGAAATATTGAGCTGTTAAACCAGGCGGGTGACCTCTGCGCAGAACACGGCATCTTGTTCGGTTATCATAATCACAACTGGGAACTCGCGCCGATTGATGGCGTGGTGCCTTACGATTTGATGCTGGAGCAAACGGATCCTGGGAAAGTTGGGTTTCAGTTGGATACCTATTGGATCGTTAAGGGTGGTGGCAATCTTGATGATTACCTCACGAGGTTTCCTGATCGTTTCCCGAGCTGTCATATGAAAGATATCGACACGAAGGGTGATTTTGCTGATGTCGGTGATGGGGAGATTGATTTCCCTGCGTTCACTCGCAAGGCGATAGCCCAGGGCGCGAAGCACTTTTTTGTAGAGCGGGATAACCCACCGGCACCGGAGCGGTCAATCGAGCGTTCCTACGCCTATTTGAACCAGATGACATTCTGACCTTGCGCGCGCTCTCTCTTGCCTTGCTGTTGTTGACGTTGACAGCCCCGCTAGCATGGGCCGATGAAAAACCATTTTATCTCACCCTGGAAACACCACCTGCGCCTGAGCTGAGTCCAGATGAAGCTCTGGCGAGTTTCTCTCTTGCGCCAGGATTTGACATTGAACTGGTCGCGTCAGAACCGCTCGTTGAGGACCCGGTTGCTATTGCCTGGGATGAGGCAGGTGATCTTTATACGGTAGAGATGCGGGGTTTTATGCCAGATGCCTATGGCACCGACGACACGGACCCTGTTGGCAGTGTTGTCAGGCTTCGTGATCTCGATGGCGATGGTAAATTTGATCAGCGCGAGGTACTGCTTGATCAGTTGGTGCTTCCCAGGGCAATCGCCATTGTTAACGAGGGTCTTTTGATCGGTGAACCACCGAATCTTTGGCTCTGTCCAAGTCACAGTGGGTCATCGAAAGATATTAACTGCAAGAAAAAGATCAGACTTTCCAACTACGGAGATGAGCCGGGCAATGTTGAGCACGGAGAAAATGGCTTGCTGCTGGCTATCGACAACTGGATTTACAATGCCAAGTCCGGTCGGCGAATGCAGATCCGTGACGCTAAGCTGGTCGTCGAGCCCACGTTATTTCGGGGTCAATGGGGTATCTCGCAGGATAACCAGGGCCTGCTTTACTACAACACGAATTCCAACTTCCTGCTGGGTGATGTTTACGATGCTCAGCCGGTCATTGCGGCGGGCAACGCCGGAGGACCTGGGCTCAACATACAGGTCAGCAAGAAAGATCAGGTATTTGCGGTCAGGGTTAACCCCGGTGTTAACCGTGCTTATGTACCCGGTGTGCTAAGAGAAGACGGTCGACTAGACAAGCCAACGTCTGCCAGCGGCATGGTCTACTATCGAGGAGACCAGTTTCCAGCAGCATACAACCAGGATGTTTTTGTCGCTGAACCCGCCGGTAATGTTGTAGTTCAGTTGCGCCTGAAGCATGAAGATCTGCAAGTCAGCGCTAATCATATTCTTTATGAAGACGAAAAATGGGGTCAGCGGGAATTTCTGGCGTCGACAGATGAAAGGTTTCGCCCTGTCGATGTCGACGTGGGACCTGATGGTGCGTTGTATGTTGTTGATATGTATCGCGGTATTATTCAGGATCAGATATTTCTGTCGGCTGAGCTGCGTGCGCAGGCCCTGTCACGAGGACTGGATAAACCGATTGGCATGGGCCGGATTTGGCGGATCACCGCAGTCGAGGGTGCTTCGACGACGGCGCGGCCTCAATTTCCTTCAAGTGGGCGTAAATTGTTAAAGCGTCTGGAAGCAGAAAATGGTTGGGTTCGCGATACCGCACAGAGATTGTTACTGCGCGTAAAGGGTCGAGCTATTGACCGCGGGTTACGCAGGCTTGTCACGCAGGGTAATGAGCATGCTGCGGTTCATGCTATTTGGACCCTGGAGGGTCGTGGCACGCTCAATCGTCCCACGCTGTTGAAAGCACTGGCGAACGATAGCGCCTCAATTGCGCTGGCGGCAATCAAAGCAGGCCATGAACTGCTTTCTGCGGAAGAACTGTTAAAAATGGCGACGCAGTCCAGCGATTCGTCGATGCTGCATCACACCACCATGTATCTGGCCGCCAGTAATCATCGTGACGACGTGATCGAATACCTGGCGAGCAGTCTGGTAAAAAATGATACAGATGGAATGAGGCGGATGGCCATTCAGGCTGCCAGTCGCGGTAACGAGCTGGCACTTATTGACGCGATATTAGAAAAAGGTTGGGGTAAAGCCGAACAACAATCGGCCGGTTTTGTCAGGGACTTAATCAGCCAGTCATTCAGGGCCGTGCCGAAAGATGGCGATGTACTGCTTGATCACGTGATGCAACAGGACCAACACTGGATGCAGGAAGCGATGTTGACTGGCCTGTTTGAAGTGACCCGGGATGAATCTTTCAGCCGGGTTGTTCTGGCCGAACCGCATAGCCTGTTCACTGATCCGCCGGAAGGGCTCTGGCCTGCAATCTCGAAGGTGCGAAGAGCCTTTACCTGGGAAGGCGATGATCTTGCGGCTGATGCGAAACCGCTGTCGCCCGTACAACAACGTGGAAGGAAAAAGGGAGAGGACTATTATAGGCGCCGATGTGGCATCTGCCATGGCAGTGACGGTAAGGGTATTACTTCGACAGCGCCAACACTGGCCGAGTCAGAATGGGTCACAGGCCCCAGCGAACGGTTAGCCAGGATCGTGCTGCACGGATTGCAAGGTCCCATTTCAGTTCAGGGCGAAGCCTGGAATAGTGTCATGCCAGGGCATAGCGGTATAGCGGAATTCGACGATGAAACCGCCAGTGGATTGCTCACCTATCTGCATCGAGCCTGGGGTCATTCAGGGCGCGCTATCGAACCGGCATTCATACATCAGGTACGGCAGGAAACGACCGATAGGTTAGGTTTGTGGACCGCCGCTGAACTGGCGGACCTTGAAATCAACACGCACTATCGTCAGTATGCAGGTACCTATGGGGGTGGACCCTTCACCCTGAAGTTCACCTTTGACGGACGTAATTTGATGGTGCAATCCGTGTTCTTCAATGGATTTATGCGTGAAGACAAAGAGGATCACTTTTTCTTTGAGCCACGTGATTTCAGGGTCGAGTTTGTCTGGGGTGATGACGGCAAGGTTAATGCCGTTCGTGTCGCCGTGCAGGGCGGGATAGAACTACCTCGCATAGCAGACTAGATGGCCGTTCGGTTCGGTGTTGTTGGAACCGGTAATATCGGTAGTCAGCACATTCAATTGCTGGATTCAGGCAAGGTCACAGGTGCGACACTTGCGGCTACCGCGTCCAGATCAACGCCGCAATTAAAAACAGGCGTGCCTCACTTCGTAGATTACCGTCAGATGTTCAGCGATGCTGACATTAATGCAGTGCTCATCGCCACACCAACAATGAGCCATGTTGAAGTGGCGCAGGCTGCTCTTGAACACAGTTTCCATGTCGTGATGGAAAAGCCCATTGCCATGTCGATGCTTCAGGCAGAAACGCTTCTGGCGCGCGTGCCGGATGATCTGAAGTTTGCCGTCATGCTCAACCAGAGATTTCATCCCGGCTATGCGAAGTTGAAACAGTTACTTATCGACGATGCCATCGGCAGCCTGCAACGGGTCGGTTGGACTATGACCGCATGGTATCGACCTGATATCTACTACCAGGTGAGCAGTTGGCGCGGCACCTGGCCCGGTGAAGGTGGTGGTCTGCTGATTAACCAGTGTATCCATAACCTTGATGTGCTGCAGTGGCTCGTAGGGTTGCCAAACTCGATAACGGCGAACGTTCGCTTTGGCAAGTACCACGATATAGATGTCGAAGATGAGGTTAGCGCCCTTATGACATTCGAGAATGGGGCGACGGGGATGCTCACCGCGTCCTGCGGCGAAGCGCCCGGGGTAAACCGTATCGAAATTGTCGGTGACCGGGGCACGCTTGTTTTGGAAAAGGGTGTAATTGAAGTGTTGCGATCTAGCGAAAGCGTTCAGTCGCATTGTCGAACAACCCATGAGATGTTCGGTATGCCCGAATTCGAAGGGGAGACGATCGAGATTGCTGACGAATCCAATCAACACGCGGCGGTGCTGCAGAATTTTGTTGATTCGATAGAAACCGGTGCCCAATTATTGACATCCGGTGATCAGGGGCTTGGTTCATTGCAGATGGCGAATGGGATTTTGCTTTCTGCATGGACCAACGGAACGGTCACCCTACCGATAGATGCAAATCAATACGAAGCCAGACTCCAGGAAAAAATTCGTGGTTCTTCGCTTCGTACGCCTAAGGACCTGAAAGTGGAAATTGATATGGAGAAGTCTTACTGATGGCCTCGATCTTAAGTCATATTAAGAATGGTGGTCCCGGCTGGCTTCAAGGTGCGATGACATTGGGCGGTGGCTCAGCCATTACCTCGTTATCGATTGGCGCCATGTTTGGCTTCGAATTTCTGTGGGTGCAACCCGTGGCGATGATCATCGGTTGCATCATGTTGTTCGCGCTCGCACACCAGACTCTATCAACGGGCCAAAGACCTTTTGTTGCGATAAAGCAACATCTTTCACCAGGCCTGGCCTGGCTTTGGGCCATCGCCGCATTGGGCTCCAGCGTCATCTGGGGTTTTTCTCATTACCCGCTTGCGGCTGGAATGCTGGAAGAGGCCATCGAGGTTGCTTTCAGCTTTTCACTAAAGGGCGAGGGAGAAGATATTGGCAGACAGGTTTATTTATTTGGTCTTGCGGTGCTGGTATGGATCGGGTGTGCGACCACCGTCTGGAATTATGGCAAGGGTGCTCGCGGGGTCCGTCTGTTTGAAAACGGCATCAAAATACTGAGCCTTCTGATTGTTGTTAGTTTTGGCTGGGTCGTGGTCAGCGCGAGCTTAAACGGCTCGGTTAACTGGTCGGTTGTGCTGTGGGGTTTTGTTCCACATTCACTGCCGGACGATGCGATAGGCGTGACCACCATGATGGCAGCGCTTGGCACCGCGGTCGGTATCAACATGACCTTTGTCTATGGATACACGATTCTGCGGCGGGGCTGGGGTCGGGAAGATGGGGAACTCGCCCGGTATGACATTGTGCTCGGATTGGTGATTCCGTACCTTATTGTCACGAGCCTGATTTCCATAGCGGCAGCTGCGTCGCTTTATGATGGTGAAAGTACGATTCAAAGTAGGCTCGCGCCCGCCCAGGCCGGAGCCATGTTTGCAGCGGCTGGCATGGGGGACCTTGCCGGTCGTCTTATATTCCCGCTGGGTGTGCTCGGTATGGCAATAGGTTCGCTGGTCATGCACATGTTGACCTGTGGTGCGGCTGCCATGGAGATGTTTGATCTCGAAGAAAATTCAACAGCGTATCGGCTCGCCTGTCTAATTCCGACCCCTGCTGTACTAGGCGTCTTTCTCTGGTCCAGCATGGGGCCTTACGTTATTTTGCCAACCTCTGCTTTTTGCGGGCTGTTTTTGCCGATCGCGTATATTGGATGGCTGATATTAAACAATCGCCGCGAATATCTGGGCGATGACATGCCAACCGGCACAAGGGCGTTGGCGTACAATAGCGCCATGATGTTATGTGTCCTGGTTGTTGTTTCGAGTGTGGTTTACAGCACGCTGGTTGCGGTGGGCTGGTTGTGAGTATTAGTGAATGAGTATCGGTGATGGTGCCAGCTATGCGCCGACTGGAGAGCAGCGATCAGTTGTTTCTCCAGGAGAATTTAATTTTGCTGCGGCATTTTTGGATCATGGGCATATCTACGGACAAACCAATGGCCTGCTGGAAGCGGGTGGAACCCTTTGTTCTGTCTTCGATCCTGATGAGGCCAGGGTGCGGGCATTCTGTGAAAAGTTTCCGCAGGTGCGAGTTGCATCGAGCTTTGATGAAATACTCAATGATCAATCACTGCACCTGGTGACCTCGGCAGCGATTCCAGATCAACGTGCTGGAGTGGGTCGCCGGGTGATAAAAGCGGGGAAGGACTACTTCACCGACAAGTCTCCTTTTACGACGATGGATCAGTTAGAGCAGATTAAATCGCTGGTTAGGGATACGGGCAGAAAGTACCTGGTCTACTATGCTGAAAGGGTACACAACGAAGCGGCATGGCATGCGGGAGAACTGATTGCCCAGGGACATATCGGCGAGGTTGTCCAGGTACTCAATCTTGCGCCACACCGGTTATCTGCGCAGGACAGGCCTGCCTGGTTTTTTGAAAAAATTCACTACGGCGGTATCATCACAGATATCGGCAGTCACCAGGTGGAGCAGTTTCTGACTTATGCGGGATGCAGCGATGCGACGTTAAATTTCGCCTCGGCGCGGAATTGTGGCCACCCCGAGTATCCTGAGTTGGAAGACTTCGGGGAATTTTCTTTGACCGGTGACAATGGGGCTTCCTTTTACAGCCGGGTCGACTGGTTTACGCCGGGTGCAATGCCGGTATGGGGTGATGGCAGAACGTTTATCGTTGGCACTTCAGGTAGTGTGGAGGTGCGAAAGTACATTGATCCGATGAGGAAAGCTCCAGCTTCAGTTATTCACCTGGTAACGGAGCAAGAGAGCCGGGAAATTGATTGCCTGGGTACAGTAGGTTTTCCTTTCTTCGGGCAGATGATTCTCGATGTGCTGAACCGTACCGAAAACAGTATGGGCCAGAATCATATATTTAAAGCAGCTGAGATCAGTCTTCTAGCTCAGGCGATGGCAGACGCTCCCCGATAGATAAGGGCAGATAAGGGCAGACAAGGATAGACGTGGTTAAACTTGAACCAATAGAAACCCAGGAACGACTTTACGTCCGGGTAGCGAGACGTATTGCAGGTCTCGTTTCGAGCGGTGAGGTCAGCACAGGTGACAAGCTGCCGTCGGAGCGTGACCTTGCTGAGATGCTGCAGGTCAGTCGCCCGTCCATCCGTGAAGCGATGATCGCGCTTGAAGTCTCCGGGGTGATTGAGGTCAGAACCGGGTCTGGTATTTATGTTGCAGATCAAAGTCGACAGCTATCTGCCGTGGCTGCTGATGAGGGGATCGGCCCTTTTGAAATTCTGGAGATGCGATTGCTGATTGAGCCCGAGACCTGCGCACTGGCCGCTGAGCGTATTAGCGATGATCAACTGGAACAGCTTCGGAAAATTCATAATGAAATGGGTCGAACCAGCGGCACTTCGGAGGTGGAAGCGTTTGATAGCCAGTTCCACAATTTAATTGCAGAGGCCACGGAAAATACTGCAATCGCCAGAACCGTTTCGTGGTTGTGGGTACTGCGAGATCAAAGTGAATTGAGTCGCGGCTTTCATCGCTTGATCATAAAGGAGGGCGTTTATCCTGTCCTGGATGAGCACACCGAGATCTTTAAAGCGCTGGAAAACAGAAATCCTGATGAAGCTAGAAAGGCGATGCGGGAACACCTCGAAGCTGCGACTGCATCTGCAGCGCAACACTTTTTGAGCTAGAGAACCTGTGATTAATGTCCTGTTAGTTGCTAACCATAATGCGCTGTAACAGCGTTTGAACGCTGCTCTGCTTCAGCTCTGCGGCAGCATCTTTAATCTGGGTCCTGAACTTTGCATCTTCCCAGATAACGCCAAACGATTTTGATTCGGAAGATACGCGTTCAACAAGATTGTCCCCTGAGTAAGTTCTGATAATCTCCCCGGCGGGGTCGCTAAACTGGCTGGCGTATTTTGCCGTGTTCAAACAATGTAACCACGCAGCCACCACGAGAACCAGCCCCGGGGAATCAGTATTTCTCCTCGAATGTTCAGCGATGGTGGGATAGATACGTTGTTGTAGCTTATGCGAACCATCGTTTGCAACCTGCGCGGTTCGATAGTGGATCGCAGGGTTCGCGAATCTTTCAAGAATACTCCGCTTGTAGTGTTCGAGATCAAACCCACCGGGGCACTGCAACAGAGGACTGATCTCCTTATCCAGAAGGTAGGCAGAAAACCCGGACAAAACAGGATCTGCCATCGCCTCGTGTATGAACTCATACCCGGCGAGAAGGCCTAAATAGGCGAGCGCAGAATGGGTCGTGTTTAACAAACGCAGCTTAATTTGTTCGTAGGCTGCGACGTCGTCAACGATTTGCGCGCCAGCACTTTCCCACTCCGGCCGCTCTGCTGCAAAGCTATTTTCAATAATCCATTGGCTGAATGGTTCGCAGATCACTAGTCCATTATCTTCGATGCCTGTTTCCTGAAAGAACCTCAGCGTGTCTGCATCGCTGGTTGCGGGAACGATTCGATCCACCATCGTGTTTGGAAAGCTGACATGGTCTCTGATCCAATGGGCATGTTCACCGGCGTGTTCACCGGCGTAAAGACCGGCAATAGCCGTTACTGCTTTTTGAGTACTCCGGCCGTTACCAGAGAGGTTGTCACAACTGATGATGCTGATAGGACCGGAGCCTTGTTCCATCCGCTGCTTCAGTCCGGTCGCTAACAGACCTGGCGCGGAGACAGGCGAGCCAGGATTACTGAGGTCGTGTTGAATATCAGGGTGCTGTTCGTCAAGTTCCCGGGATGGGGTGAGGCAGTAGCCTTTCTCGGTAATGGTCAGCGTGATGACTTTGATCTGAGGTGATGCAATGAGGTCAAGCAGTTGATGCTGATGTTGAGAAATTGTCAGGACGTCTTTAACGGCGCCGATGACCCGGTACTCATTGCTGTCCGCGCCCCTGGTGCAGACCGTGTATAGGAAGTTCTGTGCAGTGAGTCGGTTTCGCATCGTTGTGCTGCGCATGCTGGCGCCGATAATTCCCCAGCGATGATCGCCGCCAGCCAGAACGTCTTCGGTGTAGACAGCCTGGTGAGCACGGTGAAACCCGCCAATGCCTATGTGGAGAATGCCAGGCGTAATATCGCGACGGTCGTAGACCGGTTTTCGGGCGAGATCGAAACCCTTAAGGCTGTGATCAGAAAGTCGAACGGGCACTAGAGTTTATAGGCCTGCTTGGCGAGGCTGTAGGCCAGCAATTCAGCCACCTCTAAAGCCTCTTGTTGCTTCATTCGATGTTCGACCACGAGTTTTGCGAGAAAACCGCAGTCGATTCGTCTCGACATATCGTGTCGTGCAGGAATTGAAAGAAATGCACGCGTATCATCATTGAAGCCCACGGTATTGTAGAACCCGGCTGTCTCGATGGTCTGTTCGCGAATTCGCCGCATCCCTTCGGGGCTATCATGAAACCACCAGGCAGGGCCGAGTTTGAGGCACGGGTAATGGCCAGCCAGGGGGGCCAGTTCACGGCTGTAGGCTGTTTCGTCCAGGGTGAACAGAATAACTGACAGGCCGGGTTCACTGCCGAACCGGTCCAGCAGGGGTTTTAGAGCGTCGACATATTCGGTCTGCATCGGAATATCAGCACCCATATCACGACCAAACCTGTCGAACAGATAAGCGTTGTGATTGCGGTGTGAGCCAGGATGGATTTGCATCACTAGCCCGTCATCCAGGCTCATGGCGGCCATTTCTGTCAGCATCTGCGCGCGAAACAGTTCAGCCTCGTCACCAGAGAAATTGCCCTTGGAAACCTTATTAAAGAGTGCTTCTGATTCTGATGGGGAAAGGTTCGCAGTGCGGGCGGTTGGGTGACCATGATCTGTTGCCGTAGCCCCGTGTGCGCTAAAGAATGCGCGGCGATCGCGGAGTGCGGCCAGGTATTGCGAATAGGATCTTGTATCTTTTCCGGTGAGTTCGCCCAGTATCGCCAGATTTTCCTGAAATCCTTCAAACTCAGGGTCTAATACCGGATCTGGTCTGAAGGTGGTGATGACACGCCCTTGCCAGTCGCTGTTAAGAATCACGTCATGGTGCTTAAGATCGTCCAGGGGCGATTCTGTGGTTGCCAGCACTTCGATGTTAAATCTTTCAAACAGGCTTCTGGGCAGGAACGGTTGTGTTTGTAGAAGCGAGTCGATGGTGTCGTAGTATTCATCTGCAGTGTCTGTTGTCAGCAGCTTCGAGATCTTGAAAACATCGGCAAATACATGGTCCAGCCAGAGTCGTGATGGTGTGCCCCTGAACAGATGATAGTTGCAAGCAAAGATTCTCCAGACATCTCTTGGATCTGCTGAACCGACAGAATTCTTATCTGAAGGTGAAATGCCCAGCTGCTCCAGCGAAATACCCTGGCTGTAGAGCATCCGAAAAACATAGTGGTCGGGGGTTATCAGGAGTTCAGTCGGGTTTCCGAAGGGCTTGTTATCTGCGAACCAGGCTGGGTCGGTATGGCCGTGGGGACTGATAATCGGCAGGTTCTGTACTGATGAGAAGAGGCTTCGCGCGATATCGCGGGTCGCTGGATCAGCAGGTAATAGACGATCAGGGTGGAGCATGGGTTCGATGTTAGCCTCGCTGACCTAATGTCGTCAGAGTATGGATAACACCGCGCAATTCAGCCAGGCCTTTGAGTCGACCTGCGAAGGAATAGCCGGGACGAACAGTGGGGTCGTTTTTCTCATCGCCAATGGCATGACCGTGATCTGGACGCATTGGAATTTCAGTGAGGGGGTTGTTGTTCTGCCGACGAGATGCCTCTTGATTTAACAGCGCTTTGATAATGCCAACGATGTCATTGTCGCCATCTAAATGCTGTGTTTCATAAAAGGATCCGTCAGCTTCTCGTTGGATGTTGCGAAGATGCACAAAATGGATACTCGGTCCGAATTCATTGACCATTGCCACAAGGTCGTTGTCTGATCTTGCCCCATAGGAACCGGCGCACATCGTTAGGCCATTGCTGGTGCTCTGTACTGATTCGATGATCGCTCTGGCATCCTGCGCTGTTGAAACAACTCTGGGTAATCCGAAAAGAGAGAAGGGCGGGTCGTCGGGGTGAATAGCAAGGACGACACCAGCAGCTTCAGCCGTCGGGATGATGTCGGTCAGGAACGCGAACAGATTTGACCTAAGGCCTTCATTACCGATGTCCTGGAATGCCTGGATAGCCTGGCTGATGCCTTGCCGATTGTATGATCCTTCGCCACCTGGCAATCCCGCAATGATGTTGGATTCCAGCCTGGTCTTGTCTTCACTACTCATGCCAGCGAAACGCTCTGCTGCCATACTGAGTTGAGCCTGGCTGTAGTCGGATGCACCAGCCGGTCGCTGTAAGATGTGGATGTCGTAGGCAATGAAATCTGACATTTCGAAGCGAAGCGCGCTGGATGCATTATCCAGTTCAAAATTGAGATTAGTGCGGGTCCAGTCGACAACGGGCATGAAGTTGTAGCAGACCCGCCTGATTCCCTGTTCGCCAAGATTAGTCAGGCTCTGTCGGTAATTGTCGATATAAGCCTGGTAGTTGCCGGTTCTGAGCTTAATGTCCTGATGAACTGGAATGCTTTCGGCAACGGACCATTCGAGTCCATTTTCTTTGAGTAAAGATTGCCTGGCGGTGATTTCTTCAAGCGACCAGGCATCCCCAGTAGGGATATGATCAAGCGCAGTGACCACGCCGCTGGCACCGGCCTGGCGTATTTGTTCCAGGGTCACAGTATCTTCCGGGCCAAACCATCGCCAGGTTTCTTGCATGCTTAAATGCTCTCTTTCGAAGATCTTTATGGTAAAGTGGTCAGGCCAATTAGCCAAGTAATATTGCACCCCGCGTTGGGGTATGGAGGACAAAATCCCGAATCCGGGGCAACTTCGAGACTGTTGACCCAGTCACTGGCAGCGTCTTCGTGCATGCTGAACTCTGGTCGGTCGGAAGGTTTTTGCCATTCTTAGCCGGAGAGGGCTCGTTGAGCTCGAGAATGCCCGCTTGAATTAGATCGGTATCTTAAGCCGCATTTTTCCAGAGTCACCAGGGTATATCGAATTAATTCATGAGTAACAATAATTTTCCCTTGAGTCAGTAAATCCCCAGTATTTCAATGACTGGGATAGATGACATTTGTTCTGACCCTGGCGTATTGTCACATGCCTATTTCTGTGCGACCAGGCTAAATGGAAAATGATCAATGGAACTGGTTACAGATCAATTGAACTGCGGTGGACGCTATCGCGTTCTCCATAGATTGGATGACTTCTCTCGAGGGATGATGAGTCAGCTGGTCGCGGTATCGATCACGGACAAACAGGTCGCACGATAAAGACCATAGGCCATTAGCGCCAGCGCAATCCTGGCGAGCCTTTTTTCCCGTCGGACATGGTGAGTCAGCGCCCCAGGTAACGCCTGACACCAGCTTGCGTCATATTTCACCCGCAGAGTATTGCGTTAACCCGGTTTAGTATTGACCGACCGAAGGCCAGGCTTGAAAACGTCAACTGTAAGGCAGCAAACGGCCACGTTTTGGAATGACAAGTGTGCCTATCTCCCGAAGACGCTCCGCAAGTACCTCAGAGAACCGGATATCAGGCCGCTCTATCCGCGTGGCTTTCCTGAATGTCGTGAATAGATCGCCACCCTGGGCCATTATTTCCACCGTCGACACACGATATAATTGCTCTAATTTGAGATCAACCTCATTCACCTGGACAGACATGACTCTATTCCCAACAGGTTGGCTGAGGTCGTAGCCAACCCGCAATCCAGACACCTGAAGCATGCCTCGTTCAAGGGTTAGCGACTGTTCCAGAACAGCAAGAATTTGCTCGCCTGTCATTTCAAGCTCAGCCACACGATCTGTAAAAGGAAACGAATCGATCACGTCCATCAACGGCACATCCCCTTGAGGGAGATCTTTTCTTAATGCACCCGAGGGCATAAAACCAATCTCTGCACTTACCTCCGCGCGAATGATATCCGCATACAAGTTACCAAGGTCGGACTCTTCATTGTAGAGTCGGCTTACCCTCTCCTGCGAGAAACACAAAATTTCTTGCAACTCAGGAAACTGTGCTTTGTATTTTGCTAGTTTCTGCGCAATAACCGGGTGTGGTGATAGATCATTGCTAACCACGGGTATTAGTTTGCCTTCATGAGCAATAACCTGGCTGTGTTTTTTGGTTTCAGCCAATTGGAGCTGCAAGAAACCCAGCCGTGTACCCTGCCCGTAGGTTTGCATAATCAATGTGCCCGTTGTTGGGTGAACATAGGGGGACTCTGTACCAGAATCAGCATGCCCACTAAAGATCACATCAATACCGGTAACTGCGCCAGCCAGCTTGATCTCGGCATCAATACCGCGTTGTATTTCTGGATGTGCTTCATCATCCGTCTGCATGGGTGCAGTCTTCCCCTGGTGGGTAAGTACAACAATCAGATCAACTTGTGGTTTCAGAAGTTCAACATATGGCCTAATCGATTCAATTGGGTCACGAACATCAACACCACGAATATGTGATGGAATAATCGCCGTTGCGGCGTCCTGTCCCATTACGCCGACGACCCCAATCCGCACTCCGTGCCGCTCAACAATGCTATAAGCTTGCGCATAGGGCCTGCCGGAATCCGCATAAAATAAATTCGCACCCAATACCGGAAACGGTAGCCTGTCTTTCATTTTTGCAAAGGACTGCCAACCATATTCAAACTCATGGTTACCTATCACCATGGCGTCGTAATCCATGGTAATCATCATTTCCATCGGCACAATGCCTTCGGTTTTCTTCGATAGAACGCCAGTAAATATATCGCCCGCATCGAATAGGAAGACGACCTTCTCCTGCTCGCGAAGATCATCAACCAGGGTTGCAAGATGTGCGATGCCTCCCAGGTATTCCACCTCGGGATTCCAGTAGGCAGGGATTGGGTCGAATGCACTTTCGAAGTCATTGGTAAAGAGCAATGTCACTTCTCGCCCTTCAGACACAGCACTTTGTCGATTTGAGTCAGGCGACACACAACTCGTTAAAACAGTCACTAAACCAATAACAAGCAATCGATTTGGAAAATATTTTTTATTCATAGATCAATCCTGAACATCTATTCGTTTCGGTCGTTCGTGTTCAGTCGTCGATGGCCTGGTAGGTGAGGGAGCGCATGGCCTGGTCAGGCATCGCGACCCCGGTCATGTACTGCGCCATGAACAATCCAACCAGGTCTTCTGCCGGGTCTATCCAGTAGTAGGTCTTAGCTGCACCTGCCCACCCGTACTCGCCCACGGAGCCTGGTCCGGCGCTGGCGGCAACATCCATCATCACTCGGGAGCCGAGCCCGAATCCGAGCCCCTCGTTGTCTTGTCCCAGAAGCTCCCAGGGCAGCAGCTCCGGTGGGAGGTGGTTGGCGTGCATCAGTTCGAGCGTCTTGCGACCAATGATCCTGGTACCGTCGAGTTGGCCGCCGTTCAACAGCATTTGGGCGAAGTTAGCGTAGTCACCGATCGTGGAGAACAGTCCCAGCCCGCCACGCACGAATACCTCAGGGGCTCCGGTCGGGTAGGTGGCGGAAACATCAATGCGCTCGTTGAAGCCGTCGAGGGCAGCCTCGGCGAGCCTGGTGGCGGTGTGGTCCAGGCCTATGAGGTCGGGCAGGCCGTACATGGCCGAGAGCCGATTGAGGTTGCTGTCTGCGACGCCGAAGCCAGTGTCGGTCATGCCGAGTGGCCCGAAAACCCGCTCCGCCAGGAAGGCGCCGAGTGACTGCCCGGACAGCACTTCGATGAGTCGGGCAGCGACGTCGATACCGAGGCTGTAGTGCCACCGACTGCCGGGCTGGCTGGACAGCGGGATTTTAGCAAGAGCATCGATCACCTCTTCCAGGGTGCGGGTTGCATCGTTCATGATGCGCGCATCTCGGTATAGATGGCCGACGGGAGTGTCCTCCATAAAGTCGTAAGTCAGCCCGCTGGTGTGGGTGAGCAGGTCTCGGATTTCCATCGGTCTGGCCTGGGGCGCCAACGAGCCATCAGCACCGAGCACCTGCGTGGCGCCAAACGCCGGCAGGTACTTCGCGACCGGGTCCTGCAACTGGAAAGCTGCCGCTTCGTGCAACAACATCAGGGCGGTGCTGACGATCGGCTTGGTCATCGAGTAGATCCTGAAGATCGTGTCAGGGGTTATCTCGAGACCCGCCTCGGCATCGCGGTGGCCGAACTGCCCGGCGTGCACCACCTTGCCCTTGCGCATCACCATCGTCGAGATGCCTCGGACAGTTCCGTCGTCGATATAGCGCTGCATGGCGGCGCCAATGCGGCCCAGTCGCTGCGAGTTCATGCCGACACTCTCGGGTAATTCGATCTCGTTGCTCATTTCAACTCCTGATTCGTCATCATGTGGACTGTACCTCATCCAAAAATTTCTTGATCCTGTCAAAGCCCAACCACACCTGCTTAAAACCGCTACAAACATCCACGCCTAAAACTCCCCTGCATTAAGCACACATCGCCTCCCAGGCTGAACAATTTCTGATTTTAACAAAGAGCTAGTTTACGCTTTCCAAACCTAGTACAAGAGGGATTTGCGAATTACCCTTCTGGACCCATTGCGGCCGTTATCCTGACCAGGCGCTCTGAGTGACA
>DTZW01000280.1:8659-18458 GCA_012961165.1 Gammaproteobacteria bacterium | reverse complement strand
ATGGAAAGGGCTCTCTGGCTTGGGGTTTATCCAGGGTTACATGGCGAGATGCTGGACTATATGATCGAATCGCTACACGACTTTTTCAGTCACAACCGTTCTGCAGCCCTATCCAGCCAGAACTCAGGAAAGAATCATGAGTAACGAAACACAACCGTTGTTTGTACTGGAAATGGCGAACAATCACATGGGCGATGTCAACCATGGCATCAAGTTGATCGAAGCATTCGCAGATGTTTGTCAACAATTTCCATTTCGTTTTGGCTTTAAAATGCAGTACCGTGACCTGGACACCTACCTTCATCCGGATGCGCTAGGTTCCGACCTTCACTATGTGAAACGATTTAACGACACGCGTCTTCCCCCTGAAAATCGAAGAAAACTGGTAGAAGCCATCAAGCAAAACGGCTTCCTGCCCATCTGCACTCCCTTTGACAACGCATCTGTTGCCCAAATCGTCGAAGATGGTTTCTCTGTCATCAAGATCGCAAGCTGTTCTTTTGGCGACTGGCCACTGATGGAAGAAATTGCAGCCACTAACCTGCCGATCATTGCCTCGTGTGCAGGCGCTTCAACTGATGACATCGACGCTGTTGTTTCGTTTCTGGGTCATCGCGACAAGGAATTCACGATCATGCACTGCGTCGCTGAATACCCCATGGCGCCCGAGATCGCCCAGTTAAACCAGATAGATTACCTGCAACAGCGGTACCCAGGTCTGAGCGTTGGCTTCTCAACACACGAGCCGCCGGAAGATGCCAATCTGGTGCGAATGGCGATCGCCAAGGGCTGCCGTTTATTTGAGAAACACGTGGCGTTGCCAACTGATGAGTATTCTGCGAACGCCTATTCTGCAACGCCGCAGCAGGTGCAAAGCTGGCTGGCGAACGCCCAGGAAGCTTTCGCCTTTTGCGGTGTGTCAGGACAACGTGCTGATCCAACAGACGCAGAAAAAGAGAGCCTGTTCTCGCTTAGACGTGGGATCTTCCTGAACAAGGATCTAGCCGAAGGCTCCGAGGTTTCCGCAGAAGACGTGTACATGGCATTCCCAACCCAACCGGGACAGATTACGGCCAACGACTGGTCGAAGTATCGCAACTACACACTGACGACTGATGCAAGCAAAGACGGGCCACTGGATAACCAGAACTCAACATCAAAAGATGTCAGAAGTGAGGTCTGGAAAATTGTACAGGCGGTGAAGGAAGCTCTGGTGGATGGCAATATCGTCGTTCCCGGTAAAGCAGATCTAGAGATCTCACACCACTATGGCATCGAAAATTTTTATGAAACCGGCATTACGATGATTACGGTAGTAAACCGCGACTACTGCAAGAAGTTGATCGTGGTATTACCTGGACAAAACCACCCGGAGCAATACCATAACAGGAAAGAAGAAACCTTTATGGTCCTGGAAGGCAACCTGTCGCTTGTACTCGATGGCGCCCAACAAATTTGCGAAGTCGGTGATGTAGTCACAGTCAAACCGGGCGTTCGCCATGCATTCTCTTCAGTAGATGGCGCGGTCATCGAAGAACTGTCCTCCACTCACTATGCAGACGACTCCTTCTATACTGATGAATCGATCAACACATTGAAGAACCGAAAAACTCTTCTGACATACTGGATGTAATTAAATGATTCGTGTTGCAGATTATATTTTTGATTTCCTTGCAGGTCTTGGCACCCGCCACGTGTTTCTTGTACCCGGTGGCGGTGCCATGCATCTTGTTGATGCGCTTGGGCAGAATAAAAACATCGAATACATTCCTACCCACCATGAACAGGCCGCCACTATTGCGGCAGAAGCCTATTCCAGAATTCCAGATAGTCTTGGTTGTGCCCTTGTCACCACGGGTCCGGGTGTTACGAATGCGCTGACGCCTGTCGCTGGAGCATGGATCGATTCCGTCCCGATGTTCATCATCTCTGGCCAGGTCAAACGGGCCGACTTGATGGGAAACACTGGGGTTCGACAGATGGGTCCCCAGGAAGTGAATGTCCAGGCCCTTGCCTCCGGGATCACCAAGTACTGCGTAACATTAAGTGAAGCTACCGATGTCCGCTATCACATGGAACGTGCTTATTTCGAAGCAGTCAATGGGCGGCCCGGACCTGTCTGGATAGACGTACCACTCGATATCCAGGCAGCAGAGATCAACCCCGACGAACTACGCGGTTTCGACGAACCAGAAATCCATACAGGCATCCCGGACGAGCAGCTTGAACAGGTATTGAGTGCCATTAAGAGTGCCAAAAAACCCTTACTATTCGCCGGTCATGGTGTACGCCTATCCGGCATCGAATCGGCTTTTCGTGAACTGGTGGAATTATTAGAGGTACCCATCGTTACGACATGGAATGCCATGGACCTGCTTGAATGGGAGCATCCACTGTACGTCGGAAAGCCGGGTAGTGTCGCTATGCGGGCACCTAACTTCGCCGTTCAGAACTGCGACCTGCTCATCGCACTTGGTACACGCCTCGATAATGTTGTCACCGCGTTCAACCCGAAAGGCTTTGGGCGTCAGGCAAAGAAAATATTGGTGGATGTAGACCAGGCAGAAATCGACAAGAACAAGGATGCCCTGGACATTTCAATCTGTGCAAACCTTAACCAGTTCATCCCGGAATTGCTTAAGAAAGCGAAGGCCGAATCAAATCCAGGTGCATCCACACCGGGAGAACCCACCAAAGACTGGGTCGAACAATGTGGGCAGTGGAAGAAGAAATTCCAGGTCGATGATTTTGGTGGCAATGAAAAAATAAGCCACTACGAATTCGTCTATGCCCTCTCGAATGCCGTGCCCGAGGACACGCTGGTTTCTACCGGTAGTTCCGGATTAGGCATCGAAGTTTTCTATACTGCCTACCAGAACAAAAAGGGCCAGCGCGTATTCCTGACGTCGGGGTTAGGCGCTATGGGCTATGGCCTGCCCGCGGCGATTGGGGCCTGTCTTTCTAATGGTAGCAAGCCCTCCGTAGCCGTTGAAAGTGACGGCAGCCTTCAGTTGAATCTGCAGGAATTCAGTACGCTCAAGTCTCTACAACTTCCTATCCGCCTCTTCATTTTGAGTAACGCAGGTTACGGCAGTATCCGGGCCACCCAGCGAAACTACTTTGACGGACGGTATGTCGGTACTGGCCCGGAGGCCAAGCTGTTCCTGCCTGATTTCGAAAAGATTGCAAACACCTGGGAAATGCCGTTCGTTCGAATCGAGAACTCCGACCAGATGGCCTCGCAAATTGAGCAGGTATTAGCGATGCCCGGCCCAGTCATCTGCGAGGTTGTATTGCAGGAAAATGAGGCACTGCGCCCCAAGGTAAGCGCGATTGTCCAGGAAGATGGATCAATGATCTCCATGCCCCTCGAAGACATGACACCATTACTGCCGTTAGAAGAAATGCGAGAAGTAATGGGAGGAAATCTCATGCCTGCGTCAATAGCAGCTCGAAAGAACGAGCGCTAGAAGCACACGGCATGGATGATGCAGAGATGTATCCTGAACAGTTTACTCATTCACTACATGTAGCACTCTCTAGTTGATAGTGACCTCGACCCTACGAAAAAACAATCTAATGCAATTTGGATTGTTGGTGTTCCTGTCGCTGCTAATCCCCTTAACCTGGCTGCTCATTCTGGGTTGGCAGCCCGGCTATCTCATTCCACAGGGTGACTATCTAAAGATGACCCTCATTTTTCAACAAGAACTCACTCGAGCTTCAGGTGACTGGACGCAACTCCTATACTGGCCTGGATTGGGAGGTGGTGTCAGAGTTCATGACGTGACGGGCAGTCTACCTATCGCCGCGTTGCTGGCTTACTTTAAGACTGGCTTCGTTACTGCAGCTAACCTGCAGGTTTTCTTCATCCAGCTTTTGTTCGCCTACCTTTGTACGAACATTGCTACACGATTACCCGCGGTCATCTTCAAGAATCAGGTGGTACCGTCAGCTCACTTTGTGTTCCTGGCAGGAATCATGTTCGCCTTTCTTCCAATTATTAGCTGGCGCATTACTAACGGCCACGAGTCGATTATTGTCGGCTTATTTACACTACTTACGTTCATGTTATTGCTGCTAAACGAAATGGTTGGCAAAAGATCACTCGTCGATCTCTTTGTGTGCGGGGTTGCACTGGTACACACTTTTGCTTACAGCAGCAGCTTCCAGCTCGTCTACTACAATGTTCTGTTTGGTGGTCCCATCATATTGAGTCTACTGTTCGGACCTTCCGGACATTCTTTTTATGCAAGAACGCGATGGCTAATTATCCCTGTTCTGGTGTTTACCACTGCTCTGATGATCAGCATGCCAAAGCTCTATGGCATCCTCGTCAACGGTCTGGGAGAAGAATCCAGTCGCGTCTATGGCTCAAATGTGGTTTATAGCTACACGATTTCAACGTGGCAGGACTGGTTCTCATCAATACCCTGGTCAAAACAATTCATTCCCCTTGAGAGACCAGCTTTCCTCCATCACGAAATCAACCTGCCTCTTGGGCCTATTGTTCTATTTTTACTGCTTGCAAAGCCAACCTCGACTTTTTTCCGAATGCTGGCCGGATTATGTCTATCCATGATCGTGGCGCTTGCCTTCAGTATGGATACAGCGCCTCTGTCGACAGCCATGATCAAGTATTTACCGCTTCTCGATGCGTTCCGGGTACCCTCGCGGGCCATGCTGCCATTTATCGTTATTGCCTCGATACTAAGCGTAGCGATTCTATTTGATCTGGCGTCACGGTCTGCTTCGCACACAAGCACTGGATTTATCGGGTTTGTTGCCTCTGCTGCGTTTCTGGTCGCCCTACTGAATAATTCTTTGACCAACGATCTGATTCTGATAACGACAGCCGTCATATTGTTAGTGTTCAGGCAAAAACTTTCACAGGCTGCGTATTTCATAGCATTCTCTCTATTTGTCGGCGGTGCGATCTCTGCCTTTGGCGAGCGACTACATAAGCCCGTGGAAGACCCAACTATAATCGCAGCCGTTTCTCCCACTCGTAAGATTGACCCAATACAACAGGAGGTTTCGGATCTAAGTTTCCCGCTCAACAGAATCCATTCAACTCTGGCGAATAGAAATGTTGGCATAAATTCCCATTTCTTCTGGGGCTTGTCTTCTTTATCCAGCTACTGGATTCCAACATCAAGATATTCACAATTGGTGATGGCGCTTGAAGACGTTCCCTACAGGGCTACCCGAAGCCAGTTCCAAAACCAGCCCTCAGCACAAGGGTTCGATGCACTAAACCGACTGTTTAACGTGGCTTGGGAACTGGAGGCAGAACAGGGCGTCTACCAATTGAAGAAACTTCGGGCGACTTTTGGTCCGGCATGGATTTCGACTGTCATTAACAAGCACTCCGACTGGAAGAGCCTTGCCTCGGAAATCAAAACCAACTCGAACCCCCAAGAGCTTATTTTGCTGTCTACCGACGCGAAGACAAGCGGCTTAGGAACCCAGGAACCAAATTGCAAAATTGTTGAACACCCGGTAATTGCCATTACCAGTTTCCCCTATGTTATTAACATGGATGTTGCAGGAGATTGCTACCTGACCCTGCCAATGAACTACACTTCCATACTCGTCGCTAAGAACCAGGATGGTGTCCGCTTAAGGACCTTCCCGGCTTACGGCACACTACTGGGTATAGCTGTTAACTCAGACACCAGGCAGGTGTCTGTGGCACCCGCGACGACAACCTTTCCTGGTCTCTGGTTTATTCAACAAACTGGCTTCGCTCTCCTTCTGGTACTGGCTTTCCTGCATATAACCAGGCCTGTCGTCAAAGCTGTAGGTCTATCAGAACCAACAATTGTTGATATATAATGCGACACCTCGCCGTAATAACTCAGCCGCTCTGTCGGCAATCGGTCAGAGGATAGAGGCCTATTTTTCGGCATCGCCGGTTCCGACAGGTGACTGAAGTGAGCTTTCAGCAGGACCTTTTTGGGAGATTTGAGTGAGACACCGAAAATGCGGTGTATGCAGTGGCACCGAAGGCACTGTTTTGCACAATATGAAATTCAAACTACTCGAACGGGTCGACCTGCCCGACAATTACAATATCGTCGTTTGTCCCTCATGCGGCTTCGTGTTCGGTGACACCTCCGCTTCGCAAGAGCAGTACAACAGTTTTTATCGCGACCACAATATCTACGAAAATCCTGCAAGCTTCAGCGACCAGAACAAATACGAAATAACCTTCGACTACCTGATTGGTTATTGGACGAGAGATCAACATATTCTGGACATAGGGTTTGCAAACGGTGAACTTTTAAAGCTGTTTCAGGCGGATGGGTACACCAACCTGTATGGACTGGATCCAAGCGCTGTCTGTGTTCAAAATCTGAACGAAGCGGGTATTACCGCATACCTGGGTAGCCTATTGGATCACTCAATCGATGTTAAGTTTGACTGCATCATATTGTCACATGTCATGGAACACATCCTGGATATCCAGCCGGCGATGGATCAATTATTTGAATTGTTAGCCGAGGAAGGAACCCTTTATCTTGAAACTCCAGATTTACGGCAGTATCAGGAAAACAGTGCAACGCCTTTTAGCTACATAGACATCGAGCATATTAATCATTTTACCGAGCATTCGCTTTCTAACCTTATGGCCCTCAGAGGCTACAAGATCATCGATTCCGGCACAAAAAAATGGCCTATCGGCAATGATCGCTTTTATCCGGCCACCTGGACATTGGGATGCAAACCACAGACGAAGGATCCGGGAATTGAAGACCACACAAGGGCTTACATCACCTCGGGAATGGAGAAACATTATGAAGAAATCAACAAACTCATCGAATCTCAGGAAGAAATCATCGTCTGGGGTACAGGCAGCCTAACCCAGAGAATGTATTCCATGGCCAACCTGAGCGAGTGCAACATTCGCATGTATGTGGACAACAACAAGCAGAAAGTTGGCACTACATTTGGCGGACGCCAAATCGGTTCACCAACCGAGATCGATGTTGATTGCCCGATACTGATACTGTCAGTTTATGACAGCAATACGATCGTACAACAAATTCATGATATGAAATTAAAAAACAAAACCATAACACTGGACCACGGCCTGACGGACTAGCGCATACTTCTGATCCGTCATCAATCGTCTTCAAAGTTCACTCGTTCCAACTCAATTACCAATGGCAATTTTCTGACGTGAGTATGAATGGAACCTACGTATTCGCCGAGCATCCCAATCAAAGTCATTTGAACAGCTGAGAAGAAGAAGATGCCAAGCAACACCGGCGCAATACCCATAGAAAAGCTATCCCAAAAAAGCAGCTTCATACCCAAAAAAAATATCGCCGCCAAAAAGCTCAGCATTGAAAGCACAAATCCTGCCATAGTCATCAAACGAAGGGGTATCTTGGAGTGTTTGATAACGCCTAGCATTGCTAAATCATATAACTGATAAAAATTGTTTTTCGTTACACCGCGCTTTCGGCTGGGCTGATTGAACGGGACTCTCGCAATAGGGAAACCAATCTCACTCAACAAGCCACGATAATAGGGGTATGGGTCATCAATAGAACGCAATATACCGACGACGGTTTCATCCAGTAAGCCTGCGCCGGTCGCATTTCGCACCAGCGGGACATCAGAAATACTATCAACAAACATATAATAGTAGCGCCTGATCATCGACATTGGCCACATCTCTTCGGTATTCGGTTTGACGAGCAGCACTATCTTGAACCCCTCCTCCCATTTTTGAATCAACTCGGGAATCAGTTCAGGGGGGTCCTGCAGGTCCGATGCAAGGGGTATGACACAATCGCCTGTACACTGTAACAAGCCGTAGAAAGCAGATCGAACCACACCAAAGTTACGAGTGTTTACAATCAGTTTCAGGTGCTTGTCCGATTGAGCAAGGTGTTTTATCAGGCTTACCGTATTATCACTGGAGTGATTGTCAATCAGGACATGTCATACTCGTAACTATCCAGAGTGTTCATGAGCGTCCTGATACGCCCGATTAGCTCTTCAATGCTCTCTTCTTCATTGAAGCAAGCCGTGATGATCGATATTTTCTTCTTCATGGTCGCATGTGCACCCAGGCTCTTGGAGTCATATGATGAGGAACCAGTAGGCTATACTAGTCCACTGTTTCATAGATTCAATCCATCTACGTTAATCATGTCCGAGCCAGATACAACTACCTTTTCATGGTTTAACACACCTAAACCCGTAAAGTTTTTGGTGGTCGGTGCAGTCAACACGGTATTTGGCTATTCCTGCTATGCAGGCCTTCTTTTCATCGGCTTACATTATTCGCTAGCAGCGTTGTTTGGAACACTGCTGGGAATTGCCTTCAATTACCTAAGTACAAGCAGATACGTTTTCAACGCCAGATCCGCCAGCATCAACAGGGGGATAAGGTTTATTCTGGTTTATTGCTTACATTACTTTATAAACATATTGTGTCTCTGGCTGCTGGAGCAACGCGGGTTTAACCCATACCTATCAGGGCTCATACTCATCATCCCAATGGCGATAGTTTCATATCTCCTGTTAAATCATCTGGTTTACAATGAAAAACCAACGGGTCAGGACATCCATGAACAAGAAACATGATCACGGCGCCTCGACTCTAAGGCACGACACCTCAGGCCAACACCCAACAAATGCCAAACAATTTTCCCTATAAACTACCTCGCTCAGATCTCGAACTGGTGGTGGCGCAATGCCGGGCTGAACTTGCCCAGCTAGATGGAAAGATCACACTTATCACTGGCGGCACCGGGTTCATCGGTAGATGCCTGCTTGAAAGTATTTTATTTGCTGCCGAACAGCTCTCTATCAATCCCAGGATTATTGTCGTATCCAGAGACCCCACAACATTTCTTAAAAAATATCCCTGGCTGGACCAGCCGCCACTAAAATTTCTACAGGCCGATGTCACCAGTGTTGAAATTTCACAGTCAGTGGACTTCATCATTCACGCTGCGACAGAAACTGCTGCCATTCACTATCAGACGGCACCGCGAGCAATGCTCCAAACAGCGATTAAAGGGACCAATCGCATTCTTGAGATCGCGAAGAAATCGCCCGGATCGAAAGTTTTATTCACTAGTTCGGGGGCGGTGTATGGGAAAAACGCAGGCCTCGATGCTGCATTTAGCGAGGATTCAGTCTCAACACTCTCGACCACAGATCGAACCAGCGCCTATGGCGAAGGTAAAAGAGTCTCGGAAATGCTGGGGGCTCTAGCTGCTGATGAATTTGGTTTCGAATTCATCGTAGCGAGGCTATTTGCATTTGTTGGACCCTATCTGCCACTTGATGGACACTTTGCCATAGGGAATTTTATTGGCGATGGTTTACACCATGACAAGATTACCGTTAAGGGTGATGGCACCGCGATTCGCAGCTACATGTATTCCGCCGACCTGGTTATCTGGCTAATCAAGATCCTTTTCCATGGTACGCCCTCATCCTGCTATAACGTGGGTTCCCCGGAACCCGTATCAATCGCCGAACTAGCGGGATTAGTGGCTAGGATCTGCGAGAAAGAGGTCGAAATTATGCAGACACCCAAGCCAAACCTGGTGCCCGAAAGATATTTACCCTCGGTCTCAAAAGCAGCCAACGAGCTGGACCTCAATTTATATCACTCACTTGAAGACTCGATATCAAAGACAGTGCTTTGGCATCGACAATTTACCTAGGCGTCAAGGTGTGGGCCCCCAGCCCAGCACAGTAGTGATCTAATCGGTCACTCGACTTCATTAACCTTGATCGCCTTTAGCTTACGGCCCATGCTTCGAGG
>DTZW01000280.1:0-8613 GCA_012961165.1 Gammaproteobacteria bacterium | reverse complement strand
CGTCAGCACTAAATTCACCGAACCCAATGGCATCCAGGAGAGCGGCGCTTAAAGGCTACTCTTTACTGACTGCCAGGCGGCCTCCGCTAGAATAGAAGCCACATCGCCCGGCGAGCGATTATTCCTGCCGGATAACCAAAGGCGGGAATATTCCAGCGTGGAACCGCAAATCAACGGTACATACATACTAGTGGGCAATTCGAGTAGTGCACCTGATTTCACGTGAGGCACAAACCAGTTATAAATTGACTGGCCAAATTCACGATCCATCTTCCGAAGCTCCAGTTTGGCATTGTCCGAAAGCGTAACTTCCCGTGACAGCAGGAACCCGGCGAGCTCCGGTTGATCAGTCACCCATTCACAGCAGAAGGTAACAATTGCTTTGATGCCGGTACTGGCTGTCCTTCTGGGCAAAAGAGCCTCGAGCAGACGGGAATTGAATTGATTGACGCCGTCTATGAAAAGCGCTTCGGCGATTCCTTCCTTGTTGCCAAAGTGGTGGTAAAGGCTGCCAACGGAGCACCCGGCATCGTTGAGGATATTGCTGACATTGGTTCGCTCAATACCCACTTCCGAAAAATGGCCCAGAGCCACCTCCATCACGCGAGATTTCAGTTCATTGGTCTGGTTTTTTCGTGACATGACTTATTAGAACATTATTCTAGTATTTATTTCTAGTTTTGATATATTGCACACTCCAGATGCCTGTTGGAACCAATTGATGGATATTGAGCTGAGTAACGATGACCTCTCTTTTGAAGCAGAGGTAAGAGAATTCCTTGCCGGGAATGCCTATAAAGACGGTGAGGATCCAAATAAATGGCGAATGGACTGGTTTGAAAAAGCCAGGGAAAAAGGCGGCTGGGACGTACCCAAGTGGCCTGCCAAATTTGGTGGTCCTGGCTGGACGCCGAACCAGCATTACATCTGGCAGAAAGAAACGGCCAGGTCGGGCACCCCTTGGGACATGCCCTTCGGACTCAGCATGCTGGGCCCTGTACTGATGGCCCATGGATCCGAAGAACAGCAGGAACGATTTTTACCTGACATCCGCGCACGGAAGGTTAACTGGTGCCAGGGATACTCCGAGCCAGGCGCCGGCTCAGATCTGGCAAGTCTCAAGACCAAAGCAGTGCTGTCTGAAGACGGCAGCCACTATGTTGTTAATGGCACCAAGATCTGGACCACCATGGCACATATTGCAGACTGGATCTTCTGTCTGACCCGCACCAGCGACGCAGGTATCAAACAGGAAGGTATCACTTTCCTGCTGTTTCCGATGAAGCAGGAAGGTATTGAGGTTAAGCCCATCATTACACTGGGTGGTTCACATAGCGTTAATACTGTGTTCTTTACTGATATCAAGGTACCGGTAGAAAATCGTGTCGGTGTAGAAGGTAAAGGCTGGACCTACGCCAAGGGTTTACTTGAGCATGAGCGAACAGGTATCGCAGGTATTTCAAACTCCATCGTTGCCCTGGAAGGTTTGAAAGACAAAGCCAGCAGTGTGAAGCGTGGCAATGGCAGCCTGATGGATGTACCCAGCTTCAAAGCCAAGGTCGCGGCGCTCGAAATTGATTTAATGGCGGTTGAGTACACAGAGCTCAGGAGCCTGGCAACAGCAAGCGCTGGCACGGCGCCGGGACCGGAGTCTTCAATCCTGAAGCTCAAGGGAACAGACATTCAGCAGCGGATACAAAAGCTGACCATGGAAGCTGGTGGACAATTCTCTGCGGCCTGGGGTGGCACTAATGCCGGTCCGGATTTCGCCAGAGCTGGTATGGGCGGTTATATGAGCAGCCGCGTTTACACTATTTACGGTGGTGCCAGCGAAGTCCAAAAAGACATCGTTACCAAGAAAGTGCTTGGCATTAAGTCGTCGAAGAAATAGGAAACTTTGAAATGAATTTTGATTTAAGCGAAGAGCAACAACTGGTTTCGGATTCGATTGAACGGTTTGTTCTGAACAACTACGACCTGGAAAGTAGAGTCGCCATTGTGCAACAGTCGCCGGGTTTCAGCCTGGACTACTGGAAGACCATGTCGGAACTTGGCTGGCTCGGACTGCCCTTTAGTGAAGAGGATGGCGGGTTCGGCGGTGATCAGCTTGATACGATGGTATTGATGGAGCAGTTCGGAAAAGGACTGGTTCTTGAACCGTTTCTTGCCAGCATCGTGCTTGGTGGAGGTGTATTGAAACGGGTCGCAAGTGAAGCACAACGTAAAGCATGGCTGGAAGTGGTGATCGATGGATCAAAGCAACTTGCTCTGGCTTATGCGGAGCCAGAATCAGGCTATGAGCCGCACAATGTTGCCGTCGCCGGTAACAAAACCAATGATGGTTACACGCTGACGGGCACAAAGTGCATGGTCCTGCATGGTAAAACCGCTGATGCCTTTGTTGTCTCGTTCCGAACCAGTGGTGGCGTCGTTGATCAGTCCGGTATTTCCCTGGCGTTGATTCCGGCAGACCGAGACGGCCTGACAATACAAGGCTTTCCAACAGTTGATGGCCTGCAGTCTTCAGAACTGACATTCAACCAGGTTAGCATCACAGCCGACGACCTGCTCGGCGAAATCGATAATGGATTTGGCGCGCTGAATGAGGTCATCAATGATGGCATTTTGGCAGTTGCTGCAGAAGCGCTCGGTGCTATGGAAATTCTTTATAAGGATACGGTGGCCTATACCCAGGCGCGGGAACAATTTGATCATCCTTTGTCTGATTTTCAGGTACTGCAACATCGTATGGTCGAGATGTTCATGGAATATGAACAGTGTAAATCACTGCTCTTTCGCGCAACAATGGAAGTGGCTGCTGGCGGTGATGATGCCCAGCGTTGTGTACATGCGTTGAAACATCTTATTGGCAAGGCTGCGTTTTTTGTAGGTGAAAACGCAGTGCAGACACATGGAGGCATGGGAGTAACGGAAGAATTGCGAGTTGGGCATTACTTCAAGCGACTGCTTGTGATTGAAGCCCAGTTTGGTAACACCGACTACCATCTGGACCAGTTTTCTGCCTGATATTCCATCGATTACCAGCGCTTATTTGATGCCGCTTTGAAATCGGGTTTCCCCAAAGTAAGGGCCGGAAAGTGATCCCGGTCACTTTCCATCAACTTGATTTCACCGCTTCCAATTATTTCTAATCCAGCGGCTTGTGCCAACAGTAAGGCTTGCTGCTGGTATGGCTCAAGCGCTTCCTGGTTTCTAACTTCAGTAATTATCTGTTCAACGCATCCATGGATAAAGTTGAACCCGTCAAAACGAAAACTGCGCAGCTGATAACTTCGGCAGGAAATCTGTCGGGTTTGCAGGTATTCATCCCCCAATCGATTGTCTAGCACGCGTGCCAAGCTTATCCAGTAGAACATATGTTGGGAATAAGAAACGTGATTATTGACAAACGGGATGTTCAATTCGCTGATTTAAGCGAAACCGATTCGGCTCGAGCCTCGATCTTCGGGAAAAATCTCGGCGCCATCCTTGGTTTTAATGAGCACAGTTTTAGCCGGTTTTCAGGGCCTATAAAAGTAGTAGTGATATATCAAAAATGCTATCTTTATTGAAAAAATGCTGCGCAATTGAAAAACGCGGCGAATGGCAACAAAAAAATACGAAAAACGTCTACGATGCTACGTTTTGACGAGAACGACAAAAGCACAAACAAATAATTCAGTGTAAATATAGCGAATCTGTTTCGCATTAGAGAAAGGAAATTTCTAAGGTGTACAGTTACAAGACCTTTTTTGATGAAGGTGTTTTGATCACCAAATTTTGTGGCGAATATATCGCAGATGAAGGGGACAAAAGCCTCCTGGCCATCACCAAGTCAATGGGAATGGACGAAAGGTATGCGATAAAAACGGTGATCTGGGATCTGCAGGACGTCACGGCTATGACCATGGTTAACACTGACGTTGCACGGGTGGCACATTTTGAGAAGGAAGTCTTAAAATTATTTAAGCACCCCAGCAAAGATGCTGCCGAGCACCTGAAGGCAATAGAAGTCTACCATGTCCAACCTGGCAGTAGCGCGGTTGACGATATTTTTCGTGAAAGGCTCGCGAGGGTTTCAAACGCACCAAGAAAGCTTCCATTAATTGACGGCAACGAACCCAGGGATTTATCTGAACTATTGGAATCACTCGACTTATTAAAGCTCCTGCCCCTACTTGCCGGAGAATGGCAAAAGGGAAAGTCTAGTGCGGGTTGAAACACAGCGGCAAGTCCTGGGGGCTTCACCGGAAGATGCCCAAAAGCTAAGATTGAATCTCCAACAAAACTCTTAACCATGAAAATGTCGAACCCAATCGCACACAGAAACGACCAGGCTATTCACGCTGATGACCGGGGGCTTGTCGAACTCCGATCGAAGATTTGCGACTACTTATTGTTGACCATGGCGCTGATTTCAGCGCCGCTGCTATGTGTATCTCTTCTCCGTTCTCTAGATACTGGCTGGCAACCCCTCTTTTTTTTCCACATAGCCATAGTCCTCATGCTATGGGCTCTATGGGTATTTCGACACCGCGTGCCTTATGAGGTTCGCAGCTACTTTTCTATTGCTTTTCAAGGTGCGGTCGCGTTGGTTGGTTTATACATCTATGGTGTGACTGCCGCTGCAGGTGCCTGGATTATAGGTTCCGCAATATCGGCCACTGTGCTGCAAGGGCAGAGAGTAGGTATATTCGTGTTGTTAACGTTACTGCTGACAGCTGTCATTCTCGCTACATCTTTTATTACGGGGTTGTTGGTCCCCCAAATTATAGTAGAGGCTCCCTCTACAACCGTGATTCAATGGGCGCTTTATCTGCTCAGCTGGTTTTTCCTGGGCGTGACTACGGTTATGGCCGTTGGATACATAAACCAATACTTTTGGGAGACCTTGAAGCAGTTGGCAACGAAATCCAACGCGCTTGAAGAAAGCCAATTTGAATATATCGATTTGTTTGAGAATGTTGCTGACGTGATATACAGAGCCGATTTAGATGGAAAAATCACCCGTATATCACCTTCATCTTTAGAAGGACTTGGGTTTAGTCCTGAGGAAATGATCGGGACAATGCTAGCTGATTACTACGTCGACCAGAACAAACGATCCGAATTAGAGGCGGAACTTCAAGAAAACGAAGGCATAGTGACTAACTTTGAAGCACAGCTGTTTGCGAAAAATGGTGAACCCCAATGGGTTTCAACCAATGTCAGATATTGGAAAGATAAAGATGGCACGGTCATCGGACTACAAGGAGTCGCTCGCAATATTAATGAGTTAAAGAACACTGATGAGGCGCTACGACGGTCGCAAAAAATGGATGCCCTGGGGCAACTCTCTGGCGGAATAGCACACGATTTTAATAATGTTCTCAGCATCATCTTAGGCAACGCTGAAATAGTGAGAACCGACGCCAAAAATATTGAAGATACTAAACAGCCTATTGCAGAAATAGTAAAATCAATAGAGCATGCGGCTTCGTTGACCAAACGACTGTTGGCCTTCAGTCGCCCAGACCGGCTCGAACCTCAGCCTTGCGAAATTGACCAGGTGATCAGCAATATTGAAGAAATGTTACGGCGAACCTTGGGTGCGAACATCACGCTGTCTTTTAGTCTAGGTTGCAATGGTGCAGTGGCCCTGGTCGACGAAAACCAACTTGAAGCTTCACTCTTTAACTTGGCTATCAACGCAAGCGATGCTATGCCAAACGGCGGGGAGTTGATGATCCAGACCAAAAAGGTTTCAACAGGGTTAAGCGAAGCAAAAGATGCTGGTAGCCCGGACGCAACAGACCTTATATGCATTTCGGTGCAGGACACCGGTAAAGGAATGCCAGAGGATATAGCGGCGAAAGCCTTGGAACCATTCTTTACTACCAAACCATTGGGGATGGGTAACGGCCTGGGACTAAGCATGGTGTACCAGTTTGTGAGCGAAAGCCGGGGCGACTTATCTATCCAAAGTAAATTGCGGGACGGTACCAATGTTACGTTAACGCTACCGCAAACTGATGTTAAATTAAATACATCGTCACTTAATGTGGAAGTCAATTCAGAACTCAGAAAACCCAAAGTGCGAATTCTGCTCGTTGAGGATTCGGTGTCTTTACTCACGCTAGTCCAAAGACAATTGAAGAATGAAAACTTCGAAGTCCTTACAGCGACGAATGGTCAAGAGGCACTTGAATTTATTCGCCAAGACAGCAAAATCGACGTAATTTTTAGTGATATCATGCTGCCTGGCGGCGTCAGCGGATTCGACATATGTCGAGAGGCCCGAAAAATACGTAGCGATTTCAAGGTCCTTCTAACCACGGGTTACACGCAGAATACCCCGAACGAAATCGATGCACTCGCAAAAGCTCCAATACTTTATAAACCCTTTAGTCGCGAAGATTTGTTGACAAGACTCGCGGAAATCATTGCTGAGCCTACACCATCCACAAGAGAGCTTTAGCGAGCCAACCGATACTTCTGCCATACACCGACAACCCAAAGCAGACATTCTACAAACTTGCAGTGCGCGACCTCGAGACTTAATCTCCCCCTCCGCTTACCTTATTACAGAATTCCACGATGGATAAAAGTGAGGCATGTAAAAAATGACTTCTCAGACAATAAAACCGCTTGATGAGCTCAAGGTTATCGATTTGACTCATGTGCTGGCAGGGCCATATTGCACTTATCAGCTTAGTCTACTCGGCGCCGACGTTATCAAAGTTGAATCACCTAAGGGTGACATGGTCCGCGCATGGGGTGGAGAACAAGAACAGGTCAAGCTGGGTTTGGGTACCGGCTTTGTTGCTCAGAATGCAGGCAAACGTAGCGTTGTCTTCGACATAACCACTAAACGCGGTAGCTCGCTGGTTCGCGAATTGGTTAAGCAAGCCGATGTCTTTGTAGAGAACTATCGCCCAGGCACCATGGCGAATCACGGCCTTGACTACAAAACGCTTGCAGATGAAAACCCTCAGCTCATTTACGTTTCGATTTCTGCATTTGGTCAGAACGGTCCCCAAGGTCACAGGCCAGGCTTCGATGACGTCATCCAAGCGACCTCTGGATTCATGTCGATCAATCAACGGGGCGATGGTCCTATTAGAACGGGTGGGCCCGTTCTGGATTACGCCACAGGCATGCACGCCACATCGGCAATACTGGCGGCTGTAATGCTCAGGGCGCGGACGGGGAATGGACAACGTATAGATGTCGCAATGCAGGATGTGACGATGCTGTTGATGAACCGGCATTCGAGTATTACAGCCACGACAGGTATTCCTGTGGAGCCAGGGCAGAATCGTGACGGGCCATTACTCGGTAGATATGCCACTAAAGACGGATACGTTATGCTAGCTGGATATCGACCATCGAACCAAAGACCAATCCTCGATGCTATCGGACTCACCGAATACTCATCAATGACCACCTCAGAACTGTTTATTGCCATGCCTGAGATAGAGCAACGAGTTGAGGAAGTCCTTAAGGAAAAAACAAGCAGCGAATGGGATCAGGTGTTTAGTCAAGAAGCGGTTGTTGCGGGTGCGGTTGTAGATCTAGCTGATGTAATTAAGTCAGGTCAGCCAGCGGCCAGGGGGTTCTTTTCCGAAGTCCAAAGCGAGTTCGGCAATCACCAGGTGACTACAGCTGGATACCTTATCAATGATTCAGTCTTCTCCCCTGGCTCGCACGTGCCCACCCTGGGAGAAAATACTCGCGAAGTACTGGCAGAATTGGGTTACGACGAAGATGAAGTTGCTGCTTTATTTTCAGAAGGAGCGGTCAACTAAGTCGAGTCTTCAAATAAGGTCAAAGGCTTGAAGCCCGATGGGTAGCCCGTCATCGAATGTACCACAGAGGACCAATATCGCTGGGTCGCCAGTCATATTGGCAAGAGCCAGGTGTATCCACCAGCGAGCGGGAATTTAGCAGTAACAGTCGGACTCACGAGTAGATCAAATTGATCGAGCACATCCTCAAGGCGATTGTTCGAATACCCGCTTCTGGCCCTGAGTTCTTTTACAACAGCTTTTTAAGCTGCTTTTGCCATCAGGCACGACCTTAAGCTTGCGGGGAAAGCAGTGATCATGTTCCACTTTGCACTTTGCAGGGGCAAGCGAACACCTTATCGCAGCTTCAAAAGCTGCTAGCGTCAATTTAACTGACGCTAATTGAAAGATGCTTGCGTAAACACGAGAGGACTCTGGCGAATTCAGCATTATTAGAACCTCCGCCGAAGCGAGGCTCTGGTTAAATTTAGTCAAAGACCAGCAAACTCCAAAATTATTTAACTGCCTGGCTTACGGTCGTTAACAATCCCGTTGGTGTATCTAGCAGACTCTGAACCTGAAGACTTACAGCTGAAGCGGTAATCCCCCCTTTTTGTACATCGTCGCAGTGAACGCTTGTGGGTTGTCACTGGTGTTAACAGGGTGAGTCATGGAGATGTTAGGCTCGGTCGTGGACGTCTGCAGACGGACCAGTTTCGGATTCATTGCCTCTTTCGAAACAGGAAAAGTTAAAGGCCGCCGCCAGTCAGTTTCCGCCTTGATCACTTGCCTTAAGGTAGCATGAGAAGTTGAAGTATATTTCGTCGTTGACGAAATTAAGATTCAT
>DTZW01000279.1 GCA_012961165.1 Gammaproteobacteria bacterium | reverse complement strand
ATTAATGATGAAGAGCTGGTTGAAGTCACGCCGAATTATTTGCGTTTACGCAAGAAGTTGCTGACTGAAAATGAACGTAAGCGAGCGTTCCGGGAGAAAATTGCCTGATGCTACCCCTTTACCCTGAGATAAAGCCTTATGCTCGGCATCAGCTGAAAGTTGATGATGTACACGAGTTGTACATGGATGAAAGTGGCACGCCCGATGGGATACCCGTCGTATTCGTTCATGGCGGACCCGGGTCCGGCTGTGAATTTAACTCGCGATGCTTTTTTAGCCCCGATAAGTACCGCATCATCCTGTTTGACCAGCGAGGTGCTGGCCGGTCAACGCCGCATACAGAGTTGACCGACAACACGACAGACCATCTTGTGTCTGATATGAACAAGATCCGCGAGTATCTGGGGATTGATAAATGGATCGTGTTTGGTGGTGGATGGGGCTCAACGCTCAGCCTCGCCTATGCGCAAAAACATTCGGAAACCGTTCTGGGCCTGATCCTCAGAGGAGTCTTCCTGGGGCGTCAACAGGACATCGACTGGTTTAGTGAGGAAGGAGCAAGTCTTTTCTTCCCTGATCACTGGGAAGATTTTGTTTCGCCGGTCCTTAATAAGGGCAAGGCGGAAGGTAACGAAAAGCCAAGCAATTGTGAGGCCTATCACGAGCTGATGATGCAGGATAACGAGTTGGCCCGTATGTCTGCAGCGAAAGCCTGGTCAACCTGGGAAGCACATGTTTCGACGCTTCATCCAGATTCACGATTGATTAAACATTTTTCAGATGGCGGTCGGGCCCATGCAAGATGCCTGATTGCGACTCATTATTTCAGGAATCAGTGTTTCCTTGAGCCTGGCCAGTTGCTTAATAATGCCTCTGTCCTGAAGGACATCCCGGGTATTATCGTTCATGCTCGGTTTGACTGTGTCAGCCCCCTGGACAATGCCCACCAGCTCCGTAAAGCCTGGCCAACTTCGCAGTTATACATTGTTCGGGAAGCCGGCCATTCGGCGACAGAACCTGCGATGATCGATGCACTTATTCGTGCTACCCGAGATATGGCGCTCAGGTTCGAAGCCGACTTCGACGTTTAGGCGTCTTTCACCGTGCTTGGTTTGATTCAACGAGTAAGCGATGCCTCAGTAGTCATTAATGGCCAGGTTCATGGCGAAATTGGTCCTGGCCTGCTGCTGCTTCTTGGGGTTCAGAGGGAAGATACGCCAGCGAGAGCAGAGAAACTGCTTTCGAAGATCGTAAACTACCGCGTCTTCAATGATGAAAAAGATCACATGAACCTTTCGCTGATAGACGTGAAGGGTTCGCTGCTGATTGTTTCGCAGTTCACCCTGGCCGCAGATACCCACAAAGGGCTTCGCCCATCATTTTCTTCGGCTGCCCCACCGAAGCTTGCAGAAAGGCTCTACAACGATTTTGTTGAAGCGGCGCGGCAGTTCGTGCCAGTGGAGACAGGCCGATTTGGTGCAGATATGAAGGTGTCGCTGACGAATGATGGGCCAGTGACGTTCCAGCTTAATTCGTGAACAAGGTTACTCGTTAGTCTCCTCGGAATCGGCTGCGAAAGAGTCAGATCGGTCCAGTTTGAAAATCCGGGCAAACAATATACCGATTTCGAAGAGCAGCCACATGGGAAGGGCAAGCAGCACCTGTGAGATGATGTCCGGCGGAGTTAATATCATGCCTACAACAAAGCAGCCGACGATAACGTATGCTCGTTTGCTGGCGATGGAGGCGATCGATGTTGCCCCTGTCCAGATTAACAGCACCGTGGCGATTGGTATTTCAAAAGCAATTCCAAAAGCGAAGAACAATTTCAGGACGAAATCCAGGTAGCGATTAATGTCTGTCATGACAGTGACGCCTTCTGGCGCAGCTGCAGTAAAGAAGCCAAAAACCAGAGGGAAGACTACATAAAAAGCGAACGCGATCCCTGCGTAGAAAAGCAAAATGCTGCTTACCAGCAATGGCATCGCGACCTTCTTTTCGTTTGAGTAAAGCCCTGGTGCAATAAAACTCCAGATCTGGTGAAGGATGTATGGCATGGCGATAAATATCGATAGCACCAGTGATAGTTTAAACGGAGTTAGAAAGGGCGAGGCGACGTCAGTGGCGATCATCGTCGTGCCTTCCGGCAGAAACTGCCGGAGTGGTTCAGATATGTAATAGTAGATGTCGTTTGCGACGTAAAACAGCGGCAGGAAAATGATCAGTACCGAAAGGATTGCATGCAGCAGACGAGTTCGCAGTTCAATAAGGTGATCGACCAGAGGTTGTCCCTTATCTTGGGAAGAAGAGTCTTGGGAAGAAGAGTCTTGGGAAGAAGAGTCTTGTGAAGAAGAGTCCTGCTGTGGAGAGTCCTGGTCAGTCATTGTCTTTGGACCGGGATTTGCCTTTATCAGCAGGGGCGGAAGTCTCAGCGCGTTCAACCGTGGCGTTGATCGTGGTCCTGACATCCTGACCGGCCTGCTGGAGGGTGTTTTTGGTTTCCTCCAGTTCCTTCATGATGTTTTCGTTGTGCAATTGTTGACGAATTTCATCTGCACCGATCTCTGATTCGATTTCCCGTCGAATGCTGGCGAAGCTTCTTTGGATCCGGCCGACCCACAATGACATGGTGCGAATTGTTTCCGGGAGTTTTTTCGGGCCAATGACCAGCAGGGCAACTATGCTGATGACCACTAGCTCCGGGAACCCTATGTCGAACATGTTATTTTCCGAGGTGTCGTTGGCGTGCGGAGACGTTTAACCGGGGTCTTTGGTTTCTTGCGTTTCTGCTAATTCAGCGCTCTCGTCGCCGTCTGTACCAGCTGTCTTTTCATCACTGACTGCAGTTCGGAAACCCTTGATTGCTGAGCCCAGGTCGTTGCCAAGCGATTTGAGTTTTGTGGTGCCAAAGAGTAACAGGACAATGACCAGGATGATGACGAGTTCTGTTATACCAAAGGACATAGCGACCTCCTTCCTAATAATATTGTGTATTGGTTATTTTGATCTTGATGCTTTTTCTTCCAGGCCTGATGTGCCGAACCTGCGTTCCAGTTCTTCCAGCACAGCTGCCGGTGAAGATTCCATATGCCCTAACAATACCATGGTGTGGAACCAAAGGTCGGCTGTTTCCCTGACCAGTTCTTCGACGTTGCCAGATGACTCGGCTCCTTTTGCTGCAAGAATGACCTCGGTTGCCTCTTCGCCGACCTTCTCCAGAATCTTGTTGACCCCTTTTGCATGCAAGCCAGCCACATAGGATGTGGACGGATCTGCATGCCTGCGTTCCTCTAGAATTACGGTTAGCCTTTCCAGAATGCTATCCATCGGAGTAAATTTCCTTGGGGTCCTTTAGGACGGGTTCGGATATCTGCCAGCCATCTTTGGTTAGTACCCTGAAGAAACAGGAGTTTCGGCCTGTATGACAAGCAATATTGCCTTTCTGCTCAACGATCAATGTTAGCACATCACCATCACAGTCAAGCTGGACGCTTTTTACAGCTTGTTCATGGCCCGATGACTCGCCTTTTCGCCAGAGTTGATCCCGAGACCGGGACCAGTAGGTGGCTAACCCGGTTTTAATTGTTTCAAGCAGCGCAGTTTTGTTCATCCAGGCGACCATTAATACGCGATGTGATTCGAAATCCTGCGCTATGACGGGGATAAGCCCTGCATCGTCAAAGCTGACTTCGTCAAGCCAGTCTGTGTTTGTTTGTTCCATTATGATTCCAATTCTACCGCTTAAAGGTTTTACCCTAAAGCAGGTCTTTTTAATAAAAGCTTTTTAATAAGGGCTGCGAAAAAAGGGCGGCGAGAATATCATGTCAGGAATGAATATACATCCAGTAGATCCCCAGCATTCCCAACACCGACCCTGGGATAATGGGATCAATATCTGTTGCGTATCCTGTGGTGGGGGCGACGAGTGACAGTATTGCACCGATCAGGGCCAGGCCACCCAGGCGCTGGTATTTTGCACGCCTGGTCTGTTCCTGCAGGGCCTGTTTGACCTCTGTCAGCGTTGCGATCTGCGCGCGGTTCTGCGCGGCTAAATCTCGTATCTCCACCATTGCGTCGTAAGCCAGATCTGGAATTTCAGGAAGCTGGTCCAGCCATCGCGGAGCTTTCTCGGAAATTCTTTTGATAAGGCCTGCGACCCCGATTCTGTCTTTCATCCATCTTTCCATGAATGGTGCTGCAGTTTCCCACAGGTCGAGGTCCGGATAGATTTGTCGACCCATACCTTCAATGTTAATTAGTGTTTTTTGTAAAAGTACCAGTTGTGGTTGTACTTCCATGTTGTACCTTCGTGCGGTATCAAACAGTTCCAGAAGCACTATTCCAAAAGAAATGTCTTTTATGGGCTTCTGGAAAAATGGGTCACAAACCCGCCTGATGACCTCGGAAAATTCATTAATGTCTGTATCAAAGGGGACCCAACCGCTTTTTACATGCAGGCGGGCGACTTCATCATAGTCTCGGTGAAAGAACGCGAGTAGGTTTCGCGCCAGGTAGTCTTTATCGTTCTCGGTCAATGATCCGATGATGGCGCAATCCAGGGCGATGTAGGTTGGATTGTCAGGATCTGTAACATCGACGAATACGTTGCCTGGATGCATGTCCGCGTGAAAAAAATTATCTTCAAACACCTGAGAGAAAAATATTTCCACGCCAAGATGTGCCAGTTTTTTTAGATCAACATTTTTGTCCCGGAGAGAGGGCAGGTCCGTTGCGGTAACGCCGTAGATTCGCTCCATTACCATGATGCGACTGGTGGAGCAGGTTTCATAAACTTCCGGAACGAAGAGCTTGCCCGACCCCGACCAGTTATCACGGAGGCGTCTGCTGTTGTAGGCTTCCAGTTTCAGGTCGAGTTCCCCAAGAATGACAGACTCATAGTCTTTGACGATGGCGGCTGGGTGCAAACGCCTGGCGTCTGGCCAGAACTTCTCGAGTAGATTGGCGCAAAAGTACATCAGTTTGATGTCGCGTTCGATGACCTTTTGGATACCGGGTCGTATGATCTTCACCACGACTTCTTTTTCGACCGGGCCGATGGTCATGGATGCAGCGTGAACCTGGGCGAGTGAGGCAGATGCGAGCGGAACGGAATCGAACGAAGTAAATAGAGAGGGAATAGGGCCCCTGATTTCGCTTTCTATTATTTTTACCGCAGTGTTGGAGTCAAACGCGGGTACTTGATCCTGAAGCTTCTGCAGTTCTTGCGACATCTCGTCGCTGAAGAGGTCTTTACGGGTAGAGAGTATCTGGCCGAACTTGATAAAAATAGGGCCAAGTTGTTCAAGCGCCAATCTGGCTGATTCCGGGCCCGAAGTTCGCGGTTCCGGAAATAGTTTGAGTATCCAGAGAAGCTTCGCAACAGCACCCTTGCGGGCTTCGTTAGGAATGTTCCGATCCAGCCTGAGTCGCACGAAGGTCGAGAGGATTCGGATAATCCGCAGGAAGTTCATGCAGTTGGTTCCAGTCTTGGTTTTATACCTTGATGGATTGCCGCAATACCATTTAGCAGGTTCTGGTACCGCACTCTGCCAAAACCGGCGTTGCCGATCATGTCGCTGAGCGTCTGCTGGTCTGGATGCATCTCAATGGATTCCACCAGGTACTGGTAGCTGCTTTCATCGCCAGTCACCAGTTTCCCAATCTTTGGCCAGATTTTGCTGAAGCCCTTATAGGCATTTTGGACAAGTGTGTTGTCCGGTGTTGAAAACTCGAGAATGACGAGTTTCCCGCCGGGCTTGATGACTTTGTACATCTCGCGGAGAGCGGATTCTTTTGCAGTAAAGTTACGCAACCCGAATGCAATCGTAATGGCATTGAACGATTCGTCGGGGAAGGGTAGTTTTTCCCCGTCTGCCTGCACGTAACTGACATTGGTTAAGATGCCACGGTTGAGCAGCTTGTCCCGGCCCTGGGAGAGCATACTTCCGTTGATATCGCAGACGTAGACGCGTCCGTCTGCGCCGACGTATTCCGACAACAGGATAGCCATGTCCCCGGTGCCTCCTGCTAAATCAAGGATATGGTGACCAGTGCGAGCGTGAGTCGCATTGGCAGCCATTTTCTTCATAACACGATGAGTTCCGAGAGACATGACATCGTTCATAATATCGTATCTTTCAGCCACTGAATGAAAGACCTGGGCTACTTTGCCTGCCTTTTCAGAGATGGGTACTTTTTGGTACCCAAAATGCGTGACGTCGTCTTCTTTGTCCATACTCGGTTGGTGATGCGATTCGACCGGGGAAGCGCATTGTATCCTGTCTATCTTTCGAAGGGATGTTTTTTGGGATGACGGGGTTAAGTTTGTCTTCTGATCAGCTTCCTAGGGCAATAAACTGGGGAGATCGGGATTTTCCGGCGGCGCCCAGTTCAGCCAGGTACTGCGGCCAGTTTTCCTGGTGATCTTCTCCCAACTGGAACAGGTACTCCCAACTGAAAATGCCGGAATCGTGGCCATCTGAGAAAGTGATTTTTATGGCGTAGTGTCCCTGGGGTTGGATGTCCAGGAACTGTACTTCTTTTTTACCATGCTGGAGAACCTCCTGCCCGGGACCGTGACCCTGTACTTCGGCAGAAGGCGAAAATACCCTCAGGTACTCTGCTGACAACTGGTGAGAGTCACCATTGTGGTAAACCAATTCCAGGGTGGCTGACTTTTTGTGTACGTTAACTGCAGCGGGTGCGTTTGAGTTTGTCATCTTGAACAGTCTAAAAAAGAGTGAGCCATGGTAGATGAGTCATAGTTGATTATTCATAGTTAGAGTATATACCGGGAAAGGTCCGAATCGTTGGCGAGGTTCTGCAGATGTTCGTTAACGTAGGTTTCATCAATGGTGATGTTACCTGCTTCCTTTGCTGCGATATCGGTGGCGTCAAAGGATAACTTTTCCAGAAGCCGCTCCATGACCGTATGAAGTCTTCGCGCGCCAATGTTTTCCGTCTGTTCGTTAACCTGCCAGGCGATTTCGGCAATTCTGTGCACCGCCGGTTTAGTGAAGATGATGTTCAGGCCTTCTGTTTGCATTAGCGCCTGGTACTGTTCGACCAGTGATGCGTCCGGTTCGGTCAGGATTTTCTCGAAATCCTCGATGCTGAGTGCAGAAAGTTCTACCCGGATGGGTAACCGTCCCTGCAGTTCCGGAATGAGGTCCGAAGGCTTGGAGAGATGGAAAGCACCTGAAGCAATAAACAGAATGTGATCTGTCCGGATCATGCCGTACTTCGTGGACACGTTACTGCCTTCTATCATGGGCAAGAGGTCCCTTTGTACGCCTTCGCGTGAGACATCGGCGCCTCCGTGGTCTGCCCGTTTTGCGATCTTGTCCATTTCGTCAATGAAAACGATACCGGTCTGTTCTACGGCTTCAACTGCGGTGCTTCGAAGCTCGTCTTCGTTTATAAGCTTAGCTGCTTCCTCGTCAGTGACTCGGCGCATTGCGTCTTTTACGGTCATTTTTTTTGACTTGTTTTTCCCGGGAGCCATGGACGAGAACATATTTTGTAGTTGGCTGGTCATTTCTTCCATGCCAGGTGGCGCCATGATTTCAACCCCAATCGCAGTGGCCTGGACTTCCATTTCGACTTCTTTGTCGTCCAGTTCCCCTTCTCTTAATTTTTTACGAAACAACTGGCGGGTAGATGAGTTCTCATCTGAATCAGCGTCCCTTGCCGATGGCAACAAAGCCTCAAGTACTCGGTCTTCTGCGGCTTCGAAAGCCCGCGGCTCTGCTTGCTTTATTTGTTCGTCGCGCAGCATTTTGACGGCCGCTTCAGCCAGATCCCGGATAATCGATTCTACGTCGCGACCGACATACCCGACCTCAGTGAACTTGGTCGCCTCTACCTTGATGAAGGGTGCTCCTGCAAGTTTGGCTAGTCGCCGTGCGATTTCTGTTTTACCAACCCCTGTCGGGCCAATCATCAGGATGTTTTTTGGGGATATCTCCGTTCGGAGCTCCTCATGCAATTGCATTCGTCTCCAGCGGTTTCTGAGCGCAATGGCTACTGCCCGTTTTGCGTCATCCTGTCCGATAATGTGTTTGTCGAGATCGTGGACGATCTCCCTGGGGGTCATGTTGGACATGTGTTTCCTTTAGAAGGTGATCTCTTCGATCGTTTGTTCCTGGTTCGTATAGATGCAAATATCACCCGCTATGGAGAGGCTCTTCTCGACTATCTCTCTGGCGCTGAGTTCTGTATTGCTCAGTAACGCAAGGGCAGCTGACTTTGCGTACTGGCCGCCCGACCCGATCGCCATAATACCATCGTTAGGTTCGACGACGTCGCCATTGCCGGTTATCAATAATGAATTCTCGTTGTCGGCGACCACAAGCAAGGCTTCGAGACGACGAAGGGCGCGGTCGGTTCGCCAGTCTTTGGCAAGCTCCACTGCGGCCAGCACCAGGTTTCCCTGGTGTTTTTCCAGCTTTCCTTCAAAGCGCTCTACCAGGGTGAAACCATCAGCGGTACCTCCTGCAAACCCGGCAATTACATTGTCTTTATAGAGTCGCCTGACTTTCCTCGCATTGGCTTTCATGACGGTGTCGCCCATGGTCACCTGGCCGTCGCCGCCGACGACAACGGAGTTGCCTTTTCGAACAGAAAGAATGGTTGTGCCTTCGAATTGATTCAATGGGTTTGGTCTCGTGTCTGGGATTATGGAGCGTTGGATCGCGTTAAAAGAAAGATGGGGTGTAATCCGGTATTTTTCAAGTCACTATTTTTAGGTTCAGGAGGCTGGAATCTTCATCGGGATAGAGGGTATCTCGGCCTGAGCGAGCTTGTTCTGTGCTCTACTGCGCTCCAGTACGGAATCGAACGGGCCGACGATGATCCTGTGCCAGTTGGCACCGTCCACCTTCACTTTCTGGATGCTGACATCCAAACCCATCATTATCAAGGTAGCTCTGCGCTCATCAGCATCTATGGCATCCTTGAATGATCCGGCCTGTAATACCCACCTTGAGTTATCAACAATCACCTTTTTACCAGTTTTGGTGTATTCCTCGACGACCGGGACGACCGACTTCGGGAAAATTTCGTAGAAATCCCACTGCATGCTGTCATCGTTGGCTTGTGGTTCGGCCCTGGGTTTCCCGCCATCGGTTGCCAGGATGCCTCCAGAGGCTTTCAGGTAACAGAGGGCAATCAGGAAAGTGATGAAGGCGCCGACCAGGAACCCTGTAACAAATGTCGGCAAAGAGAAGGCCCGCACCCGTGCCGATTCCTTTGGGGGACGTTTTTTCGCGAAGTCCTGAGTCATTAAAATTCGAGTAGAGAATATGCAGGGAGATTGTATGGAAACCGCTAAAAAGTATCTAGGGCGATTTCTTGATTGGAAGGGTTTATCGGCTTCCGATGCGCGCTAAAACATGTCTGTTGGATCTACGTCCACCGACCAGCGTACCTTTTTTGAGTCGGGCAAGGATTCCGTGGTCTGAATGATGTGGCGTACCTCCCGGTGCAGATCTGACCGGTTTGCCGAGGTTACTATCAGCAGTTGCCGATACCGGCCTGCTTTCTTCTCCATGAGAGCGGGTATTGGTCCCAACAGGTTCACGGTATTGCGCACCTGTACCTTCGCGATGATGGATTCAAGAAACGATCTGGCGGTAGTTGATGAGTTGGCCTCAGCCCTGATGATGGCATGGAACGTGAAAGGTGGTAGGCCAGCTTCCTTTCGTTCCTGGAGCAGACCAGTAGCGAATTCGAAATAACCATCCTGAACCAGTGTTTCCATCAGGGGATGTGTGGCAAAAGCCGTCTGGATAGTGACGGTGCCGGGTTTATCTGCCCGTCCCGAACGCCCGCCCACCTGCAGGATAATCTGGCCCAGTCTTTCCGTTGCCCTGAAATCCGCTGAGTAGAACCCAGAGTCGATGTCCAACATGGCCACCAGTGTTACGTTGGGGAAATGGTGTCCTTTTGCGAGGAGTTGGGTGCCTACCAGGATGGCTGATTCGCCAGTGTTGATCTCTGAAATGAACGATTCCATCGATCCTTTGCGTCTGGTGGAATCCCTATCGATGCGCAGGACCGGGAATTCGGGGAACATTGCCGTCAGTGTCTGTTCGATTCGCTGGGTGCCCAAGCCAAGTGGTGAGAGCTGACTGCTACGGCAGGATTGGCAACGGGTGATGTTGTGACTAATGGTGCCGCAATGATGACAAACCAGCGTATTGGTATTCAGGTGGTACGTCAGTTTTGCGTCGCACCGGCTGCAGTGTGCGATCCAGCTGCAATCGTTGCAGATCATGACCGGTGCGAAGCCTCGCCGATTAATGAAGATCAGGACCTGCTCTTTGTTTGCGAGTCGCTCACCAATCCGGTGGCGCAATGCCCGGGTAAGTCCGTCTTTCTGTTCCAGGTGGCGAGTATCCAGAAGCTCGTAGCGTTCTGGTTCGATGCCGGGTGGGCGCGTCGCAAGTTGTAGTAGGTGATACTTACCGCTGTCGGCATTGTGCAGGCTCTCTAGCGAGGGCGTCGCTGAACCCAGAATGACAGGCAAGCCTTCGAATCCGGCGCGCAGAACCGCGAGGTCGCGTGCTGAATATCGAAACCCATCCTGTTGCTTGTATGAAGCGTCATGTTCCTCGTCAACAATGATAGCCCCGGGAAACTTGAGTGGCGTGTAAATCGCAGATCGGGTACCCAGGATGATGCCTGCTGACCCCTCCCTGGCCTGGAGCCAGCCGAGAGCTCTTTGTTTGTCTGTGAGCGAAGAGTGGAGAATCGTGATGGGGACATCGAACCTGTCCTGGAATCTTGAAATAGTCTGGGGCGTCAGGCCTATTTCTGGCACCAGGATCAGCACCTGTTTGCCTGCCTTTAATAGCGGTTCTATGACTCTCAGATAGACTTCTGTTTTACCGCTGCCCGTCACGCCGTATAGAAGGAAGGGTTTGCCGTCGGTGCGGTTTTGAACTGCGTCTATCGCCGTTGCCTGTTCCTCTGTGACCGTAATTCCCGAGTGGTTAACCGAACCAGAAGAGAAGGGCTCGAGGGGTGCCGGAGCTTTCGCGTGCCATTGTGCCCAGTCTTTTTTTTCAATCGAGCGGATTGTTTGACTTGAGATATCCATGGCGCTTAGTTCTTCTCTCGTACGCCCGGATTGTTGCAATGCGCGCAGCAGTTTCCGTTGCGCGTATGCTCGCCCCAGGGATTGTTGGTCAATCAGGCTTCCTGCGGGTGTCAGGGTCAAAAGTTGGCTGGGCTCCTGCGGGTCTGCGCCTTTTCGAAGGAGGGTGGGAAGTGCGCTCGCCAAGACTTCTCCGATTGGGTGGTGATAATAATCAGATGCCCAGCGGCATAACCTGAGAATTGGTTCAGTTAGGTTTCCTCCGGCGCCTAACACCTCAAGGACAGGTCTCACCTTTGCAATATCGATATCAGGCCGGCTGTTCACCTCAGTGACAACGCCAATCAACTTCCTAGATCCAAAAGGTACTCGTACACGCGAACCAATAGCGACTCGCGCATTTGCGGGCAGGCTATAATGGAACCTGTTGCGTAATGGCGTGGGGATGGCAACTGCAACAAAAATTGTTGAATCTGGCATTGTTGACGCGCAGGAGTAAAACATCATTATGCCACTTGTGGGGCATGCTGTAGCCCATAGAAAATGCGGTTTACCCAATCCTTGTCATTCGATAGGGTTCTGGTATGATTCGCCACCTTTAATTAGCAGGGCTGCTCGAGATGAAAGCCGAAATCCATCCAAAATACGAAGAAATCACTGCAACTTGCAGCTGCGGCAATGTGATTAAAACCCGGTCGACTACCTGTGAAGATATTCACCTGGAAGTCTGCTCAAATTGTCACCCGTTCTACACAGGTAAGCAGAAAGTTATTGACTCAGCTGGCCGAATTGATCGCTTTAACAAGCGTTTCAGTAGAGGGAAATAGTTGCTGTTTGTTTAAAAAAGGCGCCGTAGGCGCCTTTTTTTTATGGTTTGAATTTGTCGTGGGGCTCGCGAGCAGTGGTCCAGATAATAGAGCGGATGGGCAGTGCCCGCGCTGCAGGCGCTTCGCTCGAACCAGGTTACGAGTAGATCCACCATTCCTTTCGACGTGAATCAGTGCCTCCTGGAGATGCTTCCGTTTAGGTAACTCGCGAGCGCCTGCTGCGCGGGCACCGTCGACGGGATTCATGCATCTGGATGACTGCTCGCGAGACCCGTGACGAACAAAGAAAAACATAGAGAATCGCGAGCGCCTGCTGCGCGGGCACCTTCTGCGAAATTCTGACATCTGGGTTACTGCTCGCTGGAAAACGCGAGATTGGTGCCAAAAAAATAAAGAGCTGCGAAGCGCCTGCTGCGCGGGCACGACCTGCGAGATGATGACATCTGGATTACTGCCCGCTAGAAATCGCGGGGCCGGCACGGGTAAAAAACAAAAAGCGCTAGAAAATATCCTGCGTGATACTGGAACCCTCTGAATGATTCCTGGTCTCCAGTGCCGGCGGCACCCTCTCTTCCCTGAAGATCTCGAAGATGCCCTTGGGGTCGCCGGGGTACGTCCTGAGGCCAGTCGCAGGATCAATCTTTACGGAGACCATGCCATCGGGTCTGGCGAGTTGCGAAGACTCAGATTCGGGGGGCAGTGCTTTCCGCATGAACTCAATCCATGTTTCGATGGGTATTGTTGATCCCCATTCCCGGTTACCCACAGGACTGTTGTCACTGAATCCGGCCCATGATGTCGCGACCAGATCGGGGGTAAATCCTGAAAACCAGATGTCTGCATCGTTGGTTGTACCGGTTTTCCCGTGGAGATCTCCTCGCTTCAGGGCGCGCATTGCTTTTGTGCCTGTGCCCCGCCTGATGGCGTCTGAGAGCATGGTGTTCATGATATGAGCGACCCGCGGTTCGATAATTCTTTTGGCCCGGTTCAGGCCATTGCAGTTTTCCGTACAGGCGACTTCAGGATTGGCCTGGAAGATGGCGTCTCTGTTGATAGAGTTCAGTTCGCGAATCAGGTAGGGAGTCACCTTAAAGCCACCATTGGCGAACGCTGCGTATCCTGTCACGACCTCCAGGGGGGTCAGCGCAATGGTCCCCCCGCCGAAAGCAAGCTGGAGATCCCGGGGGAAGTTTGATGTGTCGAATCCAAACCGGGAAACATAATTGATTGCATTTTGGGGGCCATAGTCCAGGATCACCCGAATGGAGACGAGGTTGATGGACCGGTACAGTGCTTCGCGCAACCGGATGTTGCCATGAAAGACATCGCCGGAATTTTTTGGTCGATAAGTCTTTTCCAGTTCTTCCCCGGGTAAGACCAAGGGGGCATCGTTATAAATAGAGGCGGCAGTGAGGCCGTTTTCTATGGCGCCCGTATAGTAGAAGGGTTTGAAATTGGACCCGGGTTGACGTCGGGCCTGGGTCGCGTGGTTGAACTGTCTTGCGTCGAAATCAAAACCACCGACGATCGCCTTGATGGCTCCGTCATAAGGATCGAGTGCGACGATGGCACCTTGAATATTTGGGTGTTGTCCAAGCCGGGCTGTTCCGTCTTCTGATATCTCGTAACGAATGACGTCGCCTGGAGCCACGATTTCGGCAGCGGTTTTGGGGGTAGGCGCCCGTCGATCTGCGTCAATGTAAGGTCTCGCCCACCTGAGTCCATCCCAGTCAATGCTGACCTCTTCGAGGTCCTGGGTCAGAACACTGATTTCCGTTTCGCTAACCCTTGTAACGATGCCTGGGTGCTGGCCACCAAAGACCGTCATTACAGACAGTGTCCTGGACCAATTCTCGGGATAGCCATACTCAGGCGCGGCAAGGTACTGGTCTGTTCCCTGGATTCTTCGATATTCCGGTCCCCGATATCCGTGTCGCCGGTCGTACTCGAGTAACTTGTTGCTCACTGCAACCTCTGCGGACAGCTGCATTTGGGAGGAGAGGGTCGTATGGGCAATCATTCCCTGGTTGTAAGCATCGCTACCGTATTGCTGAAGTAAGTGCTTACGTACCATTTCTGCTGCGTAAAGTGCAGGAAGTTCTACATTCCGAACGTACACCTGGGCTGTGATAGGGGACTGGAAAGCTTCGTCGTACTGCGCCTGGCTGATTGAGCCCTGTTCCAGCATTCGGAGCAGTACGAGGTTACGGCGCGTAATTGAGCGACGTGGACCGTTTATCGGATTTCCTGCTTCGGGAGCCTGCGGAATTCCGGCGAGCATCGCCAGTTGCGCGAGACTCAGTAAGTTAACATCTTTCCCATAGTAGGTGTTCGCAGCGGCCTGGATGCCAAAGGCATGTTTCCCGAAAGGAATAATGTTGAGATATAGCGTCAGTATTTGTTCCTTGGAAAGCTCCCTCTCAATCTTGACAGCAAGGAGCATCTCCTTGAATTTCCTAAGAAATCTGACCTCTATGTCTCCAGATATGTTCTTTACCAGCTGCATGGTAATAGTCGAGGCCCCGGTTCTTATCTGGCCCCGGTTGCGAACCAGCTGCCAGGTGGCATTAACCAGTGTCACCACGTCAATGCCACCGTGTTCAAAAAAGCGTTTGTCCTCTGTATCCAGCAAGGCCTTGATAAACAAGGGCGGAATTTCTTCAAACGTCACGGGTGTCAGTCGTTCACCGAATTCCTGGATCAGCAATCCATCGTCAGAGTAGATTCGAAGCGGGGCTTTTAGTGCGACCTCACTGAAGCTCCTCGTGTCGGGTATCTGGGGGTTCAGATACAGGAAGGCTGCGGTTAGAACCAGTAAAGCTGCGCTCCCCAGCCCAATCAGAAACCAATAAGTGAGGTTGAATATTTTTTTCATCCGGGACAGCGCGTATCGAGTGGGGCTTAAAGCTGCTCTATTATAGGTGGAAAGGTCAGCCATGCGAAATTGGTAAAAAACATCATACTATTTGGCCCATTTTCACCCTATACGCCAGTAGCGCGAGGCGTCGATCGGGGTTACCGGGGCAAAGAAATTGTCGAAAATTGAACGTTTTACATCTTTTTTTTCGTTTAAATTGTTTGCGCTGAGATTAAACCTGTTATTTAATGTGATTCTGCATAAAGTTGCTGTAAGTGCTCGTGCTTCATAGGAAATTAGGAAATTAGGAAATTGGGAAAATAGCGTGTTCGCATTTCTAAACAAAGGACCCACCAGTGTGTTGGGGCTGGATATCAGCTCTACCTCGGTCAAGCTGTTGGAGCTGAGTAAATCGGGCGGTGGATACAAAGTTGAAAGCTATGGTGTAGAGCCCCTGCCTGAAAACGCTGTAGTGGAAAAGAATATCAGCGACGTAGAAGGTGTGGGTGAAGCTATCGAGCGTCTGGTCGAACGCTCCAAGACAAAAGTGAAGCTGGCTGCAGTAGCGGTGGCTGGTGCAGCGGTCATTACCAAGACCATCGAAATGACAGCTACCCTCAGCGAAGACGAAATGGAGAATCAGCTTCAGCTGGAAGCCGACCAGTACATACCCTATCCCCTTGAAGAAGTTGCACTGGATTTTGAAGTTCAGGGCGTTTCCCCTAGAAGTGATGATCAGGTCGAAGTGCTCATCGCAGCATGTCGGCGGGAAAATGTCGAGATGCGCGAAGCGGCTCTCGAGCTTGGCGGCTTGAAGGCAAAGGTCGTAGATATTGAAGCCCATTGCATGCAGCGGGCGTTTGATCTGGTCCGAGGCCAGTTTGCGGATGATGAAGATGACGAAGAAGACAAGATCATTGCCATTATCGATATCGGCGCAACGATGACGACACTCTCGGTGCTGACCGGCAGCGGAGCACCTTATACTCGGGAGCAGGTGTTCGGTGGAAAACAGCTAACAGAAGAAATCCAACGCCGATATTCCCTCTCAGTCGAGGAAGCTGGCCTTGCAAAGAAGCAGGGTGGGTTGCCAGACGATTATGAAACCGAAGTATTACAGCCATTTAAAGAGGCGGTGGTGCAACAAGTCACCCGTTCCCTGCAATTCTTTTATTCATCAAGCGCATACGATGATGTTGATCATATTATTCTTGCTGGTGGCACATCCTCAATCGACGGTCTGTCCGAAATGGTTGCGGCGAAGCTGGGTACTCCGACGACCATCGCAAACCCGTTCGTCAATATGTCGTTGTCGTCTCGTGTGAACGAGGTCAACCTGCACAATGATGCCCCGGCAATGATGATCGCCTGCGGCTTGGCACTGCGTAGTTTCGACTAGCGCCGGGGATGAGAGCCGAATAATGATTACTGACATAAAAATTAACTTACTTCCCTGGAGGGAAGAGGTAAGAGAGGAAAAGAAAAAGGAGTTCCTCAAAATTACGATTGCGATATTGATTCTTGCCGGAGTGCTGGTGGGTGGCGTTGACCGTTATTACAATCGAGCAATTGATCAGCAGACTTCGCGTAACGCTTTTCTGCAGGTAGAGATCCAGATCCTGGAAGAGCGGATTGAAGAAATCAGGTTGCTTCAGCAGAAACGAAATGAGCTGCTTTCCCGAATGAAGGTTATTCAGGAGCTGCAGGGAAACCGACCTATTATTGTCAGAGTTTTTGATGAGCTCGCGCGCCAGCTGTCGCCGAGGGTCTTTTTTATATCACTGAGTGCGCAAGCTCAAAACCTGTCAATTCAAGGTGTCGCTGAGTCTAACAATAGAATTTCAAATCAACTCCGGAACTTCACTGAGTCGGCTTGGTTCGAGAAGCCAAACGTCACAGCGATCAAGGCTGATCCCAAGTTTGGTCCGCAAGCAAGTCAGTTTAGCCTGACGGTTGCGCAAACAACGCCGAAGAAGAACGAGGAGGAATAGCAATGGCTATGGAAGATCTTCTGGAAAGCCTGCAGAGCTTTGATCTTGATCAGCTTAACGACGTCAATAATATCGGCTCCTGGCCGTTGGCGGTCAAAGTCATCATATGGGTAATCTGTTTCGCTGGAGCCCTTGGCCTTGGCTACTTCCTTCATGTGACCAATCTTCAACAGGAGCTAGGTGTTGTTACTGCTTCTGAGGGAGTGCTCAAGGAGGATTACGAAGAGAAATTTTTCCAGGCCGCCCACCTTGAGGCTTATCGGTCGCAACAAAAGGAGATGGAAGAATCGTTTGAAGCGATTTTGAGGCAGTTACCATCCGATACGGAAATTCCCGCGCTCCTCGAGGATATTACCCTGGTAGGGCTAAAGAACGGGTTGGTGTTCACCAGTATTGATCTTCAACCGGAATCAAAACACGAATTTTACATTGAGAAACCGATCGCAATTATTGTGTCAGGAAGCTACCACAGTCTTGGAGCTTTTGTGAGCGATGTGGCTGATCTGTCTCGAATCGTGACACTACATGACTTTACAATCAGGCCCGCTGGCCGGTCGACGGGCTCGGACACACCGGGTAGTCATCTCACCATGTCAATACTGGCGCGGACGTATCGCTACAACGATGAGCGGAGCTAATGGCAGCAAAGTGATGCAGACTATGTCGGGGATAATCAGATTATTTGGATTGATGCTAGCAACGCTGTTGCTGGCAGGATGCTCGGATGGGGATCAGTTTTCGGATCTAAGAAGCTTTATGAAGGAAGTTGAGAATAAGCCAAGAGGGACGATTTCTCCACTGCCGGAGTTTGAGTCATACACAACGTTTACTTACGGCGCAGCAAATCAACGGAGCCCATTTGAACCTCCTATCATAGTGGCGCAAAAATCTTCAGAACAGAAAAAGAACATCGGCGTGAAGCCTCCGCGGAATCATGTGAAAGAATATTTGGAACGATTTCAGCTGGCGTCGCTGGCGATGGTAGGCACCTTACAGCAAGACAACTCAACGTTCGCGCTGATTGAAGATTCCCAGGGGGGGGTCCACCGGGTACAGGTCGGTGACTACATGGGAGACAAGTGGGGGCAGATAGAAAGTATTGAAGACGCACGAGTCGATATCACCGAAATTGTGAGTGATGGTGCGGGTGGGTGGCTTAGAAGACCGCGAGTAGTTGAACTCCGGGGTCTTCAGTAATCGGAATTTATGGGTGGCATTGACATGACCAGTGCACAAATGGTGAAAACAATGAGAATAAATTTATCGGCCGTATCCGGGTTATCGAAGCCGTCACAGATCACTCGATCACTACTTGCTATTCTGCTAGTGGTGTTTTCATCCACCGTATTTGGTGTGACGATGGAAAACATCGAGTTCTCGTCGCTGCCCGGTGATAAGACAGAAATAAGAATGACATTTGATGGAACACCTCCATCACCTACCGGTTATACCATCGAGCAACCAGCACGAATTGCGCTGGACTTGAGCGGAGTCGCAAGCGCACTTGCTGCCAAGCATCACGCATTAGGTTCAGGTAATGCCAGAAGCGTTACGGTGGTTGAGTCAGGAGACCGAACGCGTGTAATCGTCTCCATGAGTGAGCTGGTTGCTTATAGCACCCGGGTACTCGGTAATTCACTGTATGTTCTGGTTGGTGAAGACGATTCATCGCTTGTCAGCAGTGATCAGCCGCAGGTTTTTGCTGC
>DTZW01000278.1 GCA_012961165.1 Gammaproteobacteria bacterium | reverse complement strand
TGAAACGTTGCGCATGACATCTGGGTCCCCGCAGGGGCCTGTGTTGATACCGAACAATCCAAATCTCATGGGACCTTCCTTTTAAAACGATTGCAAAGCGCTAATATCGGCAAGTTTGCCTGACAAGTAAAGACCGTCGTACCCTGGAGCAATTATTTGCTGTGCTGGACTTTTTCGGTTACTGATATCCCCCAGCAGCAGATACTTCGACCAGTATTCTCTCAATACTTATCACGCAAGAGCCTTTTCAGCAACTTGCCTGTCGGGTGTCGAGGCAGCGTTTCTTCCAGGGCGATTTCTTGAGGTTTAGCTTCCGCGAAGGCCAGGGGTTTCAGGAAAAGCCTTTGCGTCGTTGTTGGCTAGCCTGATCCAATGCAATCGGAATGGCCAATAATAATATAAACAATAAGCTGTTGGATGGTATCTGCAGGTTAACATCCGCCGTGCCGTGAATGAGTAGTGAAATAGTTCCAGCCAGGCATCCGAAGGCGATCCCCTTTTCAAATGGGTGAGCTAATCCTCCTAGCAATCGTACTTGTGAGTGGAGTCCCGCAACCAGAATAATCAGCAGAGGCAACGATCCGATAATGCCTAGCTCGATCAGGAACTCAATATAATCGTTCTCGGTGTGGCTTATTTTCTTGGTGATATCCGCATCACGGTAGGGTGAAAATGCAACTTCATATGATCCTGCACCTGTACCCAGCCAAACATGGTCTTTGAAAACCGCCAGATTGTAGGACTGCAAATCGATGCGGCCACCAGAGTCAATAGTAGTTGCGCGAAACCGCTCAGCCAGTTGCTCAATGCCAAAATATTTACTGATGATCAATACATCTATCGCCAGAATGCTCACGAGCAAGATCGCGGTGTAGCGACTGAACGATCGGGTGTAATAAAAAGCAACGGCTGCCGTAATCATGACACTCGAGAAGAAGGCGATGTTACCCATCCGTGAGCGGCTCATCACCAGTGCAATCACCATGATGACGATGACCAGACGTAACCTTGCCAGGGGCCCAGTGATGATATCGACGATGGCAGCTCGAATACTCCGCGAACCCGTGCCCCCTGAGCTGGACCGGTCAGCTATCATTGCTCCAATCGCCAGAGCGAGCGCCACTTCGAGGTAGCCGGCAAAGTGGTTGGGGTTGGGAAAGCTCCCCCTGGCCCTCGGTAATTCGAACATCAGTTGTTGGGTCCCCCCTACCAAAGCTTGCAGCAATCCGATGATGACAATCAGGTAGACAACCATCCTGCATCTGTCATGACTGTCTACGAGTTGTACTGTCGCGTAAAAGAAGCCCATATACATGATGGTTTTGGTCAGGTCGGCGCGGGTGCCATAAAAGTATTGAGTTGTGGGCTCAACGAGGGCGGGAATGCCGTGCAGTTGGAACAGGATAAAACACACTAGAAAACCGAATGCAGCAAGTACTACCTTGTGGTGCATAGAAAGCTGATTTCGTATTCCAAAGTTAGCCGTTATTGCAGCGAGGCCAGAGAGTATGGCGAGCGCCGGCCAGGCCCAATCCCGATTGCTGCCGAGCGGCCACGGGCTGATTATTAAAATCAGCAGGATGATGACGAAAGCGGGTCTATGATGAAATGCTGTTGAATGCATGAAGCGCTTCATTGTAGATGGTCTACCTATGGTACCTCAGTTAGCGGTTTTCGTATGTGGCCGCGTTGAGGACTCTTTATGTGGCCCGTTGAGGACTCTTTATGTGGCCCGTTGAGGACTCTTTGTGTGGCCCCGTTGAGGACTCCTAGAAATTTACCGGTATTCTACTTATGCTGATAGTGTATTTCTTGATAGGTTGACTATGAATTCTATTGCCAGTGTCTTTTGGAACGCATTGCTGACAGCCACAGTCGTGACATTGTTGGCAGGCTTTTTCGTTGCCGCTATGCCGCCGGTATATAGGGCTACCGCGATCATTAAGGGCGATTCCGATGCCATGTTGAAAATCCAGTCCGGCGATCTGTTGCGTAATGTCGTTCGGACAACAAAAGCTGACCTTGGCAAGCTTGAGGGCTGGCTGGAACAGCTGATGAGTGCCAGGGCTGATCCGGTTGTTCTGCTAAAGGAAAAACTGACGGTCAGTGTGGGTGAAGACCCGGAATGGGTAAACGTTTCTGTAGAGGCGCAAAGTGCGAAAGCGGCATCGATACTGGCCAACGAGTTGGCTCATTTGTACCTTAAGAGGAATGCAAGAGTACGCCTGTCGCCGGAGGAAAAAGCCCACCTGTTTTTGGCGGTTGAAGAATCGAATACCCATTTACTGACCTTTCTGCAGAAAAATCCAGCGCTGATAAATGTCGCCTCAGAGAAAGCGCGGTTTGATCGCGGCATTGAACAGTCACAAAATCGACGGCGGGTGTTGTTGAATAATCTGGAGCAGTTCAAAGAGCAGCATCTTGCTGTTTCCAGGGGAGAGGTTGGGACATTGACGGAGCCCGGTGTCGTGAGGGCATCCCAGAGGCTCGAGGTATTGAATATTAAGCTCGCGAAGCTGAGCGCAAGGTATGGCTCCCAGCATATGAGGATGTCAGGGCAGGAGGCCGAAATACGAAAAGCAGCTGAACTGTTGGGCGAAGCGCTTGATGCATACGCAGCACGCATCAAACTAAAAATTCTTGAGCGTGAGCGGCAGTTGTCCCAGGCTGATGAGGCGCTGGATGATTTGGCTGTTGAGCTTGATCGATTCGTCAATCAGCAGCTCGAGCTTAAGAGGCTAGCGCTGGCGAAGGAAGCTGCCGTCAAGAAATTTGAGGGAATGACGGAAGATTCCAGGGTTGAGCTTGTGGCCGACGCGGTGCCACCGCGGAACACTTTTGGCTTTAATCAGCTAATGTTGTTGGGAATCGTGTTTCTTGGAAGTTTTATGCTTATGGTCATGCTTATGGTGATCCGGTCAGTGAGGGCAAAATAGTGCGTCTTATACTTGGCGCGTTGTTGGTGTTCTCTCTTTGGCAGTCCTCGATGATTCTTTTCGCCGCCACCATGCTTCGCCTTCATGGGGGATCAGGGAATGAGTCTTCTGTTTCACAAATCTCGCTTGCGCGAGAGGTCGATAATCAACATCCGAAGGTTCTGGCCTGGTTGGTAAAATTCAACCCGGTGCCTGCAGACAGGTTGAAGGCTGCTAGAGAACTGACAAAGGTAGAGCCCTTTCTCGGAAGTGCCTGGGCCAATCTTTTTGAGTTAAAGCTTGCAAGCCGCGAGCTTGACGGCGAAGCAGAGCTCGCTCTTGCTCAGGCGGTTGAGTTTTCTCCTTATGATCCAATCGTGCAGGAACAGCTGGTTCGTGCCGGGATTGCTGGATGGCTCGCAATGACGCCTGTCATGCGACGGACCCTTATAGCTGTTGCAGCCGACATGCTGGATAGCAAAGCCAGCCATCGTTTGGGGGCTAGAAGGGCCCTGGTCAGCGATAGCGGATGGTTGCCTCTTGTCTGCCAGGTAACAACACACTCCATGTGTAACGGCAGTTAGCAGGTTGGTAATTGGTTACCTACGCTCGAATCGCGATTTCGATGCTGGTGCTTGGACTGCCGACGTCGGTGATGGCGTGGAAGTTGACGGTTACTTCGGATACGGCATTGAAACTGATGCCGGTTTTTCGGCCAGTCTGGGTTTTATTGGTAAGACGCTCTAAACCAGTAGGATTGCCAACGTGATTCATACGGGTAGATTATAAAAGGGCTCCTTCGGGAGCCTTTTTATAGCTCGGTCTTTTTCGAAGGTCGCAGCACAGATACCAACCAGGATGCGCCGAATACGACAGGTATCAGTAATCCACCGACAATAATTCCCAGCACCCCATTGAGGAGCATGGAGGCCAGGATTGTGAGTACTGAACCTATAGATGCCAGTTCGCTGATTGGGTGCAGGATTAGTTCGAACAACCCGGGTATCCCTGGAATACCATGTGCAAGGATACCGCCACCCACCAGGAACATTGCTGCGGTGCCCACGATGGTAAGCCCTTTCATCAGGTAGGGCGCGAAACCGAGGATTTGTTCTCCGAGCCATTTTTTTGAACCGGAATCTCCACCGGAATCTATCAGGTGCAGGCCAAGGTCGTCGAGCCTTACAATCGCCGCTACTAATCCGTAGACGCTGATGGTCATTAATGCCGCGATAGTGATAACGGTTAACATCTGGGTTATCAAAGCTGCATCCTGCACAGTGCCCAGTGCTATGACGATAATCTCAGCGGAAAGAACGAAGTCGGTTCGAATGGCCCCCTTGATTTTTTCTTTTTCGAAAGTAACCATGTCAACTTTGGGGTCGCGTCGGGCAGACAGGACTTTGTTTTTCTCAGCCAGCCGTTCCTCGGGATGGAGAAAAACAGAAGCGATCTTCTCGAATCCCTCGTAGCAAAGATAACACCCACCCAGCATCAGGAAAGGCGTAATCATCCAGGGGGCGATTGCCGCGAGCACCAGTGCTGATGGGACAAGGATCAATTTGTTGCGTGCTGAACCCTTAAAGACGGCCCAGACGACGGGAAGCTCACGATCTGCGCGAACGCCGGACACCTGCTCCGCATTCAGGGCAAGATCATCACCAAGGACCCCGGCAGTTCTGACTGCGGCGACCTTGGTCATGGCGGCGACGTCGTCCAGTACGGTCGCTATATCATCGAGTAATACGAGCAGACTGGTAGCCATCAGTTATTCCGCATCTTTTCGGCTATGACCACATACTGGTCCAGCAAGGGCAGTACTGTCTCTTCACCCTCGGATGGAAGGCCAAACACAAAGTGATTGAACCCCTCGGCCAGTTTTGATTCAACAAAGGCTTCGTCAGCCGGTACACCGAACATCGCTAGGGTGATGTCAGAAAGCTTTCTGCCCCGATTCACTAGCGCCTTTTCGATTTCCGGAAGGTGACCTGCCTCAAGTCCGGCGATGGGTAACCAGCCATCACAGTACTCAGCGATACGGTCGTAGCTCCACTTTGAGGTCGCCCCCATCAGGACTGGAGGTCCACCAGCCTGTATGGGTTTTGGGTTGGACCAGACCGGGTCGAAGTCTACAAACTCACCATGGAACTCCGCTTCGTCTTTTGTCCAGATTTCGCGCATCGCTAGAATTTTTTCGCGAACCACCTTCCAGCGATGCTTGTATTCAACCCCGTGATTTTCCATTTCTTCTGCGTTCCAGCCCGCGCCAATACCAAGTATGAAACGGCCGCCGGAAATGCGATCAATAGAGGCGATCTCTTTCGCAAGGGTTAGTACATCACGCTCTACTACCAGACAGATACCTGTTCCCAGCTTGATACGCTCGGTTGCGGCTGCGCAAGCCCCGAAGGCGACGAAAGGGTCGTAGGTATGGGAGTACTCCTTTGGTAGATCTCCGCCAGCAGGGTAGGGGGAGCGCCTTGATGCAGGAATGTGCGTGTGCTCAGGAAAGAAAAGCGAGTCCAGACCGCGTTCCTCTATAGCTTTTGCCAGCTCGACGGGGTGCATTGCGTAGTCTGTTGGAAAAATCAGCGCACCAAATTCAGCCATTGAAGAACTCCCTGCTTAAAAAGATAAATTAACGATCACTCACTTAGGATAAACCAGCATTGCTTCCCGTGCCATCTTGGCCGGTCAGACACGCTCGATGTTGTAGAACAGCGCGGCTGATTCGCCCATGATCAGGTACTGCTCATGAGCGCTTAGTTTCCCGATGTACAGATTCATGATGTCGCACACCTCGTCGAATGTAGCAGTCAGTGTGCACACCGGCCAGTCGGAACCAAACATCAGCCGCTGCGGTGTGAATTGCTCCAATACCTGGTCAAGATATGTCAGGTATTGGTCTATAGCGAGTTCATCAGCTTCAAGGTCTGTCCATCCGACGATCCCCTTGATGAAGCTGTTTTCTGATTGTAGTTGCAGCAGGAAGTCAGTTTCTCTGTCGACTTGGCGAGCTTGCACAGCGATAGTGCCGTGGAACCCGTGAACGCGCAGATATGGGTCCAGGTAGGCAGATAGTCCTGCTTGAGAATATTGTGGTCCATCCAGCCATAATCAGTTTCGTTGTACCGCCAGAAGTGCTGGTGTGAATCTAGTCTTAACGCCATGGTTTCCTCGGTGTAACAATCGGAAAGCGTCGTTCGAATTGATCGAACAATCCGGACAATTGTAGCAAAGCACCGGCATCGCCTTCTATTTTCAGTTCCCCATCAGTCATTAGGGTAGCGGCATCTTTCTGTCCAGCCATCAGGAGCTTGAAGTTGAGTTGGCTGATTTTCAGCGTCGCTGCGGCATCGCCTGACTGGCGTCCACAGAATGTATTCAGCACTGAGTTCTTGATACTGAGCAACGTGTGTTCACTGTCGTTAAACGCCAGGTTGATTTGCAGCGTGATGCCATCAGCACGATCTGCGTTTAACCTCACCGCCATGATCTGGTACAGGTTGGCCAATGGGATTGAGCCAGCCATGCCCGCACTGGCGGCATAGTTTGCGCCTGTCGGTAGGCCCTCCCGAAGTTCGAGGACTCCGCACAGGTAAAAATTACGCCACGGTCCTGATTCTGACTGGTAGCCCAGTTGCTCAAGGGTGTCAGCAAGCAGCGCTCTTGCCTCAACCTGATCGGGGTCGTCCATCACGACATGATTTAATACTTCAGCCACCCAACGGTAGTTGCCTGCTTCAAAGTCTTCCTGGGCTTTCAACACTATGGCGTCGACGCCGCCCATGTAGCGGAGATAGTTCCCTGCCGCCTCGACGGGAGGCAGTGGATGTAACGTCGAGGGGTTGCCATCAAAGAATCCAAGGTACCTGACGTAAACAGCTCTCGCATTGGCGTACAGAGTGCCGTAGTAGTCACGGTTATAGAACTCAAGCCCCAGCGAGTCGGGTAACTCAAGTTGTTCGGCGATTTCCTCTTTGTTGTAACCCATGTTGGCGAGCCTGAGGGTTTGGTCGTGAATAAATTTGTAAAGATCTCTTTGTTTCGTCATGTAGTCCTTAACAGACTGCTGGCCCCAGATAGGCCAGTGGTGGCTTGCGAACTGTACTTCAAGCTTGCTACCAAAGAGGTCAATGGATTCGTTGATCTGGTCTGCCCAGGCGAGGGCATCGCGGACTTGTGCGCCCCTTGGCGTGTAAACGTTATGCAGGTGATGTGACGTTATTTCTGACATACACAATGCTTTGAACTGGGGAAAGTAAAACACCATCTCGGCAGGCGCCTCTGTACCCATGGTCATTTGGAACTCGATCTGAATACCGTCAATTGTCCGGGTCTCACCGGTCTCCTTGATAGTATCGTTGGGTACGATGAAACCGGTTGTTCCCATAGACAGAGCCGCGCCGAGGCCGGTAGAGACGAACCCGGTTGGTGATGGTTTGAGCAGATTGCCATACATGTAAGTAGCGCGCCGACCCATCACGTTTCCTGCAAGGATATTTTCAGCGAGGGATTCATCAACGAAGTCGCGGGGTGCAATCACGGGTACTTCGCCTGAGGCTGCCTGCTCTGCCGTGACGACTCCTAATACACCCGCGAAGTGATCGGCGTGGCTGTGTGTGTGGATTACCGCGATCACGGGGCGCTCACCAAGTTCCCTGTTGGCGAGCTCAAGCCCCGCACGAGAGGTCTCGCTGGAGGTCAGCGGGTCGACGATGATCCATCCGGTGTTGCCTCGAATCAGGGTCATGTTCGCGATATCAAATGAGCGTATCTGGTAGATGCCGTCGACGACTTCATACAGGCCGTGATGTTGAGCGTTCAATTGGGACATTCGCCAAAGCGAGGGGTTGACTGTATCCGGTGCGTCCCCTTCAAGGAACGACAATGCTTCCAGGTCATACACCAGTCGCCCGCCCTTGTCGTGCTCGATACTCATGGGTGACAAAGTTGCGATGAATCCCCTGCGCGCATCTTCGAAACTTTGGGTGTCGTCAAAGTTCAGTTTTTGTTTGAAGGATTGTTGTAGTGCTTTTGTTGATTCGGTCGCGGCTTTTGGTGCTCGCATGGATTCTGGTAGTGGAGAATATGTAGTCACGGGCAGGTTCGCTATTTCGAGTCAGGGAGGTGTAGGATATCGAGTGCCCACAGCGACGCAAGTGCAAAAAATGAGTGATGAGCCCAGGACCTCTGACAGGTTGCAGTATGTCATCGGCACGCTGATTTCGATCGTATTATTGGCTGGTTATCTGGTTCTAAGCGGTGATCAGGAAGAAAAATCGACGGTTGCGGAAACCAAGCTGCAGGATGTTAGCGTAGAAAAGAAAGATCCGAGAGAAGCAAAGCAAGCAGAGGAGCAATATTGAAAGCACTTGCGGTGGTAACCATTGCTGAATGCTCGATCATGACCAGGGCACCTTTTGGGTATGAAGATAAAGGAATCCAGGCTTTACTTGATCATGGCGTGGTGGCCTAAGTGGGATTTGTCACAACAAAGAATCTTGAGCTTTACGTCGAGGAAGGGGGCAAGGGTTTGCCTGTGCTGTACATCAGTGGTACTGGTGGTGATCTTCGAGTGAAGCCTGGAGTTCTGGATGGGCCGTTGGCTTCAGGACATCACGTTATCGCTTACGATCAGCGTGGGCTTGGGCAATCCGGGAAACCGGATGGACCGTATACAATGGAACAATATGCCGATGACGCGGCATCCCTGTTGGATGCCCTTGGTCACGATACCGTGGATGTTATTGGTGTGTCGTTTGGCGGCATGGTCGCTCAACACCTGGCCTTGCGGCATCCTGATCGTATTCGCCGATTGGTGCTCTGTTGCACTTCCCCAGGAGGCAGTCTGCCCAGCTACCCGTTTCACGAGTTGCCTGAAGGCATAGAAACCGTAGAACGGCTAATGAAACTGATGGCCGTATCAGACAGGCGCAGGGACGAAGCCTGGCAAGCGGCGAATCCCGACCGGGTACAAAAACTCGTTGACTACACTCTGGCCGGAGCTGTGGCGGACCACTCAACTGATGAATATAAAAGGGCTGCCCGACTTCAGTTGGAGGCGAGGGCTGAACACGACGTGGAAAACCGGTTGCGGGAAATTAATTTGCCAACGCTTATCTGCGCCGGACGATATGATGGAATCGCGCCCCAGGAGAATCAGGCAGCGCTATGTGATGGCATCAGGAACGCTCGGCTAAATTGGTATGAAGGCGGACACCTGTTTCTTATCCAGGACAAACAGGCCTGGCAAGATATTGCGGGGTTCCTTTGCTGACGGCAGAGATCAGGCAGCGAGGCCCTGAATACGCGCTGCTCGTTCCCGCAGCAGTTCCGGTGAGCCCAGCAGTTGTCGGTTGAATCCCGCGCGCTTAAACCAGTAGTGCAAGCCGACAAGATCAGTAAACCCCATGCCGCCGTGTACTTCTGTAGCGGTTCGGGTAACGAACTGCCCTACCTCTGAAAGATGCGCCTTGGTGTGGCTTGCCATCATTGTTGATTCTTGCGGAATTTCTTCCAGCGCGTGGGCGGCGTACCAGACCATTGACCGGCAAGGCTCCAGGCTGGCGACCATCTCGGCACACATGTGTTTCACCGCCTGGAAAGAGGCGATGACCCTGTTAAATTGTTCGCGTTGTCCTGCATAGGTTACCGCCTGGTCCAGGGCACACTGAGAAGCGCCCAGGGTGTCGGCGCTCAATGAAACCAGTCCTGCATCAAGAGCAACCCTGAACACTTCAGGGTCATCACTGATCAGTAGGGCATCCACCTTGTCATAGGTCAACTCGCAGGTGGACCTTGTTCGATCAACTGTCGTTAGGCTCGATCGCGACAGTCCTCGCGCGCTCGCATCGACCAGGTAAATCTCCTGGGCACTGGTGGATACCAGGTAATAATTTGCATCACAATCCAGGGCGAACAGCGACTTACCTGAAAGTTTGCCGCCGTCGACCGACAGTCCTGCACTATTCCGGGAGGCGATGCCTTCTGCGAAGGCAATTCCGATTCGGGTTTCACCGGTCGCAACTGATCCAAGTAAATCTTCGCCTCTTCCGGCTGCCTGCATCGTCGCAGGTGCAATCACCGCGGAACTGATAAAAGGGGACGGCGTGACGTGATAGCCGAATAATTCAGAGACAACCGCAGCATCCAGGCTTGAAAGCCCAAGTCCACCATTGGCTTCGCTAATCAGTAATCCCGGTATACCAAGGTCGGTCAGGCCACCCCAACAGTCAGCATCGCTTGAGTCATCGGCGGCAATTTTCCGGACCACATCCAGTGGCACCTGTTCTGCCAGGAAGCGGTTTACAGAATCCTGCAGGAGTATTTGTTCTGAAGATAATCCGAATTCCATTGATTGACTCCTAGGAAGCGTTTGCTTTGGCTGCGGGTTTCGGTTCTCGCGGCATGCCAAGCCCACGTTCGCTGATAATATTCTTCTGGATCTGGGAAGTTCCGCCACCGATGATAAGTCCCAGGAAGTACATGTACTGATATTGCCAGGAACCATTGCCCCGAAGGTACGGGTTATCTCCATAGGCGATACCTATCTCACCCATCACGTCGATAGCCAGTGCTTCCAGTTCATGCCTGAGTTCCGTTCCCAGTAGTTTGACGATCATGCCAGCCAGTTTTGCATCCTGGCCTTTATTAATACGTGCTGACAGCAGACGCATGTCATTGCATTTCATGGCAAGCACTCGCCCCTGGATTTTCATTAGGCGGTCCCGAAAGATTGGGTTATCAATGACACGCTCGCCGTTAACAGATTCGGAGTTCATGAGTTTAATAACGCCATTGAGGCGAGATAAGGCAGCATCAGGTGGTGCAAGTGAACCCCGTTCGTGACCCAGGATGGCATTGGCAACCTGCCATCCCTGACCGCGTTGGCCGACGATTTGGTCTTTTGGTACTCGCACATCCGTGAAAAACACTTCATTGAAATTGGCGTCGCCCGTCATGTCAACCAGTGGTCGAATGTCGATGCCGGGTGTGTCCATGCTGAACAGTAGAAATGAAATACCCTGGTGTTTGGGCGCTTCAGGTTCGGTTCTTACCAGGCAAAATATCCAGTCTGCTAAATGTGCGGTGCTGGTCCATATTTTTTGTCCATTGATGACCCATTCATCGCCATCAAGTTCTGCCTTGGTAGTCAGGCTGGCGAGGTCACTTCCCGCGCCGGGTTCAGAATAACCCTGGCACCAGATCATTTCACCGTGGATGGTTGGTTTAATGAACTGTTGTTTTTGTTGCTCTGTGCCCATTTCCAGCAGCACCGGGGTCAGCATCGAGATTCCCTGGCCCCCAAGGCCGGTACTGATCTGGGCGTTTGAGAATTCTTCTGAAATGATTCGGGATTCGATGATGTCGGGTTCCGCGCCGAATCCACCGTACTCTGCTGGGATAGTGCGTGCTGCATAGCCGTTATTTATGAGGATTTTTTGCCAGGCAATTGCCTCTGCGTTCCCGATGCCGGCTTGTTTTGGGGATTTATCGCTGCTTGCTGCGATGAACTGTTTTACCTCTGTACGAAACTCGTCGTACTCAGCACCAAAAGAGAGATCCATAACGGCCAGTAGTCCTGTAAGAAACTGAACGGACAGGCTATCACAGAGTCAGGTTGTCTGGGGCAAACCTATTTGCCTGAGACACCGACTTCATTTTGGATACGTTCCAGATATTCCCTAAGGCTAGGATACCCATTTGCGATATCGCCCAACCAGGTGGCAGGTTTATTGTCCATAAAACCAGACAGCATACCCGCGACCACAAAATCGAAAGCTGTAAGGCGCCCCCCGACGATGTAGTTTTTTGTGCCAACAATGTCCGCTATAGCTTGCAGGTCTCGTTTGGCGAACCCTTTTTGCTCTTCGAAAGTGTGACGACCCAGACCATGCAGATCATAGGTTTTTGCTACTGCCTTGCGGGCACCATTAGAAGCGAAGCCGCGAAGCAGCCCAGGCACAAATCCGAAAAACCCGTCAACGATATTGGGATACCACTTGTCATCTAACCAGCGGCTTGCGACACCCATCCAGTAGAGGTGATCTTCTGCAAGTCGCGAGAACGCAACGCCGGTTGCCTTTTCTTCCGGCGTTAATCCGGCGTAGAGTTTCCCCTGGGTCATGGTGTTCAGTCGCTCGAAGATCAGCTCGGAATCTGCAATTCTTTCACCATCAATAATAAGGTAGGGTAACTTTCCTTTCGGTGCTTTTCTGGGGTCCTGTTCGGTTTCGTAGTCAAACTTCAGGCCAAGGTGTGTCAATGCCATTTCGACCTTCAGGCAAAATGGGCTGACGTTCCTAAGGCCAAACGCGGGTGGTAGCGTGACGAGTGTGATCATTTGAATTCCTTCATATTGAAGATTGTAGCCCAGAGAGTGAGATAGCTGCTAGGCTGATGAGAAATCAGGAGGGTTAGCTATGTCAGAAGTCAAGGATATGGGAATGGGCATCCAAGGCGGATTCACTATTCCTATGGTTGATGCCAGTGAGGCGCTACATATTGGCCAGGATGATTTGCCGTGGCTCGAATCAGAAGATGGTTCGAAAGTGAAAGTGTTGCACGTCGACCTGAATCTGGGCCTTTGGGTGGTGAAGACACTGTGGCCGGCGGGTTACAAAGTCCAGACGCATTACCATACTGGTCCGGTTTTTGCGGTGACTCATTCGGGTAGCTGGTATTACAAAGAATATCCCGATCAGGTGAATCGCGCCGGGTCCTACCTTTATGAGCCGGCACATTCGATTCATACATTGCTGGTTTCAGAGGATAATACCGAGGACACCGAAGTCTGGTTTTCGATCTATGGATGCAATGTGAATATTGACGAAGGCGGCAGCATCCTGGGCATCGTCGATGCTAAGTCGGTTTTGCAGACCTACCAGGAGGGATGCAAGGCTTCGGGTCTTGATTCAGGAAATATGATCGTTGTCGGTTAGGGTTTGCTTGTACCTGTATCTGTAGCGGGAGCCGGATACTTACCCAGGGCGAGCATCATGAGTGCCCCTGCGGCAAAAAAACCTGAGCCGAACAGAAAGCCAATGTTGTAGCTCCCGGTAACATCAAAAATAGTGGCGAATATCATCGGCGCGACGCCGCTTGCCAGCGCCAGTGCGGCATAGAGAACCGCATAGATTTTAGCGTAGTGTAGTAGTCCAAAGTATTTTGCTGCCAGGAATGCCATAAGGTCGAGTTCAGCGCCCGCGGCAAAGCCCAGAAACGCTGCTGCGACACAGGCGATAAAAAACCCGGGCGCGCCTACCAGCATCAGGCTGCCAATCACCGGTAGAGATATAGCAACAGCAGCTACACCTGGTGCCCAGAGTTTATCCACCAGGTATCCGACGATGAGTCGGCCCGCGATAACCGCTATGCCAAAAATGCTGATGGCAGTAGCTGCCTTTTGGGCGGGAATGCCCTGGTCCTGCAGGGCAGGAATAAGGTTTGGCACCATGCCTGACATAGCGATGTAGACCAGAAAGATGGACGTCAGCAACACCCAGAAACGGTAACTCCGTGTTGCTTCAGAAAATGTCATGCCCTGCTCCGAAGCTTTGGCTGCTTCACTGCCTTCCTTAACACTTGTTGCCGGTTTGAAAAAGAAATAAACCAACGGGCCAGCCAACAGTGTCGGTAGTGCCGCGAGTCCAAGATAAGCCGTTCGCCATCCATATTCAGAGGTCAGCCACACAGTGAGTTGCGGAATCGTGATAGCGCAGATGCCGGTACCACTGAGCATAATACCTAGCGCAAGCCCCCTTTGAGCTACGAAAATGCTGGTGATTGCCCGAGTCCAGGTTACCGGGATGGTGCCGGCACCAAGAAAGGCCATCGCTGTATAGGCGAAGTAAAGCATCCAGAGTTCACCGTTCTGGAAGGCCGCTAGAATGAGCGCGCAACTTAGTCCCACCAGACCTGACAGGGCAACCACTCGTGCGCCGAGTCTGTCAATAACAATGCCGACCAAGGGCGCAGTAATGACCCCGGTACCGGTGCTGAAGAGCAGAGCGAGCTGGAATTCTGCTCGCGACCAGCCAAATTCTTCAGTTATTGGCACAACCAGTGCGCCCAGAGAGTAAAATGGCAGAACGATTGAACTGCAAATCACGCCGGTCGAAGCGGCCAGCAATAGAATCCAGTTTCTTGTAAGTTCGTTTTTGATGTGAGAGATTCTTATCAACTAAGGAGCAGGCATGATACAGAAAATTGGAGAATTGCGATGAAAGGCCTTTGGTTAAAAAAAACCGTATTATTAAGGGTGTTGTTTGTCAGTCTTTTATTGACTGGCTTTCTGTTTGTTAACAGAGGATATGCAATGAGTTGTCATGAAACCGCCGCTAAAACACAGGCGATCCAGGAAATTGAATACTTGAGACGCTGGTACGCGAAAGCGACGGACCAGATCGGTATTGCGACGCCTGAGTCCATCGCTGAAGGCAGAGCGATTTATCACCGGGTGTTTACGGCAGACGCGCAGCTGGATGCCGGCCCTGATCGTGAACCACAGGTTGGCCCTGACGCATGGGTAGACCTTGTGTTGGGCGCATTGGGTGAACTGGGTCCTACCCAGCACCTGATTGGTACTCAGCTGGTTGAGATCAAGTCGCTGGTGCTGGATGACGAGTGTAATGTCGTGGCGGGCAGCGCCACTATGGAAAGTTATTTACAGGCATGGCACGAGCAGAAGGATGAAAAGGTCTGGCTTTTTCTGGGAACCTACTTCGATGATGCTGTGTTTATTCCAGGCACTGGTTGGCGGATTGAAAAAATGATACTGCAGCAGGTGGCTGGTGAAACCCGGTACATGGGTGCGGCGGTTGGCAGCGCGTTGGAATAGCTCGGTCAGGGTCAAATTTCCTTTTATACGCTTGCACATTCTGCCGCGAAAAGAGAGACTTGGCGTTCCAAAAATTTCACAAAATTCATCAGTAGGAGCTACAAAATGGGCGTTCAAGTAGGCGATTCAATACCAGAAGCCACCATGAATATTATGGGTGATAATGGCCCCCAGAAAATTACTACCGCGGACATCTTTGCCGGCAAGAAGGTTGTTCTGTTTGCCGTTCCCGGTGCTTTTACTCCGACCTGTAGTGCAGCCCATCTGCCTGGCTATGTTGCTAATGCCGACAAGATCAAGGCTGCGGGCGTTGATGCCATTGTATGCGTATCAGTCAATGATGCCTTTGTAATGGATGCCTGGAGCAAAGGCCAGAATGCCGAAGAAATCATGATGGTTGGCGACGGTAATGGTGACTTCACGAAAGCTATGGGTACGGTACTGGATGGCTCGGGCTTTGGGCTTGGTACACGTTCAACCCGCTATTCCCTGATTGCAGAAGACGGAAAGATTACTGCTTTGAACCTGGAACAGGGTGGTGCTTTTGAAGTGAGCTCAGCCGAGGCGATTCTTGCTGCGTTGTAATACGAAGCTCGTTCAGAGAAAAGGCTGCGCTTCGCAGCCTTTTTTGTTAGTGGTCAGCTAATGCTTGAGAGTTGGGTTTTCTGGTCACTGCTGGCGGCGACCATGCAGGCTGTTCGTACAGCCGGCCAGAAGTACCTGATAGCGGATATATCGCCACTCGGGGCAACGCTGGTCCGTTATCTTTTTGGATTACCTTTCATTGCAATGTATCTCGGTTGGTTGCTGGTTGATCGAGGTGCGTCTATTCCTGCGCTGAACATTCTGTTCATTGCCTATGGAATCGCTGCCGGGTTCCTGCAGATTATTGCGACCATTCTGCTCGTTCGTTTGTTTACCCTGCGGAACTTTGTGGTTGGTAGTTGCTATATCAGGACTGAAATTCTCATCACGGCTGTGATTGGGCTAACTATTTTTGGGGAACTGGTGTCCGGGCTCGGGTGGATGGCGATGTTGGCCTGTGTCGTTGGACTCGTGCTGATCACGGTTTCCAAATCTGGAAGGCTCAGCGACCTGTGGAATCTATCATCGCTCTACGGCTTAGGGGCCGGTTTGGCTTTCTCGCTGACATCGCTGCTGATCCGGCAGGCAAGTCTGTCTTTTGGTATAGATGATGCGATGTTCACAGCTGCGTTGACGCTGGCATACATGATTCTCGTACAGACAGTGATGAGCCTTGCGATGCTGCTGGTACAGAATGCTGCCGAGCTTAGGGTCATCATCAGGAAGTGGAAGCCGAGCTTGTTTGTCGGCGCCACCAGTGTGCTCGGATCCGCCGGTTGGTTTACCGCGTTCACCCTGGAACGTGCAGCCTATGTCAAAACCCTCGGCCAGGTTGAATTCGTACTGACACTGGCAATATCGATTCTCTATTTTAAAGAACGCCCAAAAAAAATGGAACTTCTGGGTATGGCAGTCCTAATCAGCGGCGTAATCCTCCTCCTCCTGGCCCCCTGAATTTTTAAAGGGGACGGAGGGCGTTACTACTCTGGCCAGGGGCGCCCACAGCTTTCTCTGCCCGGATCAATCTGATGCGCTACCTCCAGCCCTTTGATGGTGTGCGCATCCGCTGTTGGTCAATTTTTTCGAAAACTCTTGGTGAATGTGTTGAGTTCTTCTTCAGGGCAACCCTGGGATACGAATGCGGAATATTTGGCGACACGCTCTTCTGATGAGGTTCCGATCTGTTGAAATATTGGGTGGGGCGTTAGCCAACTTGCAAAAGCATTGGTATTTAAATGGTAACTGGAACACGGGTACTCGGCGGGAGACAGGCCCGCGTTAACGCGAACAGGGTTTAGTTCAATATATCGATAACTTCTGAGTAGGTAGCTTCGAGGGCGACGAGGCATCCTGTAAGTTTGCACAGCGACTGATAGTCGTATGTAGGCTTGGCGACTATTTCCCGTGCAGCGAAGATCTCTCGCCATTGTGAGGAATGTGTGGAACGAAGCCTGGGATAACTCCCTCCGTCCCCTTTAAAAAAACCGGTTGCGCCTCCGCGGTCCCGGGCATAAATCCGCGAAATGTTGTGGAAAAGGGAAGTTAAACTTTAGGCTCAGCTGCTTTAGCCACTTCAGCCGTTTCAGCCGTTTCAGTCAACTCAAACGCTGAAGTCTCGGCTAGCGTTTGGTGCGTTGCAGCGTTATGCGGTGCAACGCATCAAACTCAACTTTTTTTATCGAATAGTCCCCAGTATCCTTGTTTACCCTCTATTGTTATTTTAAATCAATAGTTTAAGCGACCTTCTCATGCACAGGGTCCTGAGTAGAGGCGTGACGGAGCGACTGTTCCGGCGCTGATGAAACGACCTCCGTGATCCCTCGAAGCCGCTGGCAAGCGGGTCGCAGTTAGCGCCAAGCAGTTCCTTTACGCGCTTCCATCTAGTTCAAACCAAAAGGAGCCACCGCCATCCCCGTACTTATCGTTCATAATCAGCTTCGAGAGCACCGGTAGATTCTTTTTGGCGTATAAACTTCCCATCAATGTTTTAACTTTAGGGTTGTCCAACATATAGGCATACAGAAGGTATTGTTCAGTCCAATAAACATGCTTGTCGAACTTGCTCGGACCGAATGCGTAGGGCAAAGCGATATCGTGAGCATGGACGATGAGTTTTTTTGATATCGCGGGTAAAAGTTTCAGATAAATGTAGAGGCAATCGCTGCCCAGTTTTACTGTGTGTGTGGAATCGATGAAGAGCATGTCTGACGAATCGACCAGTGCCACCAGCTCTTGAAGATCAAAACTCTGCACAAACCTGTCTTCTATCGAGGATACTGTTGGTAGCTGTGTCAGGTAGTCAAGAGGGTAGGGTTCTATCAGTATCTGTTCACCTTTTGCATTTTTTCCCATAGCTTGGTTGGCAATGACTGTGGACATACCTGAACCGATTTCAACGATTCGATCGGGTTTGAAATACCTGATCATGCAGTAGTAGGACATCGCATCCATATAGGAGAATGATGAGTTGTTCCAATAGAATTCCGTTGAGTCTTCTGAGACCTTGTCAACGGGCGGGTTAAACTCTTCGGAGTATTGTTTCAGTTCTGACAGAACCCAGGCCATTTTTTTTGGATCGAATATGTCGCTATAGGGCCCGTCAGATACGTGTGGTTTTTTATACTCAAATGAATTCTCCATATCCTCAACCGAAGGAATGTTGGAATAGAAGTTCACTGGCGTAATATTTATTTTATTGGCTTGGATTTTTCGTTTAGTCTCGCGATCGGTCCACACGACTTTCTTGGCCAACTGTATTAGCGTTTTGAACTCATCTTCGGTCAGGACGTTGTTTGACATGGGTAATTCTCTGCCTTCCGAGCGGATAGTGAGTGGTATTGGACGGCTGATAGCTGGCTGCGAGTATAGGTCAATCAATGCGGGCTTTCTAAATATTGATCAAGTATGGCACTTGCCGACGTTCACGCAAATTCAGGACACCACAATGTCCGCTTTTGATCCGATAGCCAAGTTTCCAGACCACATTGCGCAAGACTGACAGCCAGTGAATCAGCGGGTAGTGTCGGTTCTTTGAGCGGGCTGAGCCCTTTTCTCGGAGTCGTGCAGGATGGGTACAAGGTGGCGTTTTTGTTGCGACGTCCCATAGGCACCCCCTTTAAAGCTGGGTGTTGTAGACGGTTTAGAAGGTAATA
>DTZW01000277.1 GCA_012961165.1 Gammaproteobacteria bacterium | reverse complement strand
TGGAGACGTTGATGACTCTTTTTGGAGACGTTGATGACTCTTTTTGGAGACGTTGATGACTCTTTTTAAAGCCGTTGAGGACTCTTTTAAGAGCCGTTGAGGACTCTTTTAAGAGCCGTTGAGGACTCTAAGCTCGCATAAAAAAGCCCCGACTTGCGGGGCTTTTTTGAACCGGGATTTCAATCTACAACGATTGCGCTCTACAACATCGAGTCCAGTTCCGGAATAGCTTTGAACAAGTCAGCGACCAGCCCGTAATCAGCCACCTGGAAAATCGGCGCGTCCTCGTCCTTATTAATTGCAACGATGACTTTGCTGTCCTTCATTCCAGCAAGGTGCTGGATAGCACCACTGATGCCAACGGCAATGTACAGATCAGGCGCAACAATTTTACCTGTCTGACCAACCTGCATATCGTTAGGAACGAAACCGGCATCAACTGCCGCCCGCGATGCACCCATGGCTGCACCAAGTTTGTCAGCGACAGATTCGAGCAGTGCGAAGTTCTCGCCGCTCCGCATACCACGACCACCAGAAATGATAATGGAAGCAGCTGTCAGCTCAGGTCTTTCAAGCTTGACGATCTCATCACGATCCCAGGTCGTAAGCCCTGTGTCGGTGGCAATATCAATAACCTCAACCGACGCACTACCACCTTCGGCAGCAACAGGATCAAAAGCTGTACCACGAACAGTCAGGACCTTGATTGAGTCACTCGATTGAACAGTCGCGATAGCGTTACCCGCATAAATGGGACGTTCAAAAGTATCTTCACTAACAACGCCAGAGATGTCTGAAATCTGGGCTACATCAAGCAGAGCAGCGACTCGTGGCATGAAGTTCTTACCTGATGTTGTCGTTGCTGTCAGGATATGTGAGTAGTTAGAGCCTAGCTCTACGACAAGCGCTGCAACATTTTCTGCCAGCGCATGTGCATAGACGGCATTATCCGCAACCAACACCTTGCTGACACCAGCGATCTTTGATGCCGCCTCTCCAGCTGCACCACAATTTTCACCCGCTACCAGCACTTCAATATCACCACCGATAGCGGCGGCGGCAGCAACGGTCACCAGCGTTGGCGCCTTGATTGTCTCGTTATTGTGATCTGCTACTACTAGAATACTCATGTGATCACCTTCGCTTCGTTCCTGAGTTTATCGACCAGCTCTTCAACTGACTCAACGATAATACCGGCCTTGCGTTCTGCTGGCGGGGTTACCTTCAGCGTCTTGATCCTCGGGGCTACTTCCACGCCAAGCTCTGCGGGTGTATAGATATCGATTTGCTTTTTCTTTGCCTTCATGATGTTAGGCAAAGAAGCGTAGCGCGGTTCATTCAATCGAAGATCAGTCGTTACAATCGCCGGTAATTTCACTGTGATCGTTTCAAGTCCACCATCGATTTCGCGAGTCACTGTCGCAGTTCCATCACCAATAACCAGCTCTGACGCGAAAGTCGCTTGTGACAAACCCGCCAGTGCGGCAATCATCTGACCTGTCTGGCTGTTGTCATCATCAATGGCCTGTTTGCCAGTAATGACTAATCCAGGCTGTTCCTTTTCGATCAGCACCTTCATCAGCTTGGCAATCGCCAGAGGCTGCATGACGTCGTCGCTTTCCACCAGGATCCCGCGATCTGCACCCAGCGCCAGAGCAGTTCGAATCTGCTCCTTACAGGCACTTGTGCCAATAGATACCACCACAACTTCTTCGGCCTTTCCGGCTTCTTTAAGACGTACGGCCTCTTCGATAGCAATTTCATCAAAGGGGTTAACGGACATCTTCACATTATTCAGGTCAACGCCGGACTGATCGGACAACACACGTACATTCACGTTGTAGTCGACAACACGTTTGACAGTTACAAGAACTTTCATTTAATTCCTCTATTCGCGTAATAATTGATCGGGCCCGGTGAGAATTCCCGGGTGCCAAAAAGGCCAGATTTGAAAAGCGCGTATTCTGCCGGTTAATGCCGCTATAATCAATAGTGTGCACATGCACAATTTTAACTAATTTTCTATAAAATCAGTACTTTAACCAGTGAACTCATAGAGAAAAAAATCGCGCTTAAGTTTCTTTAGCGCCCTTCTTTCCTTACAATAGCCGTTTCTCGATTTAACCTACTTTTTAAGGAGACACCAACATGGAAAGAGAATCCATGGAATTCGACATGGTCGTTATTGGCGGAGGGCCTGCAGGGCTCGCCACAGCGATACGTTTTTCCCAACTCGCGACTCAAGCGGGTGACGAATTCACGGTTTGTCTCGTGGAAAAGGGTTCTGAAATTGGCGCGCATATTCTTTCCGGCGCCGTAATTGAACCGCGGGCATTGACTGAGCTAATTCCCGACTGGAAAGAAAAAGGCGCACCACTCAACAACCCGGTAACCGAAGACGATGTTTACTACCTGATTGATGAAAAGCAGGGCATGAGAATGCCTGGCATCGCTATTCCACAAGCCCTGCACAATCCAACTGAAAGTCATGCCACCAGCCTCGGCAACCTTTGTCGCTGGCTCGGTGAACAAGCAGAAGAACTAGGCATCATGTTATTCCCCGGCTTCGCTGCAAGTGAAGTTCTCTACAATGAGGACGGCTCTATTAAAGGCGTTGCCACCGGTGACATGGGTATCAGCGCATCAGGTGAGCAGAAAGATACTTTCCAGGCTGGTTACGAACTGCATGCCAAATACACGGTATTCGCCGAGGGTTGTCGCGGCCACCTGGGTAAACAGGTGATGGAGAAGTTTGACCTGCAGGCAGATTCAGATACGCAGCACTATGGCATTGGCTTTAAGGAAATCTGGGAGATCGAGCCAGACAAGCATGTACCGGGAAAGGTCATGCATACCGTTGGATGGCCCCTCGGTCATTTCCCCGGCCAGACACTGGGCGGATCCTATGTGTACCACCTGGAAAATAATCAGGTAGCCCTGGGGCTGATTATCGACCTGGGATACAGTAACCCTCACCTCAGTCCCTTCGATGAATTCCAACGATTCAAGCAACACAAATTTATCAGGCAATTCCTGGAAGGTGGGAAAAGAGTCTCCTATGGCGCTCGGGCAGTAGTAAAAGGAGGTCACCAGGCACTTCCTAAACTGATCATGCCAGGGGGATTACTGGTCGGTGATGACGCTGGATTCCTGAATAACCTGAAACAGAAGGGCTCACACACTGCCATGAAATCAGGCATGTTGGCTGCCGAGGCCGTGTATGCCTCAGTAAAAGGTGGCTCGACTGGTGGTGAAGAGCTGGAGGGTTACGTAACGGCCTATGAGAATTCCTGGTTGTATGAAGAGCTTTACACCGCTCGAAATATCATGCCACTGCAGCACAGGCTCGGATTATTTATGGGGGCCGCTGCGGCATGGTTTGATCAGTACATCTTCCGTGGCAGGTTACCTTTCACGCTCAAGGACCCGACCCCGGATCACGCTCGATTGAAACTGGCCGCCAAGTCCAGAAAACCCGATTATCCGAAACCCGATGGGGTCCTGTCCTTCGACAAATTGTCGTCGGTGTTCCTGACGGCAACCAATCATGAAGAAGACCAGCCATGTCACTTGCAATTGAATGATCCCAGTATTCCGATTCACAGCAACCTGCCCCTCTTTGATGAACCTGCGCAGCGCTATTGTCCTGCCGGTGTTTATGAAGTGATGGAAGAAGAAGACGGATCAAAGCGATTCCAGATCAATGCCCAGAACTGTATTCACTGCAAGACCTGCGACATCAAGGACCCTGCACAGAACATCAACTGGGTTGTACCGGAAGGTAACGGCGGACCAAACTATGGCAACATGTAGTCAGTAACACCTAACAAGCCAAGTAACTGCTCTGCCCTCGGTTTGTCCCGATTACCACCCACTGCCTGCTCGTCAAACTGGCCATGACATCATGATGGTCTGTCATCATCGCGATCGGCCATCGGGGTTCATCGAGATTGATTTCGTGGGAGCGCAAATGGCCTAACCCGGGTTGGATCTCACCACCGCGTTCAACTTCAAGATCGCGCAGGTATTCCTCAAGGTCGCTTTCTCTCAGAAAATATCCCCCGGGGAACCGCGCTTCTATGTACATAAGAGAGTAGAGATACCAGTATCCCTGTAACTTACCGATTGGTATTTCCCACCCGCAGCAAGACACAACCCCTCTTTGCCAGCTCAGGACCTCTTCACGGGAAATTTCATTCGCCAGAAGCGCCCTGACGATTTTCTACAGATCTTTCTGACGTGGCATCTTGATGACTAACATCGGGTCAGACCGGAAGCATCGGAAAGAAGTTTTCATGACTCCACACACCCAGCCACTCGCCATCCAATGTCAGATGTTTACCGGGGATCATCAGATCGGCTAACTGGTAGTAAACATTTCTGTTCAGCCTGCCTTCCATACCATCACGAATCACAATGTAGGGAATCCACTCTGCTCCATCCTGGATGATTCTGAGCGGGTGCTCATCATCAACAGGAATAACCTCCCCCATGTCTGTTGTCACCTGCAGGCAAGTAGATATGCCCTCGCCCGTCACATTCATCAAGACTACCTGGAAGGGAACGTCATCTACTGTGATGCGGCACTTTTCAACCGGCGTTACCAGGTAATAGTCATCACCATCACGTCGAAGCACAGAAGCAAACAACCTGACCAGTCTTGGTCGCTTGATGGGTGAACCAAGATAATTCCACACGCCATCGCGAGAAATCACCAGGTCTATGTCTCTCTCGACGTCCGGATGCCAAAGGTGAACTGGAGGATGCTCGTTTTCCTGGACCTTACCCAGTTCGGACATAAGAGAATAAGGCAACTCTGGACCGCTCATACTTCTAGCACTCCAACATGCCTTCTGACACAACAAATTTAACCACTTCTGACAAACCATCAAGACTCTTCAGGTTTGTAAACAGGAATGGCTTGTCTCCGCGCATCTTCCTTGCATCCCTGTCCATTACGCCAAGGTCAGCACCAACCAGCGGCGCCAGGTCAGTTTTGTTAATAATCAGCAAGTCAGATTTAGTAATGCCAGGACCACCTTTCCTCGGGATCTTGTCCCCTGCTGAGACATCGATGACATAGAGCGTCAGGTCGGATAACTCAGGGCTGAATGTTGCGGCAAGGTTGTCACCCCCGCTTTCGATCATAATCATGTCCAGCTGTGGGAACTTTTTTTGCAGATCATCAACAGCATTCAGATTCATGGAAGCATCCTCGCGAATCGCAGTATGTGGACAACCTCCTGTTTCGACCCCTACGATTCGGTCTGCCGTTAGCGCTTCGTGCTTCAATAAAAACTCGGCATCTTCCCGTGTATAGATATCATTGGTGATGACCGCGATATCAAACCGATCCTTCATATCCATGCACAGTGATCGAACAAGTGCAGTTTTACCCGAGCCAACCGGCCCGCCTATGCCAAGTCGCAGGGGCGGTCTATTTTGTTTAGTTGTCATTGTGACCTCTTTCAGGAACGATACATTCTTGCTTCCAGCACTTCATGCTGGGAAGACATAATAGCCAGCGCTGGCATTGACTGACCGAACTGCCACTCGTCTGCAGGACCCACAGATTCAGCAATTTGCTGTGCCATTAGAACCCGCTCACTAATAAGCTCAATCAGTTTGCTGAGCGCTTTCTGGGCATCTGACTGTCCGAGGGGAATTGACTTGGTGGCCACTGCGACCTGGTTTTCAAACCAGCTGAACGATAAACCCGTCGCAAGGTCCCTGGCGGGGATTCCCCAGCGACATCCCGCGATCGCAAACTGGACCACAAAGCTGGGCTGGGGGATATCTATGACATCTACATCCAGGGTCGAGAGCAGTCGGTATAACGACCTGCCCATCTCGACATCCTCAAGCAGCAACTCACGAGATTCGCGACTTGCCGCTAGATACTCATTCAATTCGTTTAGCGTCACCAAATCAAAACGTCCGCACGCGTCGTAGGCCAGGAACAGAGCAGGCAGATCCAGTTCACTGATACCGTGATTGAAAATCCCGGATATCCATTCTCTTGCAGATTGCGCATCAACCACAGTCTTCTGGTGTATCGCTGACTCCAGACCCTGCGAGTACGCATACGCACCAACGGGCAGCGCCTGGGAACAAAGCTGTAGGAGCCTGGGTAAATTACTCATGGCCGTGTTCGTGATATGCACCATGCTCCGGCTGGAAGGCGACAACGTCATGAGTCACCTGTGCGCCCAGGCCGGTCACCATGTCATCCAGCACATGATCTGGCTGAAACATCAGACGATCCGGCAGCAACTGGAGGGACAAGTGCCGATTCCCAAGATGGTAGGCAACTCGCATCAACAACTGTACAGAATCTGCAGTCACCACCGACACCGGCTCCGGCTCCGCCTGGACAAGGTAAAAGCAACCCTGGGCATCTTTTAACGCATTACCATGGTGAAGCGACTCACCCCGCCCCAAAAACCAGGCAAGCTCACCGCCCTTAGCCGTTGCTGCTTTTCCGCGACTTCTTGATCGGTCAGAAAAATTGAGGCTAATGGTATCGGTCCATTGTTGCCCATCGACATGATCAATTTTCTCAAAGCATTCAATTCGCATTCAGGATCTGCCTAGAATAGGGAATACCGTTGCGCAAGCGGCAGTACCTCAGCCGGTTCACAAGTTAATAACTGGCCATCAGCACGGACTTCATAGGTCTCGGGGTCAACCTCCATCTCTGGCAAATAGCTATTGAGAATCATGTCGTGCTTGGTGACATGTCGACAACCTCCTACCGGAATCATTCGTTTCGACAACCTTAGCTGGGCCGCGATTTCAGTTTCCATAAAGGCCTGACTCACAAAAGTTACGCAGGTATCTTCACGAGCCCGACCGAAAGCGCCAAACATCGGCCTGTAGTGGACTGGTTGCGGTGTGGGTATAGAGGCATTGGGGTCGCCCATTGGAGCCGCTGCAATCATGCCGCCCTTAATAATCATCGCAGGCTTGATACCAAAGAAAGCTGGCTTCCACAATACCAGGTCAGCCAGCTTCCCAGCTTCGATGGAACCCACTTCATGGCTGATGCCGTGTGCAATAGCGGGGTTAATCGTGTACTTGGCAATATAGCGCCTCGCACGAAAGTTATCGGCAGTAGTGTCTTCCGCCAGCGCCCCGCGCTGCACTTTCATCTTGTGCGCCGTCTGCCATGTCCGGCAAATGACTTCACCCACACGACCCATCGCCTGGGAGTCGGAAGCGATCATGGAAAAAGCACCCAGGTCATGAAGGATGTCTTCAGCGGCAATAGTTTCACGACGAATACGTGAATCTGCAAACGCGACATCTTCAGGAATGTTTGAATCAAGATGATGGCATACCATGAGCATGTCCAGATGTTCATCCACAGTATTGATCGTGTAGGGCCTTGTCGGGTTCGTTGAGGAAGGCAGAACATTGGGTCTGCCACAGGCTTTGATAATATCCGGCGCATGGCCACCACCTGCACCCTCAGTATGAAAGGTATGGATGGTTCGATCTTTAAAGGCGTTGATGGTGTCTTCTACAAACCCTGATTCGTTGAGCGTATCGGTGTGTATGGCGACCTGAACGTCAAACCGATCTGCGACAGAAAGGCAATTATCAATCGCCTGTGGTGTCGTTCCCCAGTCCTCGTGCAACTTAAGTCCCATTGCCCCGGCAACCACCTGCTCATCAAGGGGACCCGGGAGACTCGCATTCCCCTTGCCCATGAAACCAAGATTCATGGGAAATTCATCTGCTGACTGCAACATCTTGCCGATATGCCACGCGCCCGGCGTGCAGGTCGTCGCGTTGGTCCCCGTTGCAGGCCCGGTCCCACCACCTAACATGGTGGTAATTCCGCTCATCATTGCCTCCTCAATCAGCTGTGGGCAAATGAAGTGAATATGGGCATCAATTCCACCAGCCGTCAGGATCTGGCCTTCACCTGCAATAATTTCCGTACCCGGTCCAATCACAATGTCTACATCAGGTTGGGTGTCAGGGTTACCCGCTTTTCCAATTCGCAAAATCCGGCCTTCCTTAAGGCCAACATCTGCTTTAACGACTCCCCAGTGATCCAGGATCAAGGCGTTAGTGATAACGGTATCCGCTGAAACCGCACCCAGTGACTGCCCCTGCCCCATGCCATCCCGGATAACCTTTCCACCGCCAAATTTAACCTCATCACCGTAAGTCGTGAAATCCCGCTCAACTTCGATAAAAAGGTCCGTATCACCCAGTCTAACTTTATCGCCGGTGGTCGGGCCGAACATGTCTGTGTAAGCCTTGCGCGTTATTGTTGTCATATTAAGTCTCCAACTGTCCCATCACTTCACCGCGGAAGCCATAGATTGAACGATTGCCTGCAACCATCACCAGCTCAACAGTTCTTGCTGAACCGGGTTCAAACCGGACTGCGGTTCCTGCAGGGATGTTCAGCCGAAACCCTCTGGCCTTGTCTCTGTCAAATTCAAGCGCAGGGTTTGTCTCGGCAAAATGGTAATGGGACCCCACCTGTATCGGGCGGTCACCCGTGTTTTTGACTTCAAGCCCAAACTTTTCCCGGCCTGCATTTATCTCTATATCCTTGTCATCAAGAATGTATTCACCCGGTAGCATTGTTATAACTCCTCCTTAAACGATCGGATCGTGTACCGTCACCAGCTTGGTACCGTCGGGAAAGGTTGCTTCAACCTGCACCTCAGGAATCATCTCCGGTACGCCCTCCATCACATCGTCGGCCTTTAGAATTGTCTTGCCGTGCGACATCAATTCGGCAACTGAACGACCATCCCGCGCACCTTCCATGACCTCTGCTGAGATCAGCGCGATAGCTTCAGGGTAATTAAGCTTCACACCCCGTGCCTTCCTCCTTTCTGCGAGCAAAGCGGCTGTGAAAATCAGCAGCTTGTCTTTATCCCTCGGACTCAATTCCATATCGGTGCCTTTTGTTTTCTATACTTATTGTTTTCTATACCTATTGTTTTCTATACCTATGTTTTCTATACCTATGTTTTCCAGATTCGCGGCTCGTAGCCCATCGTAGATCCATTGAATATTGCATCTTCCACGAGAAGCTTCCTGGCCTGCCCGAACCCCTGCCTGCAGGTTTCGGCAGAATCCCCAAGGTAACGCACTAATAAAGTGCTGCCCCTGAGCGTCACGCCCCAGGATTGCCCACTCAATAGCGATTGAACTCGCGAAACCGCATTTTCCAATGACAGCAGCCCACCTTGCTTCGGTATCGCTACAAGTGTACCAAGCACGCTCGCACTGTTTAGCCCCCAGGCTGAAATCTGGTTGTCCCCTGACACCCTCAAACATTCCCGGTGGCATAGTTTATCCGCGCGCCAGATTCGTGAAGACTGGTCAATGGCGCCTTTCGCAAAGCCCTCTCCTGAAGCGCGCCTTCCCAGCATCTGGATCTCCCAACCCAAAAAACTGCTGCTACTGTGCAGCCTTACCTGATTGTCGATTTCCGCCTTTGCGCCATCGTAGAAAATCGTTTCCTGGGGCAGCCATTCAAGATGTGCATTTTCCGCGACTTCAATCACCTGGCTGACACGTTGGGAGAGCGCATTCTCTGCGCAGCGATAGGCTTTAGCGGCAGACGGTGAAGTAATTAACGTCTGGGTATCAGCACCTACGCGAATCTGAACCGTCAGGCTATCACCACCGACAAGCCCACCTGGAGGATGCAGGACATAAATGTGACAACTACCATCATCCTGGGAAAATTGTTTTTGAACACGCAGCGGTCCGAAATGTTTCTGGTGAACAAGTTTGGTCCGGCCCTGAATGTTTTCTAACTGCAGCGAAAGCTTTGCCGACCAGGTGGATTGTTGCTGTAAAACCAGATTCACGTGTTATTTAGATTACCAATAGGGGTCAAATTCTCTGTTACTACACTATAATAATACCGGAGACAAAAACACTCCAATACTGAAACCATAAACGCCTGGATGAGCAGTCGGCATAGACATACCTGGATTTAGGACCAATCGAGCAGGTTATACCGCAAGATGCTTCTGAATAAGGTTGTCACTGAGTTGATCCATTTCGCCTGACGCCACGATTTCACCTTTCTCCATCAAATAGAAATCGTTGCCTACTCGTCGAGCAAACGCCAGCTTTTGCTCGACGAGTAACACCGTGGTTCCTCGCTCTCGATTGAGTAAGGTAACGACATCGCCAATCTGGTTAACAATGTTAGGTTGAATTCCCTCGTTCGGTTCATCAAGAACTAGCAATTGCGGTTCAATGACCAGCGCACGTCCTATTGCGAGTTGCTGTTGCTGCCCACCGGATAGATCTCCGCCGCGTCGCGTCATCATCGACGCCAGCACAGGAAACAAATCAAAAATAAAAGGAGGTATCCGCTTGGACTTATCGCTTCTTCCCGCAAGCGCAACTTTCAAATTTTCTTCAACGGTGAGTTGCGGAAAAATGTCTCGTCCCTGCGGGACATACCCGACACCCAACTTGGGACGCAACTCTGGCTTTTCCTTCGTTACATTGTGTCCATTGATAATAATTTCACCCGATTCAATGGTCAGCAGTCCCATGAGGCACTTGAGTAACGTTGTTTTTCCCACGCCATTGCGACCCATCAGGCAGGTACAACTTCCTCTGCTCAACTTCAGGCTTAGATCCCACAAAATCTGCGAGCTTCCATAAAGTTGATTAATATTCTGTAGCTCAATCATGGCGCTTCCCCCAGATACACCTCGATAACCTCGGGATTGTTCTGTACTTCATCCATTGACCCCTCAGCCAACACTGCCCCCTGATGCAATACCGTCACCTCACGCGAAATACTGCGCACAAATGCCATGTCGTGCTCGACAACAATGACTGTTCGCTTACCGGCGAGACCCGTTAGAAGTTCGGCAGTACTTTCAGTTTCCTCTGCTGTCATCCCAGCAACGGGCTCGTCGACCAACAAAAGACGCGGTTCAGAAACCAGCAACATACCAATCTCCAACCACTGCTTCTCACCATGGGACAAGGCTCCAGCTTGCTGAAATATCTGTGTTTGCAAACCAATCGTATCAATCACACCAGCTATCAGGTCAGCCTGATCACTACGCAGGGAAAAGAAGAGATTAGCGACAATCCCCTTATCCATACGTAACGCTAGTTCAAGGTTTTCGAATACCGTCAGCGCTTCAAACACAGTCGGTTTCTGAAACTTTCTACCAACACCCAACTCGGCGATTTCAGCTTCGCTCTTGTTGAGCAGGTTATGTGTTTGTCCAAAATAGACCACGCCTTCGTCCGGTCGGGTTTTCCCTGTGATCACATCCATCAGCGTTGTTTTACCCGCTCCGTTAGCACCGATCAGGCAACGCAGCTCACCGTCATCCACATACAGATTCAGGTTATTGAGTGCCTTGAAACCATCGAAGCTCACGCTCAATCCTTCAACGTACAACAACACCCCATGAGAGACATCGACCGCAGGTAAAGTCTCATCAAGCATAAAATCAAAAACCCGATCGCGGCGCATCACCTCGCGGAAGGCGTCCAGGCGGGTCACTCGCGGGTCTCCAGCAAACCTGGTAACGGTTTATTGTTCGAGCGGGTTTTCACTGAGAGAAGACCCACGACACCCTTGGGCAAAAATACTGTCACAATCACAAAGAGCGCACCCAGGGCAAAAAGCCAGGCTTCAGGAAGGATCCCGGTGAATTGGGTTTTGGCGAAGTTGACGAGCATAGCACCCAGGATCGCGCCATAAAGCAAGCCACGCCCACCAATCGCCACCCAGACAACAATTTCTATGGAATTTATCGGTGAAAATTCACCGGGATTGATGATGCCAACCTGAGGCACGTAAAATGCACCGGCTAATGCTGCCAGTATCGCTGAATAGACAAAAAGCCATACCTTGTAGGTTTCCGTTTTGTAACCGACAAAACGTACCCTGCTCTCTCCATCCCGAATCGCCTCAATCACCCGGCCATACTTTGAGGACAATATAAACTGGCTGAGCAAATAGGTAGCGCCAAGGGTTAAGGCTGTGCAGATCAGTAGCGCAACTCGCGTACTGTCTGCCTGCAGATCGAAACCCATCAATTCTTTGAAATCAGTCAAACCGTTATTGCCGCCGAAACCCATTTCATTTCGAAAGAAGGCAAGCATCAGGGCATAGGTCAGCGCCTGGGTCATGATTGACAAATAGACGCCAGTCACCCGCGACCGAAAGGCCAGCCAACCAAAAACGAACGCCAGGAATCCCGGCACCAACATAATCATGATTACGGCGAACCAAAACTGATCAAAACCGTACCAAAACCATGGCAATTCGGTCCAGTTCAGGAAAACCATGAAGTCGGGTAACTCCGGATTACCATAAACACCACGGTCACCGATCTGACGCATCAGATACATACCCATACCATAGCCACCCAGTGCGAAAAACGCGCCGTGACCAAGACTCAATATGCCGCAATAACCCCAGACTACGTCTACCGCCATAGCCAGCAGTGCAAAACTCAAGTACTTACCGAGCAGCGTAATCGTATAGGTATCGACATACAGCTGGGAATCTGGCGGCACCAACAAATTGCCCATTGCCGCAAACAACGTGCCGGTAAACAGCAGCGCAAGGAAAGTATTGCCTCCCTTGCTGTGCAACATGCTTCGCAAAAAACCAGGCCGATCTAACCCTGGAAGAACACCCATATCTGTCATGATTCAGCGGCTCTCCCCTGTTGTGGGAACAACCCTCTAGGGCGCTTTTGAATAAAGAGTACAATGAAAACCAACACACAGATTTGCGCCAGCACCGTCCCGGTAACGGGTTCCATGAACTTGCTGAATATCCCAAGAGAAAAAGCAGCGACCAGCGTACCCCAGAGACTACCCACGCCACCGAAAACCACAACCATGAACGAATCGATAATGTAGGCTTGACCAAGGTTCGGTCCGACATTGGTTAACTGACTAAGTGCAACACCGGCGACACCAGCGATCCCGGAGCCAAGACCAAATGTCATGGCATCCACCCAATTGCTCCGAATGCCGAGCGCCATAGCCATATCTCGGTTTTGTGACACTGCCCTGACGTACAAACCGAGCGCTGTTCTTTTCATCACCAGCAATAACAGGAAAAATACCAGAAGAGAGAAGATGAAGATGTACAGGCGGTTATAGGTAATCGCCAGACCTGGGTTAATTTGAAGAGCACCGGACATCCACTCAGGTGTGTTGACCTGCCGATTGAGCGGAGAAAAAATAGTCCTGACGGTCTGCTGTAAAATCAGGCTAATGCCAAATGTCGCGAGAAGTGTTTCAAGCGGTCGCCCCTTCAAAAACTGAATGACTCCCCGTTCTATCGCCACCCCGACCAGACCACAAACGACAAATGCGGCTGGAATGGCAAGAAAAACAGATATCCCTATGTGGTTAGGGAACTGTTGCTGAATCACATATGTTGTGTAAGCCCCCAACATGATCAGCTCACCATGCGCCATGTTGATGACGCCCATCACGCCGAAGGTAATGGACAGGCCAATCGCGGCCAGCAGGAGCACCGACCCCAGACTAAAGCCAAAAAACACGCGCTCAATAAAACCATAAAAGCGAAGTTTGCGATCTATCTGCTGCAGCGCAGATTGCGATGCATAGACGATGGATTTATTCTGTTCCAGGTACTTGCCCTGGCTATCTTTCTCGATAAGCGACTGCAAGCGGTTTCTAACGACTGGTTCAACAACCCCGCGCAACGATTCAATAGCGACCAGACGCTGTTCGTCGTCGGTCGAATCCAGCAAACCTATAGCTAGCGCCAAATCAATTTTCTCGATAATAGCGGGTGATGTTTCCACTAACCTCGCACGACTTAGAAGCCCGATGTTTTCTTCGTCGAGACTTTGTAACATATTTTGAACGGCTGATTCGCGTATAACCGGATCGCTGCTGGAAAGGGTTAATTCAGCAATCTTACTCCGCAGAATCCCACGTAATTTGTTGTTAACTCTAACCTTTTTGAGTTCTGCTTTTGTAAAGCTAAGGTGTTCTTTGCCGATAAAGGCATTGCTGACAACAACTGAATCGTCGTCAGGATTTTTTTCAATCACAATAACAAGGGTTTTATCAGACTTAACAAAATATAGACTCCCCGCCAACATCGCCTCAAAGAGCGGCAACACTTCGTCTCCACCTTGCTGCTCCATTTCGTCAAGCACATGGGCAACCTTACTTAGTTTGACGAGGGTCAACTGCTTCCCTATTTCGGCTAGTCCAGCGCTTGAAGACATTGCTTCCATCGGGATAGAAATAGAGACCAAAAAGACAAACAACCACCTAAAGACCTGGTAACGCGAAATAAAACTTACAGCTAAGAACATAATAAATAGATTACCGTGATCTGGTGATAGCAATAGTCGCCTGGCTAATACTGCGAAAGGCCGCAAGAAGACCAGGGGGATTGTCTTCTTGCGAGACAACACAGACTTTCATCAATTCGACAGAGCCGGAACGGAGACCCTGTCGAATCAATTTCAGCAATCATACACCGTTAGAAGTTCTGACCTGAACACTTTGCCGTCTTGACATTAAAGTTTCCGCACTTGATGGGTGGCACCCAGTCCGCCACGATATCCATAGAACCTGGCAGAAAGTCTGACCATGCGTCACCAGGAACTACACCATCAGTTTCCCAAACGACCTCGAACTGCCCATCATCCTGAATTTCTCCAATCAGAACAGGCTTGGACAAGTGATGATTCTTGTTCATCACCGCTGTACCACCCGTAAGGTTCGGCGAGGTCATTCCGATAATCGCAGACTCAACCATATCAACATCAGTTGTACCCGCTTTTTCTACTGCTTTTACCCACATATTGAAGCCAATAAAGGTTGCTTCCATTGGATCATTGGTAACGCGCTTGTTATCTTTGATGAAGGCTTTCCATTGCTTGATGAAAGCTGTGTTTTCCTCACTCTCTACACTCTGAAAGTAGTTCCATGCGGCGAGGTGTCCGACCAGGGGCTTAGTGTCCAGGCCAGACAATTCCTCTTCACCTACAGAAAAGGCCACAACTGGAATATCTTCCGCTGAGATACCCCGATTACCCAATTCCTTATAAAAGGGAATATTGGCATCGCCATTAATCGTGGATACGACCGCTGTTTGCTTACCTGTGCCGCCGAATTTTTTGATGTCAGACACGATTCCCTGCCAATCGGAGTGTCCGAACGGCGTATAATTGATCATGATGTCTGAATCGGACACACCCTTAGCTTTTAGATAGGCCTCCAGTATTTTGTTTGTCGTTCGAGGATATACATAGTCTGTCCCAGCCAGCACCCAGCGTTCCACACCAATCTCGTTCATCAGGTAGTCAACTGCAGGGATTGCCTGCTGATTTGGAGCAGCACCGGTATAGAAAACATTTTTGGAAGATTCCTCACCTTCATACTGAACCGGGTAAAACAGCAGGCCATTGAGCTCTTCAATCACTGGCAATACGGACTTACGTGATACAGACGTCCAGCAACCAAAAATTACATCGACTTTCGCCTTGGAAAGTAACTCCCTTGTCTTTTCAGCGAACAGCGGCCAATTTGATGCAGGGTCAACGACCACGGCTTCCAGCTTCTTGCCGAGCAACCCTCCTTTCTTGTTTTGCTCCTCGATCATCATCAACACTGTATCCTTCAGTGTCGTTTCACTAATCGCCATAGTCCCGGAAAGTGAGTGAAGGACACCCACTTTAATCGTCTCTGCTGCCATGGCAGCTGATGATAACGAGAGCAGCAGAGATGCGGCTGTCGTAGTTAAAAGTCGTTTTAGTTTCATATGTTCACCCTTAGTTTTGGTTTCGTCCAACCGCTGGGTTTAAACAGCGATCACAGTTGTGGTTCGCTTAGAAGGTAATGAGTGCTTCCAGCGCGTATGTGTCTGTGCTTTCGTTAGTGAGGTCGTCATCGTCCATTCTGTATTCAAAGATGATTAAAAGGTTTTCAGATACCGCATAACTTGGCGCCAGCGTAAACGCACTCAGATCTTCAACGGTGGTTCCCGCATCGGTTTCAACCTCCCAATCGTGATAGCGAAAAGTTAGGCCAAACTTTTCCCATGCATAGTTAACCATTAGCAGATAGCCATCTGCCTCCGCCCCGACACCGGCAAAACTTACCGCCGCAGGGGCATTTTCGGACTGGTTAAATTCTGCAGCGAATGTCCAGTCAGCGACTGTGTAACTGGTCCAGACGTTTATAAGGTCTGTGTCCTCATTGGTTCCATCCAGTTTGTCAGTCATGTAAAACCCCTTCATGGTCCATGCCTCAACAGGATTTACCGCTAACATCAACTCAACCCCAAGGTCGTTAGAATCCCGGTTCTCGCCTTTCAAATCGCCCAGATCATTCACAACGGACATAGCCACATCGAACCCGGGTCCTTTGTAATAGGTCGAGACTCCTTGCTGGTAGCCACCATAGAAGTACTTGGCGTAGCCAGTACCTGAAAATTGATACAAGCCTGTAGGATCCTCTGTCTCCCACCCGGAATAGCTCAGGAATCGACCGGCCTTGAAACTCAATGCGTCGTTTACGCCATAAGTAAAAAAGGCTTGCTCGACGTCGAACTCTTCGCCATCCCCATCGTCCTGGTACTCCAGGTCAACCTGAGCCGAAAGGCCAGAACCAAAGTCAAACAAAAGGTCGATCTCGAACTGGTCAAAACCGCTTTCCGTTGAATTGTCCCCGTGGTCCGGTTCTACTCGCACGGTGGACATGTCGATAAAACCAGTCACGCTAAGTTTTTCACTAAGATCAAAACCGTCAGAGTAGGCATTCGGTGATAAAGAAAAAACGGCTGTGGTAACAGCTGCTGTAATTGTTCGATATGAAAAATATTTTGGCATAGCAATCCCCTTGTTTAGAAAATAAGTTTGAGGTCGAGACGCCTTGCCCATCGATCACGACCTAACTGTTAAATGTCGAGAGTAGTATTGCAGAATTCATGCCAAGACAAATTTACCCGTCTTTCCTCGTTTGTTTAGTCACCGCTCCCTAACAGGCACCACCGGTTGCACCAATAACGCACACAACACGCACCAAATTGGACTGTTTGCCGTCCTTCATTTCCGTAAACTCATCGCTTTGGACTTTTCGTTGCTGCACTAATTGGTACACTAGGGCTAACAGCGCAATTAAACGGACTGAAGTGTGAGAACGACGTGGCACGATCGATAACACCAATCCCTTTAACCCATGCTGATTTCAAACCCTTCGGAGATGTCATCGAGGCTGGCAATGTAAAGACAAGATCGATCAATGAAGGCAACACTACTCGCTACCATGATTTAGCCGATCTGGATCTGTCTGCAGAAGGTGGAAGGCCCGGTCTCAATATCTTTAGATCGAACCCTCAACCTCAGCCCATGATATTGAAAATCATGGAGCGTCACCCATTAAGCAGCCAGGCATTTTATCCCCTGGGCACCTCTCCTTATCTTGTGGTGGTTGCACCACCCGGCGAGCTGGATCCATCCGCCATCGTCGCCTTTCTTGCGCGGTCCAACCAAGGGGTGAACTATCACAAGGGAGTCTGGCATCACTACAACCTGGCATTGGGAGGTATTTCGGACTTTCTTGTGGTCGATCGAATCTCGGATGATGAGAACTATGACGAAGTCAGGCTGACGGGTGAGCATAGGATAGAAATACAAATGAGTAACACACGTCTATGAGACTTTTAGACGCTTTTTTAATCTCCTACAGCGACTCATCCTTCACTAATCCGCATCAGGTCGTAAGGCCCGATGAACCGGAAGAATGTACCGGTAACTTCACCCATATGGGGGCCAAATACTGGGGATTCGAGACAGCCAGGCACAAGGCAACCAGTCTGACTGACAATAACGAATTCAGCTTCAACGATGACGCCTATCACTGGATACATATCGGGTTAAAGAATCGTGCAGCGGTATCGCGAATAAGTATCAGTACAAAATGGTTTACCGGTAACCAGGTGCCTGAAGTTGCCGTCGAACTGGTTGATGACCAGGGTCGGACTGAGGTGGTCGCGCGAACACCCCTGGCGCCGGATAAGGAACACACTTTTGACGTAGAGCCCACCATTGCCAGCGAATGCCTGGTTCGGTGCTACCATGAAGGCGGCATTGCCAGGGTCAACCTGCTCGGTGAAAACCAGACCAGTGAAGCCGACCAAATTAACCTGCTGGAGCAGGCGACCATCTCCCACGTCTCTAACGAACACTACGGGAAACCACGTGACGCGGTAACGGGAAACCGGGAAGTTGATTACATGCTCGGTTGGGAATCAGCCAGGACAGGTTTCGGGGAATGCGCCCTGTTCCATCTGGATAAGGCACAAACTGTTTCCGAAATCATTGTAGATACCTATCTGCATCGATTGAACCCTCCACTTAGCTGCCATATTTTCGGCATCAATCTGCCAGACGAAAAAAAACTGGAAGAAATCTGGCGGCAGCGACCATGCTGGAAGATTGAATTCGTGGATGGGTTGCAGGTCATACCGACGAACTTTCAATCCTATATGCAGAAAAAGTTATATCGAAAAGAACCGACTGATGATCCATCCAGGTTCACCATCATGTTGGACAACCAGCATCCTGACATT